>RPRB01000085.1 GCA_003818285.1 Myxococcaceae bacterium
CAGGGCCCGTGCGTCGAGCCCCGCGAGCAGGACGAGATTCCGGCCGCGGGCCTCGACGAACGCCTGCAGCGCCAGGGTCAGGTCCTGCCCGGGGTACGCACGCCGCGCGGCGATTGCCCCGCCGTCGAAGTCGTCCAGGACCGGCCCGTCCTCGCGGAGCATCCGGCGAAGGCGGAGCGCGTACCCCTCTTCTTCCAGGTCGCGAAGATGGCAGCAGTGCTCGACCAGCGAGAAGACCCCCGGCGAGGGCTGGCGGGTCCACTCGGCGCGAGGGAGCCGCTCGGCGCAGGCCTGCAGCAGGCGAGGCATCGCCGCCAGTCGGTCAGTCAGGTCACGGGCGAGCATCGGGCCTCCTCCAGCACGCTCGGCGGCGGGCGCGTCGGCAGACGGTTTGCCGGGCGGCGCGGATGGTACCGCACCCGTCGCGGTCCGGCTTGACCTGCCGAAACGTGCCGCTCACGGCGTTCCGGAGCGCTTGAAGCTCGAGGTGCGGATCACCTCCGCCACCTCCATCTCGTAGAACTCGTACCAGTGCTCGCGCCCACGGTGCTGGGCCTCCAGGTGGCGGGGCTGCATCTTCCAGCTCCGGAGCGAGTCCTGGTCCTTGAACCAGACCAGGGTGAGTCGCTCGCCATCGGTCGCGAGGTACGACTTGTGGGCCACGTATCCGGGCTGGGCGTGCACCATCTTCTCCAGCTCGGCGTCGAGGGCCTGGTAGTCCGCGCCGGCCTCTGCGGTCAGGCGAGAACGGAACGAGATCAGGACCATGGCCCTCAGCGTAGCGGCGCGACCCGGAAGTGAAACGGTACAGACGGCACACGTTCACGCCGGATCGCCGGCACCGTTTGCATGAAACGACGGGGCAGCCCGCGGGCCTTGCTCAGGCCTCGGTGGTCTCCGCCGCGCCACCGAGGATGACGTGCTCCAGCAGCGCCTTCTGCACGTGCATCCGGTTCTCGGCCTCCTCGAACACCCGCGACTGAGGCCCTTCCAGGACCTCCTCGCTGATCTCCTCGCCCCGGTGCGCCGGCAGGCAGTGGAGAACGATCGCCCCGGGGCGCGCGGCGGCCATCAGGCCCCCGTCCACGGTGAAGCCCTGGAACGCCTTCAGCCGCGCGGCCGCCTCCGCCTCCTGGCCCATGCTGGTCCACACGTCGGTCACCACCACGTCGGCGCCGGCCACGGCCGCCCGCGGATCTCCGGAGACGGTCAAGTGCCGGCCGGCCGCCTGCGCCTCCGCCGGAGGTGGCCGGAAGGCCGGAGGCGACCCGAGCTGCAGCGTGAAGTCGAAGAGTGGCGCCGCCTCGAGGAACGAACGGGACATGTTGCCCGAGCCGTCGCCGACGAAGGCGATGCGCTTTCCGCTGACGGCCCCGATCGCCTCCTCGACGGTGAAGAGATCGGTCAGCACCTGTACCGGGTGGCCGCCGTCGGTCAGACCGTTGATGACCGGGACCGAGCTCCAGCGCACGAACTCCTCCAGCCTGGCGTCGGCGGTGGTGCGCATCACCACCGCGTCGGCGTAGCCGGAGATGACCCGGGCGGTGTCGGAGAGCGCCTCGCCACGGGCCAGCTGACTGGTGCTCGCGCTCAGCTCGATGGCGTGCCCGCCGAGCTGGAACGCGGCGGCGGCGAACGACAGCCGGGTGCGGGTGCTCGCCTTCTCCATCACCAGCACCACCGTCTTCCCGGCCAGCGAGTCCTCCAGGTGTCCTTCTCGCCGGCGGCGCTTCAGCTCGGCGGCGCGGGCGAAGAGGCGGCGCATCTCCCCGGACGTCAGATCTCTCATCCGCAGGAAGTGCCTCATCGTGACGCTCCGGACAGAGCGAGGAAGAGCTGGGCCAGCCGTGGCACCGAGGCTGCCGCGGTCCGGGCCTCGCTCGCCACCTGGCGGAGCGCGGCGATCTGCCGGTCCACCTCCGCGGGGCCGGTCGACCCGGCGCTCCGCTTGCCGGCGACCGACGCCGCCACGTCACCCACCGACTCCAGGGCCACGGCCAGCTCGGGATCCACCTCGCGGGCCAACTCAGCCGCCTGCATCAGCCCCAGCCCGGCGCCCTGCGCCTTCCGCACCACCGTGCCCACCCGCCGGTAGGCGGAGCGGAACGGAACCCCCGCCCGCACCAGCGCCTCGGCGACGTCGGTGGCCTGGGTGTGGTCGCGGTCCAGCGCCGCCCGGCAACGGACAGGGTCGAAGCGAACGCGGGGAATGGCCACCCGGAGCGCCCCCAGCACGGCGAGCACGTTCGCCGCCGTGCCCAGGAGCGGCGCGCGGTCCTCCTGGAGGTCGCGATTGTAGCCGCCGGGCAGCCCCTTCAAGGTGGTGAAGAGCTGGACCAGCGCGCCGAGCCCCTGCCCGCTCCGGCCGCGGACCAGCTCGAACACGTCGGGGTTCTTCTTCTGGGGCATCAGGCTCGACCCGCAGGCGATGGCGTCGTCGAGCACCAGGAAGCCGAACTCGCTCGAGGCGAAGTCCACCACGTCCGCCGCCAGCCGCGAGGCGTGGAGCAGGAACCGGCTCGCCGAGTAGACGAAGTCCAGGGCGAAGTCGCGGTCTCCCACGGTGTCCAGGCCGTTGAGGGTCAGTCGGGAGAAGCCGAGCAACTCCTGAGGAATGCGGCGATCGGTCGGGAGCGAGGTGCCGGCGATGGCTCCCACCCCCAGCGGCGAGGCGTCCACCTGGCCGAGGGCGAAGCGCAGCGCCTCCACGTCACGGGCGAACATCGCCCCGTACGCGGCCCACCAGTACCCGGCGCTCACCGGCTGCGCGCGCTGCCGGTGGGTGTAGGCCGGCAGCAGCACCGCGCGATCGGCCTCGGCCCGCGCCGCCACCAGAGCGAGCAGCTCGGAGAGGCCCTCGAGCACGTCGGCGCACCGCTCGCGCACGAACAGGCGCAGATCGAGCGCCACCTGGTCGTTCCGCGAGCGCCCGGTATGGAGGAAGCCGGCGACGTCGCCCAGGCGGCGGGTCAGCTCGGCCTCCACCGCCATGTGCACGTCCTCTTCGCCTGCGGGCACGAACTCGCCCGCCTCGGCGTCCCGCCACAGACCGACCAGGCCCTCGTGGATGGCGCGCGCCGCCTCGGCCGGGACGATGCCCTGCCGGGACAGCATGGCGAGGTGGGCCATCGAGCCCACCAGGTCCTCGCGCAGGAGCGCCCGGTCCTGCTCCAGCGAGCTGGAGAAGGCCAGCACCTCGGGCAGGAGGGAAGGCCCGCCGGCCGCGTCGGTCTTGGCGATCAAGCGCCTCCCCCGTGGAGGCGGCTGTATTCCTGAAGTTGCAGGCCGAGCAGGTTGATGAAGCCCTCGGCGGCCCGGTGGTCGAACTTGTCCTCCCGGCCGTAGGTGGAGAGGAGCTTGTTGTAGACGCCGAACGGCGAGGTGCGCCCCACCACGCGGAGCGAGGCCTTGAACAGCTTCAGCGTGACCTCCCCGGTCACGAACTTGTTGTGCTCGTCGTTGAAGGCCTGGATGGCGCTCCGGAGCGGCGAGTACCAGAACCCGTCGTAGGTGAGCTGGGCGAAGGTGGAGTCCAGCTGGCCCTTGGTCCGCGCGGAGAGACCGAGGGTGGTGAAGCGCTCCAGGTCCTGGTGCGCGGCGATGAGCGCCACCGCCGCCGGGCATTCGTAGGTCTCGCGGCTCTTGATGCCCACCACCCGGTTCTCCATCAGGTCGATGCGGCCCACGCCGTGGAGCCCGGCGAACTCCCCCACCCTAGCGATGAGCCTGGCCGGAGAGAGCTTCTCGCCGTTGACGCTCACCGGGTAACCCGCCTCGAAGCCGATGCGGATCAGTCCGGGCTCCGCCGGAGCGTCCTGCCACGACTTCGTCCAGGCGAACGCCTCCTCCGGGGGCTCGGTGTTCGGGTCCTCGAGGACGCCGCCCTCGATGCTCCGTCCCCAGAGGTTCTCGTCGATGCTGAAGGGGCTCTTGCGCGTGGTGGGCACGGCGATCCCGTGCTTCGCGGCGTAATCCATCGCCTCGTCGCGGCTGATGTTCCGCTCGCGCTGGGGGGCGATGATCTTCAGCGCCGGGTCGAGCCCCTTCACCGCGAGATCGAACCGGACCTGGTCGTTGCCCTTTCCGGTGGCGCCGTGGGCGACGGCCGTCGCGCCGTACTGGTGAGCGACGTCGACCAGGTGCTTGCCGATCAGCGGCCGACTGAGCGCGGCGCTGAGCGGATAGACGCCCTCGTAGAGCGCATTGGCCTGGAGAGCGGGGAAGCAGAAGTCCTTCGCGAACTCTTCCTTGGCGTCCACCATCTCCATTGCGATGGCGCCCGCGGCCTTCGCCCGGTCGGTCAACGCCTTGGCGTCGCGCGCCTCGCCCACGTCGGCGTGGCAGCACACCACGTCGTAGCCGTAGTCCGTGGAGAGGATCCGGACCAGCACCGAGGTGTCCAGACCTCCGGAGTACGCGAGGACGATCTTCTCTCTCTTCATGACCTTCTTCCCTTCCGTAGGAGTCCCTGGAGGACCCTGGTGAGCCTCGACGCCGAGGCGGCCTGCACCGGAGCGACGAACACCGTATCGTCCCCGGCAATCGTTCCCAGCACCTCGGGCAGCCGCGCCTGGTCCAGCGCCAGCGCGACCGCCTGGGCAGCCCCGGGCGTGGTGTGCACCACGACCAGCGCTCCGTTGTCTCGCACGCCCCGCACCAGCGGGTCCAGCGCCTCCAGCAGCCCCGGCGGGGCAGCGGCGCTCTCGGGAGGCAGCTCGTAGAGGCTTCCTCCCTCGGCTGCCGGAGCGCGGCGGGCGCCGAGGCGTGCCAGGTCGCGGGAGAGCGTGCCCTGGGTCACTTCGAATCCCTGGTCGGCGAGGAGCTCGCGCAGGTCCTCCTGGGTGGCGACCTTTCCGCCGCGGATGAGGCGGCGGATCGCCTCCCGCCGAGCCTCGGTGGTCTGCTCCTCGCGGACTCTCATCCGGCGGTCACCAGGGTCCCGACGCCGTCGTCGGTGAAGAGTTCGGCGATGGTGGCGTGCGCCAACCGGCCGTCGAGCACGTGAACCCGCTCCACCCCGCCGGCGAGCGCGCGGAGGATGGCGTGCACCAGCGGCTTGGTCTTCGGGGGCACCGCGCCGTCGGCGAGCTGGTGCTCGAGGTCGTTCACCGTGAGCTGGTTGCGAACCTCGCCGCCGGAGACCAGGCCCTTGGCGTCCTGGAGGAGGATGAGCTTCGGCGCGCCGAGGGCGATCGCGACCTCCGCCGCCGCTCCCTCGGGCGACAGGTGCAGGGTCTCCCCTCCCGGCCCGATGCCCACCGGGGCGATCACCGGGAGGTAGTCCTTCTCCATCAGCATCTCCAGGAAGGCGCGGTTCACCTCCCGGACCTCTCCCATGCGCTCGCGGAAGCCGAACGCCTCGGCCGCGGGAACGGCGCGGAGCAGCGGCCCGTCCTTGCCGGAGATGCCCACCGCGCGGCCCCCACCGGCGTTGAGCAGCGCGACCAGGTCGCCGGTGATGCGGCCGGTGAGCACCATCTCCAGCACGTCGGGGTCGACGGGCGGCATTCCCTCCTCGGGGGGAACCGCGCCGTGCACCACCACCGGACGGAGGCCCACCGAGCGCAGGAGCACCACGTCCTCGCAGAAGCTCGCCCGGAGCGAGCTCTTCCTGAGCCCCTCGCCGGCGTAGCCCAGCACGCAGGTGGTTCCCGAGAAGCGGGAGATGTACCTGAGCGCCTCGACCAGCAGTGTCTGCTTGAAGCCGGGGCTGTAGCGGGTGAGCCGGTCCTCGCGCCGGACCGAGCCGTCGGCCTGGGGAACGATGAGCGAGGTGTAGTCGGCGTTGATCTTCACGTAGTCGTAGCTGAAGTCGCAGCCCCAGGCGGTGGCCGAGTCCTTCCCCGCGGCGAGCGCCACCTCCACCACCACCTCCGCCTCGCGCATCCGGGCCCGCAGCGTCTCCGGGTCGTGCGGCTGGGGCTTGCCGTCGCCGAAGACCCGGACGCCCTGGATGCGGACCTCGGCCATGTCCGGGTCCACCGGGTAGTCCTGGCTGCCGGCGCGGGCGCCCACCGTGGCCAGCACGCGGCCCCAGTTCGGGTCCGCGCCGAACAGCGCGGTCTTCACCAGCGGGGAGACGGCGATGGCCTTGCTGAGGTCGCGGGCGATGGCCGTGCTCGGGGCCTCGGTGATCTCCACGGTGAGCAGCTTGGTGGCGCCCTCCCCGTCGGCGGCGATGTCGCGGGCCAGCTCCGCGCAGACGTCGGTGAGGGCGGCGCAGAAGCTCTCGTAGTCCGGCCCGGCCTCGCCCACCGGCGCGTTCGCCGCCAGGCCGTTGGCCAGGGCGAACACGCAGTCGTTGGTGCTCATGTCCCCGTCGACGACCACCGCGTGGAAGCTCGCGTCCATCGCGCTGCGCAGGGCCCGGGCAAGCACCGGCGGGGGGACGGCCGCGTCGGTGCACACCACGGCGATCATCGTCGCCATCTGGGGCGCGATCATCCCGGAGCCCTTGGCCAGGCCGAGGATGCTCACCTCGCGCCCGCCCAGGTGGAGCGAGCGGCGCGCCACCTTGGGATGGGTGTCGGTGGTCATGATCGCCTCGGCCGCGGGTTCGCAGCTCGCGCCGAGCGATTCGACCAGCCGCGGCAGCCCCTGGGTGATCTTCTCCACGGGGAGCGGGACGCCGATGACTCCGGTGCTGCCGGTGAAGATGGACTCGGGCGGGACCCGCAGCGCGGCGCCGAGCGCCCGGCGGACGTGCTCCACGTCCTTGCGACCCTGCTCGCCGGTGAGGGCGTTGGCGTTGCCGCTGTTGACCAGGATGGCCCGGACACCGGTCGCCGGGAGCCGGGGCTCGGCATCCTGCACCGGGGCGGCCTGCGCCCGGTTGATGGTGAAGCAGCCCGCGGCCGAGGCCGGCACGTCGCTCACCACCAGCGCGAGGTCCTTCTTCGCCGGCTTGATGCCCGCGTGGAGGCCGGCGAACCGGAAGCCCTGGACGTTCACGGCGAGACCCCGGGGGCGGGCTCGAGCGCGGTGCGCTCGGGGAACCCCAGCAGGAGATTGAGGTTCTGGACCGCCTGGCTCGCGGCGCCCTTGAGGAGATTGTCGATCGAGGAGACCACCACCACCCGGCCGGGGTCGAAGGGCGAGTCGGCGGTGGACACCGACACCGCGGCGCGGGGCGTGCCGACCGTCCGGGCGATGGAGACCTGCTCCGGCGTGTCCAGCACCTCGACCAGCGGCTCGTCGCGGTAGGCCGACCGGAGCGCCTCCGCCGGCGCGCTCGCGTCGATGCCGCGCGCCAGGCGCGCCGAGGCGGTGGAGAGGATTCCCCGCTTGATGGGCAGCAGGTGCGGGGTGAAGGTGAGGCGGACGGCCTTCCCGGCGCCGCGCGCGAGCGACTGGGCGATCTCCGGGGTGTGCTGGTGCCGGAGCACCTTGTAGGGCCGGACGTCCTCGGCGACCTCGCAGAAGCTGTAGGCCTCGGTGGCCTGCCGGCCCGCGCCGGAGACGCCCGAGGCGGCATCGATGACGATGGACTCCTCGGCGAGCAGCCCGGCGCGCAGCAGCGGCACCAGCGCCAGCGTGGCCGCCGTGGGGTAGCAGCCGGGATTGGCCACCAGCCGTGCCGAGGCGATGGCGTTGCGATCCATGAGCTCGGGGAGGCCGTAGACCGCTCGTTCGAGCAGCGCTGGCGCCCGGTGCTCGAAGCCGTAGTGCTTCGGGTACGCGGAGGGATCGGCCAGCCGGAAGGCGCCGGAGAGGTCCACCACCTTGACCTCGCGCTCCAGCAGGGGGGGCGCGAGCTGGAGCGACGCCTCGGCCGGAGTGGCGAGCAGCACCGCCTCGCAGCCTTCGGAGGCCTTCAGCGCCTGGGCGTTCGGGACGTAGGCGAGCGCACCCACCGCCCCGCCGATGCCGGTCCGCGCGCGCACGGTTGTGCCCTCCCAGCGATCGCTGGCGACGAAGCGGACGTCCACTCCGGGGTGAGCAGCGAGGACACGGCAGAGCTCGATGCCGGAGTAGCCGGAGGCCCCGACCACCCCGATGGCATACTTATGCATGAAGCGTGCATATCTATACCCTGCGGCCGGCGCGCGCAAGTGACGTCTGCGTGCAGAATTCGCGGAGGGATGGCGAGCGTCAGCGCCGCGGCTCGAGCACGCGGAGCGCGACGTCGGCCGCGGCTTCCAGCTCCTGGCGGCGCGCACCGGCGCGGGCGAGGACGGCGAGGCCGTGCCCCTGGGCGGCGAAGAAGCGCGCCAGGGTCCGCACGTTCTCGCGGGCGGCGATCTCCGGATCGCGAGCCAGCGCCTCGTGCACGCGGTCGGCGGAGGCACGAACCCCGGCGATCACCTGATCCCGAAGCGCGTCCGGGACCGTGGTGCAGGAGCTCAGCGCTCCGACCAGCAGGCACCCGCGAGGTCCTTCGGGCTGCGTCCCCATCCGGATCAGGGCCATGAACCAGGCCCGGATCGCCTCCGCGCCCGCGGCGGGGGGCGCCAGCGCTTCGCCGACGAGCGCGTTGACGTGCTGGCGGTACCGGTCGATCACCGCGGCGAACAGCTGCGCCTTGTCTCCGAAGGTGGCGTAGAGGCTGGCCCGGTTCACCCCCAGGGCATCCACGAGATCCTGGACGCTCGTCGCCTCGTATCCACGCGTCCAGAAGACCTCCGTCGCGCGGTCGAGCGCCTCGTCGACGTCGAACTCCCGGGGGCGAGCCATGAGCACCAACGAGTGTAACCCCTGGATTTCCGGCCTGCTGCGCTCGGCACGCCGATTTTGTGGAACGAACGTTCCAGAACTCGCATCCAAGGGCCCGAATCCGGTTCCAGGGCCTCCCGCTCCGGCCGGATGCGAGGGAGCGAGACGAGCCATGAAGCGATTCGAGTCGAAGGTGGTGCTGGTCCTCGGCGGCAATGCGGGTATCGGCCGCGCGACGGCGGAGGCGTTCGCCCGTGAGGGGGCGAGGGTGGTGGTGGCCGCCCGCCGGGAGGATCAGGGCGTGGCAGTGGTGCAGGCCATCCAGAAGCAGGGTGGCACCGCGAAGTTCCTCCGCGCCGACGTGGCGAAGGAAGCGGACATCAAGGCCGTCATCGACGGCACGGTGAAGGAGTACGGGCAGCTCGACGTCCTGTTCAACAACGCGGGCATCGAGGGAAAGAACGGGCCCATCGCCAGTCTCGGCGCGTCCGACTTCGACGAGACCTTCGGGGTCAACGTCCGCGGCACCTGGCTGGCGATGAAGCACGCCCTGCCGCATCTGGTGAAGACGAAGGGCACCATCGTCAACAACGGCTCGGTGGTGGCGGAGATCGGCTTCCCCGACTTCAGCATCTACTCGGCGACCAAGGGCGCGGTGCACGCCCTGACGCGCGCCACGGCCATGGAGTTCATCCCCCAGGGCGTCCGGGTGAACGCGGTCGCGCCGGGCCCCATCGAGACCGACATGGCCGCCAGGGCGTTCGGCGGGCTCGAGTCCCTCCGGGCCATCACGAAGCAGACCGTCCCCACGGGTGGCCCCGGCGTGGTCGAGGACATCGCCGCCGCGGTGCTCTACCTCGCTTCCCCCGAGGCCCGCTTCGTGGTGGGTCAGGTCCTCGTCGTCGACGGTGGGTTGACCGCCCACTGACCCTCGCCTGGCACTCCGGGCATCCCGGGGCAAGCGACGCCAGTTGGACCGAGGTCGTACGCAGGGCGGGCCCGGGCGGTCCGTGGCTCGCCTTGCCTCGTCGGGGTGTACGGTCCCCGGCATGCCGAACCTGTCGCTGGTCGAGATGAAGGACCTTTCGTCCTTCCGGAAGATCGCGCTGGGGACGTGGCGGACGGCGTACGACCCATCCGTCTACGGGACGCTGGTCCTCCGGATGGATCGCGCGCTCGACTACATCGCGCGCTTCCGCGCCCGGACCGGACGGCGCCTCACCGTCAGCCACCTCATGGCCAAGGCCTCGGCGATGGCGCTCCAGGCCTGTCCCGAGGCGAACGCCGTCCTCCGCTGGAACCGGATCTACCTCCGGCAGCGGATCGGCGTCTTCTTCCAGGTGTTGATGACGGACGAGGGAAAGGCCGACCTCTCCGGAGCCACGCTGTACGACCTCGAGCAGAAGTCGCTTCTGGAGATCGTCGACGAGTTCGCACAGAAGGTCGCTCTCGTCCGGCAGAGGGAGGACCCTGCGCTGGAGAAGACCCGGGGCACCTTCCAGCGACTCCCCTACCTGTTGCTCCGGCCCGTCCTCCGGGTGCTCTCCTTCCTCTCCTACACGCTGAACCTCGACCTTCGTCGGTTCGGAATCGCCTCCGACCCCTTCGGCAGCCTGATGATCACCAACATCGGGAGCCTGGGCCTCGACACGGCCTACGCTCCGCTGGTCCCCTTCTCGCGGGTGCCGCTCCTCTTCGCCATCGGCGAGGCGAAGCAGCAGGTCCTGGTCGAGGACGGGCGGCCGGCGGTGGGGAAGGTGATGAACGTGAACGCGACGATGGACCACCGGGTCATCGACGGGTTCCACGCCTCCCGGATCGCCACCGTGCTCCGCGAATGGATGGAGAATCCCGAGACGCACTTCGACCCGCTGGAGGCGGCGACTTCCCCGCCGGCGTGAGCCCCGGCGGCCCGAGGCCATCTACGCGCTGGCGCCACCCAGTCCCCGCGTTGGCGGTATCCGAGCCAATCCCGCTGCGCATCGTCTCGTAGGTTTTCCGCCGGCGCCGCTATCCGGCCTTCGGTCCCCGCGAGAGCAAGCGCTGCATCACCAACCCTGGCGCGGCTCGCTCGCCGGAGACCGGGAGGCAAAAGCCAAAGGTCGTGCCGAGCCCCGGCTCGCTCTGGACGAAGGCCGTTCCGCCATGCGCCTCGACGATCCCCTTGACGATCGACAGCCCCAGGCCCGTCCCCCTCGACGACTGTCCACGCCAGTATGGCTCGAACACCCGCTCCAGCAGCTCCGGCTCGATGCCGGGTCCGTCGTCCGAGACGGAGCACCGAACCCAACCGTCCTGCACCGAGGCTCTCACGCTGATCGTTCCGTTCATCGGGGCGAACTTCACCGCGTTGGCGAGGAGATTCGAGATGACCTGGAGCAGCCGTTCCCGGTCGCCGTCCACCCGCAGCACCGCGGGCACCTCCACCCGGAGCGTCTGTGACTTCTCCTCGGCCAGCGGTCGGAAGGTGTCGGCGGACTCGTGGACGAGAGCGCTCAGATCCTGGGGCTCGCGCACCAGCGAGAGGTGGCCGGTGCGGATGGTGGCCGAGTCCAGGAGGTTGCCGATGAGGGACTCCAGGCGCTGAGCACATCGCGCGACGAACTCGCCGTGCCTGCGGGCCCCGGGACCGAGCTGGTCGGGCGGCTGCAGCAGCAGCTGCCGAGTGCCGAGCCGGAGCGCACCGAGCGGATTTCTGACGTCGTGTGACACGATGGCCAGCAGCTCCTGCTCGGCCTTCAGTGCCTCCGTGCGCTCCGTGCTCGTCGCCGCGAGCACCAGGGTCGTGATGCTCGCCACTGCCACGAAGATCTGCAGTTTCAGGAGGCTGATGCCCGGCGCGGGCCCGATGAACGGACCATGACCCAATAGCGTGCCCCAGATGGCGAAGACCGAGATGAGCAGGATGATCGCCGTCCCACCGCGAGGACCGAAGCGGACCGCGGCCCAGATCAGGACGGGGAAGACGACATGAGCCTGCCGGAAGGCGGCCGTATCCGCAGCCGGTCCCAGCAGGAACAGGAAGTAGCTCAGCCCCACCGCCGTCGCCGCGATCGCAAGCGCCTCGAGAGCTCGACGAGCCGAGAGCGTCAGCCGCCCGAGGCTGGCCCAGGTCAGGAGCAGTGGGGCGACGACCAGGTCTCCGAGGGCGTCTCCCACCCACCACGCTCGCCAGGTCTCGGCCAGCCGCCCCGGCTCGACGATCCCCACCGACCGGAGGACCGCCACGCCAACGCTCGCGCTGACGGTGCTGCTGAAACCGGCGCCCAGCACGACCAGGGCGAGCACGTCCGCGAGGCGATCCAGGCCGCGGTGGATCCGGGCTACCCGCGTGAGCAGCCATGCGGCGACGATCGACTCCAGCGCGTTTCCGATCCCGATCCCCATTGCCGCCCACAGGGAGGCGCCGTTCCACGCGTTCGCGACCACCGCTCCGAGCATGACCGCCGGCCACAGGCGAACTCCTCGCAAGAGCAGCGCGGCCAGCGCGATGCCGGTCGGGGGCCAGACCAGTGTCGCGAACCCGCTGACCGGACTGATCATCAGGCCCAACCGCGCGGACAGCACGTAGGCGACGAAGAGGACGATCAGCTCGCCGACCTGCTGGAGGGCGCTGGGCCTTCCGTGGCCCGCGATGGGGTCGGGCTCTGCCGGATGTGCGTGCGCCGTCACGCCCTGATTCCCTCGGGGCCGATGGGCCGGGAAGGGTACCCCAACGGTTCCCGCGGCGCTTTGACCCGAGGGACTGCCGCGTAACCGCCGCCGACCACGGGCGTACTGAGGGGCCAGGAGGTTTTCTCGATGACCGCCCCCCTTCTCGACGTTCACCGTGGACGGCAGCTGCAGTCCCTGGGCTCCACCGTCCTCCGGCTCGGCCTCGCCTTCCTCCTGGCCCTGTTCGGCACCTTCAAGTTCTTCCAGTTCGAGGCGGATGCGATCCAGCCCCTGGTCAGCCACTCACCGGTCGTGGGCTGGATGTACGCGCTGTTCAGCGTCCGGACCGCCTCCGCGATCATCGGGGTGGTGGAGGTCGGTGCGGCTCTCGCCCTGCTCCTCGCGCCGTGGTCGCCGAGGCTCGGCGTGGTCGAGGCCTCCTCGCCACCGGCACGTTCCTGACCACGCTGTCCTTCCTCGTCAGCACCCCCGGCCTGCTCGCTCCGGGGAACGACGGGGCCGGTTTCATCCTCAAGGACCTGGTCCTGCTCGGGGCCGCCCTCCACGTCGCGGGCACGTCTGCCCTCGCCGCCCGGGCGTCCACCTCGCAGGCGGCTGCTCAGGGCGGCCCCTGCCTGACCGGGACAGAACCGATCAGATCCGATATTAAATAAGCCTAACACGCACATGACCTATTGAATATCCGTCCCGGAGCGGCAAGATGTCGTTCCCATGGACGACGTCGACACGGAGATCGTGGACCTGCTCCAGGCCGACGCACGGCTCACGCAGGCGCAGATCGCGAAGAAGGTGGGGCTGTCGCAGCCCTCGGTGGCCGACCGGATCCGCAAGCTCGAGGAGCAGCGGATCGTCACCGGCTACACCGCGAAGGTGGATCCACGGAAGCTGGGCAAGGACATCACCGCCTTCATCGGGGTGAGCATCGAGCACCCGAAGTACTTCGACGGGTTCGCCCGGAAGGTGATGGGGCTCGAGGAAGTCCTCGAGTGTCACCGGGTCGCGGGCCAGGACAGCTACGTCCTGAAGGTGCGGACCGAGAACACCGGCACCCTCGACCGGCTCCTCACCGAGGAGCTGCGCACGCTGCCCGGCGTCACCCGGACGCATACCACCATCGTCCTTTGCTCGGTGAAGGAAGAGACCCGCATCACGCCCCGGAGGGAGGCTGCGCGATGACCATTCACACGGCGAGGCGGATGCAGGGCATGCCCGCGTCGGCAGTGCGGGAGATCCTGAAGGTGGCCGAGCGCCCGGACGTGCTGTCGTTCGCCGGCGGTCTGCCCGCCCCGGAGCTCTTCCCGGCCCGGGAGCTGGGCCAGGCCTTCGAGGCCGTGCTCCGGAAGAGCCCCGGCGCGGCCCTGCAGTACGGCATCACCGAGGGGTTCCTCCCCTTGCGCGCGTGGGTGGCGGACCGCCTGCGCGCCCGCGGCATCGCCGCGACGCCGGAGAGCGTTGTGGTGGTGAGCGGTAGCCAGCAGGGCATCGACCTCACGGCCCGCGTGCTGCTGGACCCGGGGGCCACGGTGCTGGTGGAGAACCCGAGCTACCTCGCCGCGCTCCAGGCGTTCACGGCCTACGAGGTGGACGTGGTCGCGCTTCCCGGAGACTCCGACGGGCTCCGGACCGACCTGCTGGAGGACGCCATCCGCGAGCACCAGCCGGCGCTCATCTACGTCGTCCCCGAGTTCCAGAACCCGCGGGGCGCCACCCTCGCCTCCCATCGCCGGCACGAGCTGGCCGCGGTCGCCCTCCGGCACGGAGTCCCGGTGCTGGAGGACGACCCCTACGGCGCCCTGCGCTTCCGCGGCACACCCTCCACGCCCGTCGCGGCGCTGGCCGGGGACCTGACCTTCCACCTCGGCACCTTCTCCAAGACCCTGGCCCCCGGGTTGCGGCTGGGCTGGGTCCACGGGCCCCGTCCGGTGATGCGGACGCTGACGATCGCCAAGCAGGCCTGCGATCTCCACACCGCGACGCTCACCCAGCACGCGGTGGTCGAGCTGCTCCGAAGCTTCGACTACGACGCTCACCTCGAAGTGATCCGCGCCGAGTACCGCCTGCGCTGCGAGGCGATGCTCCGCACGCTGGAGCACACCATGCCTCCCGGCACGCGCTGGTCGACGCCGGACGGCGGTCTCTTTCTCTGGCTCGAGCTGCCCCCCGGGCTCCGGGACGACGAGGTGTTTCACGCCGCGATCGAGCACTCGGTGGCGGTGGTGCCGGGGAACGGGTTCTTCGTGGGCCCGCCGCAGCACGGCTTCCTCCGGTTGAACTTCTCGAACCAGAGCGTCGAGAACATCGAGCTCGGGATGGCCCGGCTGGGACGGACCCTCCACGAGCTCCTCGCTCGGTCCTCGGCCGACGCCATGGGGATTCAGTAGGCGTTGCGCGAGAGGAACCCTCCCAGCGCGGTGCGGAGGAGGATTTTGAGATCCAGCAGCAGGGACCAGTTCTCGATGTAGTAGAGGTCGTACTCGATCCGCTTCTGGATCGAGGTCTGGCCGCGCAGGCCGTTGATCTGCGCCCACCCGGTGATCCCCGACTTCACCTTGTGCCGCAGGTGGTACTTGGGAATCTGCCGTTTGAACTCCTCGATGAACACCGGCCGCTCCGGCCGCGGTCCCACCAGGCTCATGTCCCCACGCAGGACGTTGAAGAGCTGCGGCAGCTCGTCCAGCGAGGTCCGGCGGAGGAGCGCGCCCAGCGCGGTGCGGCGTTCGTCCCCGGCGGTGGTCATCTGCGGCCCGGCCTCCTCCGACTCCACCCCCATGGTCCGGAACTTGAGGATCCGGAACAGCGCCCCGTCCATCCCCATCCGTTCCTGGGTGTAGAGCACCGGGCCCCGGCTGGTGAGCTTCACCGCCAGGGCAGTCGCCAGCATCAGCGGTGAGAGGAGCAGGAGCGCGAGCGCGGAGAACAGGACGTCGAAGGCGCGCTTGGCCACCAGGTTCCAGCCCTCCAGCGGCCCGCCTTGCAGGCTGACGATGGGGAGGCCCCCGAACTCCTCCAGTCCGCCGTAGAGCGTCACGTACTGGAAGAGGTCGGGGACGATCTTCACGTCGACGGTGTGCAGCGCCAGCCGCTCCATCAGCGACTTCATCAGCGGCATGTCCTCGGACGGCAGGGCGAGGATCACCTGGTCCACGGGCTGCTGCCGGAGAATCCTCTCCAGATCGTCGGTCGTCCCGATGACCGGCGCGCCTCGGACCGTCGTCCCCGGGAGGAGGAGGTCGCGGGAGAGCACCCCGGTGACCTGGAAGCCCAGCTCGCGGTGGTGCTCGATGGTCTCCACCACCCGCTCGCCGAGCTCTCCGGCGCCCACGAGGAGGATGGACTTGAGGTTCAGCCCTCGCCGCCGCACCGACTCGAGCCAGAGCCGGAAGCCGACCCGGGTCGCGGCCACCAGGACGAACGAGTACCCCGCGAACAGAGCGAGGGTCAGCCGCGAGTAACGCTCCCGCGTGAAGTAGGTCAGGGCGACCAGCACCAGGCTGGCGGTGATGGTGGCCTTGAAGAGCTCGAAGACCTCCTCGAGGTGCGTGCGTACCCGGTTGGTGGCGTAGAGGCGGGACTGCCGGTACGCCACCGGGAAGAGCACCAGCACCAGGAGAAGCGTGACCAGGGTCTCCCGCGGCGGTGGCAGCGGCCAGCCCCCCAGCAGGTCGAAGCGGGTCAGGTACGCCAGGCCGAAGGCGAGCGCGAGCATCGCCACGTCGATGGCGACCTTGATCGATGTCCAGAACCGCTGCAGCCGGTTGAACACGGTCCCTGCACTACCACGGAAGCCGGTCGCGAAGGTCGGGGCGGGCGGCGACCAGCGCCTCCACCTTTCGCTGCACGGCAGCACGGAAGCGCTCCTCGGAGAAGAGCTCCGCGCGCGCGCGGGCCCGCGCCGGCTCGAAGCTGCGCTCGAAGGACTCGAACTGCCGGACCGCATCGACCAGCGCCTCCGGCTCCGGGGTGTCGAAGAGAAGCCCCGTCTCCGGAGTGAGCGTCTCCAGGGCCCCACCCCGAGCCAGGGCGATCACCGGGCGGCCCGAGGCCAGCGCCTCCAGCGGGGCGATGCCGAAGTCCTCCTCGCCGGGGAAGATGAGCGCCCGCGCACCCCGGTACAGCTCGGGGACATCGGCGTCCGGAACCTTGCCCAGCCAGCGGACGTTCGGCGGAAGGCCCGCCCGGAGCAGCCGGGCGTCCTGCCCGTCACCGGCAATCCACAGCACGTCCCCCGTCCGGCGGAAGGCCTCCACCGCGAGGTCCACCCGCTTGTAGGGAGCGAGCGCCCCGAGCCAGAGAAAGTACCCGCCCCGTCCCCCGGCTTCCTGAGCCTGGACGCGCGGCGCCCCCGCGCCGGTGAGCATGGACGCGCGGCGCCCCTGCGCCGCTCCGCGAGCCTCCCCCTGGTGCGGGGGGCTCCGCGGGCGTCCCCCTGGCGCGGGGGGCTCCATCCCGAAGCGAGCGAGGTCCACTGGTGGATGGATGACGTCCGCCTCCCGGCCCCAGAACTGGGCGATGCGCCGCGCCACGTGGTGACTGTTGGCCACCAGCGCATCCGGGTCGGCCGCGGTGCGGCGGTCCCAGGCCTGGAGCGCCGGGCGGCTCGCCGCGGCGGCCAGCCGAACCGGAAGGCTCGCCCGTCCCGGGCCGAAGTAGGTGTCGAACTGATCCCACATGTACCGCATGGGCGAGTGCACGTAGGCCAGGTGCGGAATGCCCGGCGGGACCCGAGCCCCCTTGGCCACGCAGTGGCTGGAGGAGATGACCAGGTCGAACCCGCGGAGGTCGAGGAAGCGCATGGCTGCGGGCATCAATGGCAGCAGCGCCCGGTAGCGGTGCTCGATCCCCGGCACCCGCTGAAGCGGCGAGGTGTGCACCGGGCGCGACTCGACGTCCGGGCCCACGCTCCCCGGAACTTGAAGCAGGGTGAAGATCTCCGAGCCGGGAAAGAGCCGGACCAGCTGCGCGAGCACCAGCTCTCCGCCACGGCGCCCGGTGAGCCAGTCATGGACGAGAGCGACGCGCATCGCGGGGGCGGTGGAGCCGCTTCCGTGTAGCATGCCCCGGCCGCCACGAGTGCCTCGACCGGGGTGTCGTGAGCACAGCGAGATGGCCGAGACCGAAACGAGAATGGTGCGGGGGAGTGAGCCCGGACGGGCCGCGGCCTTGCGCGGCTCCGCGAGCCTCCCCCTGGTGCGGGGGACGTCGAGCAGCGTAGGGCCGAGCCTGCGCGTCGCAGCGAGAGGATCGGCCGTCGCCGCGCTCAGGACACCCCGGTCCAGGGCCTAGCATGGCCTCCCGGGTCCTCATCGATCTCCGGATGGTGTCCGGCCGGCTACACGGCATCGCCCGGTACGCGCTGGAGCTCGCCCGGGTGATCCCCGCGCTCGCGCCCGATCTGGCCTTCGAGGGGCTCGGGCCTCCCGGAGGACTGCCGGAGCTCGGGCCGCTCGCGCCGGCCTTCCCGGTCCACCCGGCCCCGGCGGGCTTCCTCTCGCCGCTCGAGCAGCCGGCGCTGGCCGCGGTGCTCCGGCGGCTCCGGCCCACGCTCTTCCACGCGACGTCGTTCTCCGTCCCGCTCCTCTGGCGCGGGCCGCTGGTGGCGACGCTCCACGACGCCGCCCACCTGGTCCGGAGCCAGGAGTTCGGCAAGCTGACCGCGGTCTACTACCGCCTGGTGGTGCGCCCCACCGTACGCCGGGCGCGGGCCCTGCTCACCGTGTCCGAGTCCGCCCGCCGCGAGCTGGCCGGGCGCCTCGGTGTGCCCGAGTCCCGCTGGAGCGTGGTCCCGCCCGGGGTGGATGCCCGGTTCCGGCCGCCCTCCTCCGAGGAGCGCCTCGCGGTCCGCGCCCGGTACGCGCTCCCGCCGCGCTACCTGCTCGCGGTGGGGAATCCCAAGCCGCACAAGAACCTCGCGCTCCTCGCACGCATCGCCGCCCGGCTCCCCCTCCCGCTGGTGCTGCTCGCCGGAGATGGCGCGGCGCGGGTCTTCCCCCGCCCCACGCGGGTGCTCTCCGAGGTGGACGAGGAGCACCTGCCCGCGCTCTACGGGGCGGCCGAGGCGCTCCTGCTGCCGTCGCTCCACGAGGGGTTCGGTCTGCCCGCGCTCGAGTCGATGGCCACCGGCACTCCGGTGCTCGCGGCCCGGGCCGGGTCCCTGCCGGAGGTGACCGGCGGCGCCGCCGAGCTGCTCGACCCCGACGCTCCGGAGGCGTGGATCGCGGCGAGCAGCGCCCTGGTCGCCGACCC
>RPRB01000086.1 GCA_003818285.1 Myxococcaceae bacterium
GGTCGCAGAACAGATGCAGGCGCGTCGGCGGGCCGGGCGCGAGCACGCCGTCCAGCAGCCGCTGCGCCCACAGCGCCCGAGCCCGGAGGCCGGCGCGCTGCGAACCGCCCTCTGCGTCGAGGCACGCGATGGAGAGGTGCACGTCTTCCTGCCCCCGCTCGGCCGGGCCGAGGACTTCCTCGATCTGGTGGCCGAGCTGGATGGGATCCGGGCCCGGACCGGCCTGCCCATCCAGCTCGAGGGCTACTCGCCACCTCGCTCGCCGCTCCTTCGCCGCTTCTCGGTGGCTCCGGACCCCGGGGTGCTGGAGGTCAACATCCCGCCGGCAACCAGTGGCCGGGAGCACGCGGCCACGCTGGAGACGGTCTTCGACGCCGCCCTGCACGCGGGCCTGCATGCGGAGAAGTACCTGCTCGACGGCCGCATCTCCGGGAGCGGGGGCGGTCACCACATCACCCTCGGCGGTCCGACGCCGCTGGAGAGCCCGCTGCTCCTGCGGCCCGACGTGCTGGCGAGCCTCATCACCTTCTTCCAGCACCATCCGTCGCTGAGCTACCTCTTCACCGGCCTCTTCGTCGGACCGACCTCGCAGGCGCCGCGGGTGGACGAGGGCCGGCACGAGGCCATCGCCGAGCTGGAGATCGCGCTCCACCGCGCCTTCGACCGCAGCGGCGAGCCGCTTCCTCCGTGGAGGGTGGACGCGATGTTTCGGGACCTCCTGGTCGACGTCTCGGGCAACACCCACCGGGCCGAGCTGTGCGTCGACAAGCTCTTCGACTGGCGGTCCGCCCACGGACGGCAGGGACTGCTCGAGATGCGCGCCTTCGAGATGCCGGCGCATCCACGCCTGGCGGTGGCCCAGGCCATCCTCGTTCGCAGCCTGGTGGCCTCGTTCGCCCGCGAGCCATACGACGGCGAGCTGGTCCGGTGGGGGACGCGACTCCACGACCGGTTCCTCCTCCCCACGTGGATGTGGAGCGACTTCGAGGAGGTGCTCGCCCATCTCTCGAGGCGCGACCTGTCCTTGCCCGCCGAGGCCTACCGCCCGTTTCTCGAGCTGCGCTGTCCGGTCGCGGGCCGGATCGAGGCCGGCGACGTCGTGCTCGAGGTCCGCAACGCGCTCGAGCCGTGGAACGTCCTCGGCGAGGAGATGACTGCCCTGGGCACCTCCCGCTTCGTCGACTCGTCGGTGGAGCGGGTGGAGGTCCGGGTCGAGGGGCTGGTCCCGGAGCGCCACCGCGTGCTGGTCAACGGCTGGGAGCTTCCGCTCCGGAACACCGGCAAGGTGGGCGAGGGCGTGGCCGGCGTTCGCTTCCGGGCCTGGGCTCCCCCGCGGAGCCTCCACCCGCAGCTCGGCGTGCACCATCCGCTTCGCTTCGACGTCGTCGACCTCTGGGGCCGCCGCTCGCTCGGAGCGTGCGCGTACCACGTCTGGCACGCCGAGGGCCGGGCGTTCCGCTCGCCGCCGCTCACCCGCTTCGAGGCCGAAGCTCGGCGCTCCCAGCGCTTCACGCGTGAGGCTCCGCTCCCCTGGCCCGTCACACCCCGGACGGTCGGGCGCAACCGGGACACTCCATGGACGCTCGACCTGCGGCGGCTCCCTGGCGATCATCCCGTTCCGGAACCGGAGGAGGACGAGGAGGAGGAGGACGGGACCGGTGTCGGGCTCTCGTGACGACGCGGAGGAGCAGGCGCTGCTCGACGAGGTGCGGGCCCACGACACGGCGCTCCGGGCACGGGGCGTGGAGCTGTGGATCGGCGCCGAGCCAACCTTCACCCTGCGGGAGTCGCAGGACCCCGAGTGGCTGGTGCAGGCCGAAGGGAGCCGCAAGCTGGAGAAGGGGGTGGAGCTGCTCCAGGCGATCGTCGCCGAGCTCCGCGTTCCGGCCCGGTTCGTCCGCGCCCAGGGCCGACAGTTTCCGGGTGAGAGTCAGCCACGGTTCTGTCTCGGCGCCGAGTGGGTGCGCGGCTCGAGCGGGCCCCCGGTCAGCCCCGCCTCGGTCCTGCTCGACGGACCGCTCGAGCCCGTTCCCCGGCCGCATCCGGAACGTGCCTGGCTGACCATCACCCCCGATCCCGCGGTGCTGGAGGTCAACCTTCCGCCCTGCCCCGATCTGGAGTCGTTCCTCGCGCTCACGGAGTCGACCTTCCGCGCCGCCGCCGCCGTCGGCCTGTCCGCCGAGCGCTTCCGCTTCAACGGCGAGGCGACCGACTCGGGGGGAGGCGGACAGATCACCCTCGGCGGCCCCTCTCCCGAGGCGAGCCCGTTCTTCGTCCACCCCTGGCTCCTCCCAGCGATCCTCCGCTTCCTGCAGATCCACCCGTCCCTCTCCTACGCGTTCGCCGGCGAGTGCGTGGGGAGCGCGAGCCAGGGTCCGCGGCCCGACGAAGGCGTGCGCGAGCGCTTCGAGGAGCTGGCGGTCTCGCTGGACCGGCTGGAGAGCCGCGGGAAGTCGGTGACGCCCGGCGAGCTGTGGGGCTCGCTGGCTCCACTCCTGGTGGACGCCTCGGGCAACACCCACCGCGCCGAGGTCAACGTCGAGAAGCTCTGGAACCCCGGGCTCGGCCCGCGAGGTCTCGCCGGGCTCGTGGAGTTTCGATCCCTGCGGATGCCACGGAGCGCCGGGCAGCTGGTCGGGCTGACGGCGCTGTTCCGGAGCATCTGTGCCCGGCTGGTGACCTCTCCGGGCGTGGGACCGCTGCGCGAATGGGGGACGGCGCTCCACGAGCGCTGGGCGCTGCCCTTCTTTCTCGAGCAGGACCTGCGGGCGGTCCTGGAGGATCTCTCGGAGCACCAGCTCGGTCTGGGTCCCGTCCTGAGCGCCGCGCTGCTCGAGCGCCCGCCGCCGCTGTGGAGCAGCCGCGCCCCGGGAGCAGTGCTCGAGATCCGCGAGGCGCTCGAGTTCTGGCCGCTGCTCGGCGACGTCGCCTCCCAGGAGGCGCTGCCTGCCCGGCTCGTGGACCCCAGCACGCGTCGCCTCGAGATCCGTTTGACCCTCGAGCCGGGCACGCCGCGAGGTCGGGTAGGGGCCTCGGGCTGGGAAGTGCCGCTCGAGCCGGCCGGGCACAGCCTCCACGGCGAGGTGCTGGTGGGGGCCGTCCGGTACCGCGCATACACGCCCTCCCCGGGGCTCCACCCGGGGCTCGCTCCACACGATCCGCTGGAGCTGGTCTGGGAGCAGCGCGGGACGCGCAGCGCGATCCGGCTGCACGCCTGGAATCCCGACGGCGGTGCCTACCCGGGTCTGCCACCCGATGCGGAGGAGGCGAGGGAACGCCGCGCGCGCCGCGTGGTGCCCATCGAAACTCCGGCGAGCGCGATGAAGCCACCGGCGGCATCCACTCCAGGGCGTCCCCTGCTGGACCTCCGGCGACTGCCCGCCGAGTGAGCTGCGGAAACCCCACGCCGGTGCACTCCACGCTGACAGGGACGTGACATAACTTCTCGCCGTGCCGAACCTCTTGGCCATGTCGTTCGAGGGCGCGCTGTCGCCGGCCTTCGACCTGAGATTCCTCCACCCGGGCGCGGATCGCCCCGACGGATGGGGGCTCGGCTTCTATCGGCCCGGGGAGCCGTCGGTCACCGTGCTGCGCGAGCCGGCACCCACCCACGCCAGCTCGCAGGCCGAGCTGGTCCGGCGCAGCGAGCACGGCGAGTCGGCGATGTTCGTCCTCCACGTCCGTACCGCGCTCTGGGGCGCGCTGAGTGATGCCAACACCCAGCCCTTCTCTCGCGCCTGGGGAGGGCGGGAATGGCTGTTCGCGCACAGCGGCAGCCTCGACCGGCGCCCCGAGCTCTCCGCCGACCCGCTGTTCGAGCCCGTGGGGGCCACCGACAGCGAGGTCATCTTCTGCGACCTGCTCAACCGGTTCGTGTCCAGGCGGTGGCGCTCGCTCGGCGAGGCGGACCCGAACGTGCTCGCCGACTGGCTGGCGGGCATCAACGCGCTGGGAACCCTCAACATCGTCCTGACCGACGGCCGGGACCTGCTCGGCTACGCGGACCGGCACGAGAGCGGGCTCTTCACCTGGCAGCTCGCACCTCCCTACGAGAACCTCTCGGTGCGCGACAGGGACGTGGAGGTCAGCCTCACCCAGAACGGAGCCAAGAGCCGCAAGGGCATCTTCGTCTCCAGCCGGCCGCTGGAGGTGCTGGGGGACGGGGCGCAGCAGTGGGCGCCGATCCCCGCCGGCGGGTTGTGGGTGGTCCGGCAGGGGGCGCTGCGGGCCGAGGTGAAGCCGCCGGGGCCCTCGCCCGAGCGCGAGGATCCGCTGCGCACGCCGAGCCGGCTCAACCGTCCGGTCAAGGGCGAGGTGAAGCGCCTCGAGGTCTTCCATCGGACCGTCTACCGGTACGCGCAGCCGGTGGAGCGGAGCATGCACCTCTTCCGGCTCACCCCCATCCACGACCGGGCGCAGACGGTCCTCCAGCACTCGCTGAACGTGTCGGTCGAGGGCCAGGCGCGCGAGTACGACGACGCGTTCGGCAATCGGGTCCGCCGGCTGCGGGTGGACCGGCCGTTCACCGAGATGGTGATCGAGGCGCGGAGCAGGGTGGAGCTGCTGGACACCGACCCGCTCGCGTTCCGCCCGCTCCGGGCGCGATCGTCGTTCCCGCTGGTGTGGATGCCCTGGCAACGCAACCAGCTCGCTCCGTATCTCCTGCCTCCCGAGCTGCCGGAGAGCGAGCTGACCGACCTCACCGACTACGCGATGACCTTCGTCATCCGGAACGACTACGACCTCTTCGACACGCTGCTGGACGTGAACGCCTCCATCTTCAAGGAGTACCAGTACGTCCAGGGCAGCACGACGCTCGCCACCACGCCCTTCCAGGTTTACGCCACCCGACGAGGCGTCTGTCAGGACTTCAGCAATCTCTTCATCTGCATGATGCGGCTGCTGGGCGTCCCCGCCCGGTACATGTGCGGCTACGTCTATACCGGGCCGAAGAACCGAAACCATCCGCAGTCCGAGGCCAGCCACGCCTGGGTGCAGGTCTATCTGCCCGAGGTCGGTTGGTGCGGGTTCGACCCGACCAACGGGATTCTCACCCAGACGGATCACGTCCGGGTCGCGTGTGGGCGGACCTATTCCGACGCCACGCCGACCTCGGGGGCGATCTTCGTCGGCGGCGGTCCCGAGCACCTCGAGGTGCTCGTCCAGGTCGAGATCTGCGACTGACCCGCCCGCGTCTCGCGAGCCGGACAGGTGTTCTCTCCACCACCCCGGGCGTCAGGGGGACGCGCCGGCCCGACGATGCGATCGGAACGCCTCGACCGTGATCGCCCAGCGCTCGTGGTCGCGCCAGCAGGTAGCTGCGGAAGGCGGCGCTTTCGGCAGAGGCAGTCGGCCGCCGCGCCGTTCCAAGTAGATCGACTGCTGGCCGCGTGCGCTCCTGCTGCAGGGTCGCCAGACTCGATTCGACCGGCCGGAGCAGACGCTCGTTCGTCCGCTGTCCAACACCGCGAGAGATCACGGAAGACACGAGGGGAGAAGGCGGGAGTCGAAGAACGTCGCGACGCAGTGTCCTGATCCCAGGCGCCGCGGCGTGGCCCGGGGTTCATCCGCCAGCGCACCTCGCGATGCGATGGCGGCCACTCACACGAAGGGAAGGGAGACCATGAGCAAGATCACGACCAAGGACGGCGTCGACATCTTCTACAAGGACTGGGGCGAGGGGCAGCCCATCGTGTTCAGCCACGGCTGGCCACTCTCGTCGGACGACTGGGACGCCCAGATGATGTTCTTCCTCAACAAGGGCTTCCGGGTCATCGCCCACGACCGGCGCGGCCACGGCCGTTCGTCTCAGGTCGCGCAGGGGCACGACATGGACCACTACGCTGACGATCTCGCGGCCCTGACCGCGCATCTGAATCTCAAGAACGCGATCCACGTGGGTCACTCCACCGGCGGTGGCGAGGTCGTCCACTACATCGCGCGGCACGGCGAGGCCCGGGTGGCCAAGGCGGCGATCCTCGGCGCTGTGCCCCCGCTGATGGTGAAGACGGCGAACAATCCCGGGGGCATCCCCAAGGAGGTGTTCGACGGGTTCCAGGTGCAGGTCGCGACCAACCGCGCGCAGTTCTACCGGGACCTGCCGGAAGGGCCCTTCTACGGGTTCAACCGCCCGGGCACGAAGCCCATCCAGGGCATCATCGACAACTGGTGGCGTCAGGGGATGATCGGCAGCGCCAAGGCGCACTACGACGGGATCGTCGCCTTCTCCCAGACCGACTTCACCGAGGACCTGAAGAAGATCAACATGCCGGTCCTGGTCATGCACGGGGACGACGACCAGATCGTTCCCTACGCGGATTCCGCGCCGCTGTCGGCGAAGCTCCTCAAGAACGGGACCCTGAAGACCTACAAGGGTTACCCGCATGGGATGCCGACCACGCACGCCGACGTGATCAACGCCGACCTGCTGGCGTTCATCAAAGGCTGATCCGGCCTCCAGGACTGCGCGCCCCCGAGCGCCGGCGCCGCGCAGCGCCCGAGGCAACGTCGGGGCGGGCGGGGGTCAGAGCCGGAGCTCCAGCTTGACCCCGAAATTGAGAGAGCCGTCGACGTGGTTACCCGGTGCCTGGCTGGTCTCACCGTCGACGACGTTGGTCCAGCCGGACGAGGAGACGATGCCCGCGCTCACGAACGCTCCCATCGCGAGCACCGGGTCCAGCTGGTAGAGCGCTGCGAGCTCGAGGATGCCCTCCACGCCGGCGGCGGTTGCCTCCGCACTGGTGGCCGCCGTCGTGGTGGAGAGATGGATCTGGTGCCAGCCGGCACCGAGTCCGACGATGAACTCCCAGTGTCCGGGCCCGTGGAACGAATAGCCGACCTTGCCACCGACATGGGCGGTGAAGCCTCCGCAGTCGAGGGCGTTGGTGCAGTGGCTCCTGCTCCGGACCAGCGTTGCGAACCCGCCATAGGCGAGGAATCGCCAGTGGGACCAGAGCTGGACGCCGGCCTCGAGCTCGACGGGAACGAAGCCAGGGACCAGGCCGCTGATCGCGGCCGGAGCCCCGCTCTCCGGCGAGCCGAGGGGGACCGAGTAGCCCGAGGCGGCGCCCAGGACGACGTTGACCGGGAAACCGTCGTCGGAGTCCTGGGCACGTGCGGCGTTGCTTGCGGTGAGGAGGAGCGCAGCCGCAGGAAGCGCGAGCTGACTCAGCAGACGAGCTCGAGGTCCGCGCCGGTGGGTCATGAGCACCACGCCTTCCTCCCGATCGCGGGCGACACCGCGAGGGCGCCCGGGTGCCGGCTTGCCCGAACGGCACCTGCCCGATGCTACTCGGGCCATCGCCCGAGGCGCGGCTCGCCCGCGATTGGCTGCGGCCGTCCGGTGCGGGTGCCGTCTGATCAGCACCGTCAGCAGGGCAGGGAAACCGGCATCGGGAGGTGCCTGATCTGCGGACACTCTCACTGCCCCGTTGCCCGGCAAGCCGTGTGACGACACGGCGATGGGTGTCGAGCGGCGAGGTCGGGGAAGAGCCGGACCCCCAGGAGTCCCGCGGACTTGGTCGGGCGCGCCCGGCCTGGGGCCGACGGCACGGCGGATGCTCCAGGCGTGGCCTAGCCATGAGCGAACGCGGTGAAGAGCACCGGGGTCGCCGCCCTGAGCGGTGAGCATCGGAGTCTGTGCAGCACTGTTCGGGGTGACAGTGGCCGCCGCTCCCATTCCCCTCAAACCCATCCCGTGGCAGGAGCCCGCTCCCCTGGGCCGGCTGTTCCTCCAGCAACCGTTCGAGGCCCCCGAACCGGAGGCCGGGCTGAGCGTGCAGGTGCTCTCCGCCAACCTCCTCATGAAGGGGGGACGCGCGGGTGGATTCGAGTACAGCGTCGACGAGGAGATCGCTTCCTTCTCCGTCACCGGGCAGCTCGTCCTCTGGGAGCGCGTGGGCCTGAGCCTCACCGTGCCGCTGGTGGTGCAGTATGGCGGCTGGCTGGATCCCGTCATCGATGGAGTGGAGAAGGTGCTTCACGCGAACTCCGCTCGTCGGGGAACCACCTCGTTCCAGACCGTCGCCCGCTTCGCCACGGCGGACGGGCGAGTCCTGGAACAGGTCGGTTCCGCCGCGTCCCTCGGTGACGTGAGCCTGGGGGCACGCTGGTGGCTGGTGACACAGGACGGACTCCGCCCCGCCCTGGCCTTGCGCGCAGCATTGAAGGCTCCCACCGGAGGAACGCTGGCGGGGAGCGGAACGTGGGACGTCGGTGGCGGGGTTCTCGCCGGCTGGGAGGCGGGGTTCTTCGCGGCCCATGTGGCCTTCGATGTCGCTATGCCGGGCGGCCGGCTCGATGCGCTGGACCTGCCCACCCGTCCGTATGGTTCGGTGCAGGTGGGCTTCGGCTTTCGGACCGGCGACGCGGTCGCGCTTCATCTCCAGCTGAGCGGCCACACGGCGCCCCTCCGCGTCGACGACGCACCGGGTCTGACGGGATCGGCGTTCTACGTCCTCGCGGGCGCCGAGTGGCAGGTGGCGCCGCGAACGACGCTCGCGCTGTCGATGGTGGAGAACTTCTTAAGCCCTGGCCGAGGTGCCGATTTCTCGGTGCTCCTCGGGCTCCGACTCGGGCTCGTCGGGACAGGCCGCAGGGATTCGTGGTGATCAGGGCAGTGGTAGGGACGCCTGGCCGAAGACGTACTTCCAGCCTTCGGGAGTCCGGACGTAGGTGTCGCTGAACCAGAGGCGCCGCTCGAACGGCCTGTTCTCCCTGACTCCCTTCAGCCAGAGCAGCGCGGTGACCACGGCCGTATCACCGTAAACCCGCACGGTCTGGGTGCCCGGCTCCTCGTCCTGCTTCTCGTAGACGATCTCGCCGAGTCGATCAGCTCCTTCCGGTTGAAGGTCTTTCCGTTGCCCAGCACGAGGATGAAGCGCTCGTGCAGGACGCGGCCCATTCCTTCGGCGTCGTTGCGCTTCACCGCCGCCTGGTACTCGGTGTCCAGCCGGGCCACCTCCTTGCGGTCGGCGTCTTCGGAGGCGAGGGCAGTGAACGACAAGGTCGTGACGAGGCCGGCGAGCAGGCGGGGGCTGCGGACAGGGGTCATGGGCTTTCCAGGGTGGAGTTGGACGCCATGCTCGGGCAGGGCCCGGTTCGCCCGCTTGCTGGAAATTGCGCTCACCGCTCGCGCCGTCGTCGCACCATGTCCGGTCCGGGACGCGGCTCTCGAGAGGACCCCGGTTGCCCGGTCGCGCCGCAACATCGCTCCGTCACCTTCACCTCACTTGACGGACATGCGCGACGCTTCTGCGGTGGAGTGTGGAAGGCTCGACCGCCATGGCTGGGCGCAAGGTCGTGGTCACGGGTCTGGGGCTGGTCACTCCGCTGGCGACGGGCGTGGAGGGGACGTGGGCGGCGCTGGTCGCGGGCAGATCGGGCGTCGGACCCATCACTCGGTTCGACCCCGGAACGTTGAAGACGCGGATCGCTGCCGAGGCGAACGACTTCGACCCGCTGGCCTGGATGGATCGGCGAGACGCGCGGCGCACCGATCGGTTCGTCCAGTTCGCGCTCGCGGCCTCGGAGATGGCCGTGCGGTCCAGCGGCTTGACGATCGGGTCGGACGGCCCCGGGAGCTACCGCCCGGAACGGGTCGGGGTGATCCTCGGATCGGGGATCGGTGGGCTGGCTTCGGCAGAGGCGGCCCACGCGAAGGCGCTGCGCGAGGGCTTCGATCGCCTCCCGCCGATGTTCGTCGTGGAGCTCCTTTCCAACATGGCACCGGGCATGGTGAGCATCCGCTACGGGGCGGCGGGCCCGAACTACGCACCTGTGGCGGCATGCTCCACGGGGGCTCACGCAATCGGTGAAGCGCTGTGGTCGATCCGGACCGGACGAACCGATGCGGTGATCGCCGGAGCGGCCGAGGCCGCGGTCACGCCGCTGGGGATCGGGGGCTTCGAGGCGATGAGGGCCCTCTCCAGTCGCAACGACGATCCGCCGGGCGCAAGCCGTCCGTTCGATCGGCTCCGCGACGGCTTCGTCCTCGGGGAGGGAGCCGGCGTCCTGATCCTCGAGGAAGCAGAGCAAGCTCGGCGCCGCGGGGCCCCCATCCTCGCCGAGGTCGCCGGATACGCCGCCAACGCCAACGCTACTCACCTCACCCAGCCCGCCGAGGACGGCGCCCCGGCCGCGCGCTGCATTCGCGACGCCCTCCGTGACGCCGCGCTCGACGCCGAGCGGGTCGGCTACATCAATGCCCACGGCACCTCGACTCCGCTCAACGACGTCCACGAGACCCGCGCATTGAAGACGGCCTTCGGGCACCACGCGCGGCGCCTGCCGGTGAGCTCCACCAAGTCGATGACCGGACACCTCCTGGGAGCGGCCGGCAGCGCCGAGGCGGCGATCAGCATCCTCGCCCTCGTGCATGGCGTGATGCCGCCCACCATCAACCAGCAAGTCCCCGATCCGGAGTGCGACCTCGACTACGTCCCCAACCAGGCACGGGAGGCCCGGCTCGACACGGTGATGAGCCTCTCCTTTGGCTTTGGCGGGACCAACACGGTCCTGGTGTTCACTCGCCCTGAGCGAAGCTGACCAAGGCCAAATCCGGCCGTCATCTTCTTGCTGTCTCTGACCGAATCTTGCGCAAATCGATCCGACGCGCCGGTCGCCGACGTCGCAACGCAGGGGCGGAATCGAACCACCGACACGGGGATTTTCAGTCCCCGTCGTGGAATGGCCAAGCCCGCGAACAAACGGCAGAAGACGACGAAGATGAACTGGACTGCATCGCCCGGTGCATCAACAGGGCCTGGCCGAGCGGGTGAGCGGCGACGCCGCAGTGAACCTGCGCCATGCCGGGTGAGGGGTCACGGTGTCCCGGTCGGCTTCGCCGCCGGTTGGCAATGGAGCCGGGCGCACAGCGCACGCGCCCGGGCGAGATCCACGAGATCGGGGTCGGCGTCGCGCCAGTCCGAGAGGAACTGCCCTGCGAGGAGGCGCGCCTCGTCCTCCTTGCCCTGCCGCTCGAGCACCTCCGCGAGGAGCCGCGTCGAGCGGGGGAGCATCCACGGACGGTAGATCACGGTCGGCAGCGGCTCCGCCCGGTACTGGCGCAGTGCGGCCACGGCGCACTCGAGGTCGCCGTCCTCCGCACAGGCCTGTCCGAGCACAAACGCCGCGACGGTCCGCACCTTCCAGCGCCGCCACGCGACGAGGTCGCGGAGCACGGCCCGGCCCCCCGCCGCATCGCCGCGTGCACGCGCTGCAAGGGCCTGGACAGCCGTCCGCACGGAGCGGATCTCGTCGGAGAAGACGCTGCTGGTCGGGTCGGCGCCCTCGCGCGTCAGCCCCCGCGCGTAGCCTTCGGCTCCCGGCACGTCGCCGGCAACCGCCAGGGTGAGCGCGCCGAGCCAGTCGAGCTGCGGCTGGGCGGCGACGAGCTCACGGATGCTTGCGCGGAGCTGGCCGGCCGGGGCGTCGCCGGAGGCGATCGAGAGGTTCGCATAGCCGATCGTCCCGCCTCCATGCGCGACGCCCGCCAGGACCGCGAGCGCCTCCCGCCTCCGCCCCTGGTAGGTGAGCGCATTCGCGAGCGGCAAGTGGCCCCGGCCGGACCGCGCGATGCGCTCCCGTGCCACCCGCTCGGCCTCGCGGTACTCGCGGCGTGCCATGTGGACCAACTCCAGAGTGGGTCTGCCCGGGGACAGGAGGTCCTCGCGCCTCGCGGCCTCGAGCGCGTCGTCGAGCTCGCCGGCCGCCGCGAAGGCCATGGCCGCCGCCCCCGCCCTCCCAGGGGCCGGCGGCTGAGCGAGCCAGGTGCGGGCGAGCGGGATCAGCTCCGCTCGGCGTACGAGATCGCACATCGCCCAGACGATCCGTTCCTGGGCAGGGAGGTACATGGGGTCGGCCTGCAGCGCCCGCTGCAGGTAGGCGAGGGTCTCCTCGGGCGAAGCAGCCACCGACGCTCCCAAGGTGAGGACCTCCTTGTCGTCCGGATAGCGCTCGAGCACCTCCCGGTAGAGCGCCCGGGCGTCGTCCACGCGTTGCTCGACCGTCGCGTTCCAGGCTCGGATCAGCCGTGCCTCGCGCCAGGGCGCTCGGCCGGCGACCCTGATCGCGGTGGTGGCGATCGCCCCCAGCTCGCCGGCAGGCGCTCTCTCGCGAGAAGCCGCGGCGGCGAGCGCGAAGTGGGCGAGCGCGAACTCCGGGTCGAGCGCGATCGCCTTGCGATAGGCCTCCTGCGCGCCGTACAGATTCTGCTCCTCGAGCGACCTCCCCGTCTCGTACCACCGGTTCGCCTCGAGGTTCGCCGTCACGAGCTGGGCGAGCGGTGTCGCGCCGGTCGAAGGGCCGCGATCGCCGACCAGCTTCTTCCGGGCTCGGGCGGCGAGGCGGTCGATCAGCGCCAGAACCTCGGGTTTTCCCTGCGCCTGCTCGCGATCCGAGAGGAGGTACTCCCCTCGGTCGGGATCGATCACGCGCAGCTCCACGACGATCAGCTCCCCCATGCGGCGCACGGAGCCCGCGAGCAGCGTCCGGGCCCCGGCGCGTTTGGCGATCTCCCGGCCGGTAGACTCGTCGATCCGCACCGCCACGTCCGTCCCGAGCTGCCGCTGGAGGTCCACCATTCGGCTGCGGGTGAGCACGCGGAGGCCCGGCGACTCCTGGAGCGCGGTGGCGACGAGGCTCCCGATCCCATCGAGATCCGGGTCCCCCGTCTCGTTCGCGAAGTCGGCCACGGCGATGAGAGACGGCCCCACCTGATCGGGCGCCGCCTGGTGGATCACGACGATGATCGCGCCGAGTGCCGCCACCACCAGCGCCACCGAGGGAAGGAGCCTCTGCATCGGCCGGCGGAGTGGGGGTGCTCCTTGCCGGAGCGCGCGGAGGAAGGCCTCGACCGACTGCGGGCGCCGGGACGGGTCGATCTCCAGACACCACCTGCAGAGCTGTTTCCACCTCCTGCCGTAGTGCGCGGGGGGCTTCCCGATGCCCGGTTCGAGCGGGGGCGCGGCGCCGTCGCTGCGGTCGGCCGGGTGGGGACTCGCTGGGAGCGTTCCGGTCCCGATCTCCGTCATGAGGACGCCGAGCGAGTACAGGTCGGTCGCGGGGCTGAGCTCCCGGCCGGCGACCTGCTCCGGCGCCATGTATGCCGGGGTGCCGATCGGACCGTCCCAGGTCGTCGCCGCCGGCAGCCCGTCCATCGCCCGCGCGATGCCGAAATCCGTGACCACGGCCCGTTCGCTCCCACCATGCACCGGGACCAGCATGACGTTGCTTGGCTTGAGGTCTCGGTGGAGGACTCCCTCCCGGTGCGCCGCCGCCAGCCCGGAGGCGATCTGCGCGACCAGCTCTCTCGCGACCGGCTCGGGAAGAGGACCGTCCCTGCGCAGACGTTCGGCGAGCGTCTCGCCCTCGAGCAGCTCCATGCTCAAGAACAGCGGAGGCTCTCCCGGGCTCCCGAGATGGAGTTCGAACACACGGCAGACGTTGGGGTGCGAGATCTTCCGGGCGAGGAGGATCTCCCGCCGGAATCGTTGCAGCCGAACCTCGGTCGACCCGGACTCCCCACGCACCGTCTTCACTGCGATGCGCGCCCCGAGCGCGACGTCTTCCGCCTCGTAGACCTCCCCCATGCCCCCACGACCGAGCATCCGGACGACGCGGAACCGCGACTCCAGCACCGTGCCGGTTGGTAACGCTTCCTGCGCCGGGGCTCCGAGTGGCTCCGTGCTCACCGTCAGTGGCGGCGACACCAGCTCAGTCGGCGACCTCGCTTCGATCCTGCGCTCCGGAGGCATGGGAACCTCCCGGGGAGGGCACTGACTCTACGACCGGCGGCGGCCCGGGTCACGTGGAACGACGCCTGAATCATGAAAAAGAATAGCTACTTCGAAGGTGCAGGAAACGCTCAACTCCGACCTGGGCGGCGCGGTGACGCTCCACGACGTCATCGACCGTTATCCGCTCCGAAGTCGAGCGTGCCGAGGTAGCTCTGCTCACCGCCCGTCGTAGGGAGCCTTCAGCTTCGCGATGTCCTTGCAGGCAGCCGGGGGTTCGAATCCTATTGACACCGCTGGACTGGAGTAGCGAGTTCGCTGCCGCAAGACCGTCAGACCGAGGAATTCGCTTCGTTCTGGAGGCTTGCGTCCTCCTGAAAAACTCGGAGGGGTCCATGAAAACAGCAAAGAAGTCAGTGGTGGTTCTGGCTGTCGTTTTCTCGCTCTTCCTGCCGACATGGTCTGCGTCTGCCCAGGTGCAGCACCTGCCACTCAGCAGCTTCATCGATGTGCAGTTCGAGGCGGCCCCCTGGACGGATCCTGCGTCGGGCAACGTTCTCGTCTTCGATCTCTACGGAGCCCGCGCCGCCATCTTCGGCCTCCATCTTGGCACGACGGTGCAGGGCGGCGTGGCCATCCGTGACCTGGGCAATGGAACCGAGAGAGTCACGGTGAACTGGCAGACGCGGAACGCCGTCTGCGCTGGATTCAACGCCAATGGCGAGCCGGCATTCGGACGGCTCCCCGTTGAGATCGCCGCCGGTGCTCCCGCATCTCTGGGCGACGGGCACACGATCGTCGAGTTCACCCAGCCCAGCGGAAGCCCGATGCCGACCCAGTTCGAGATCCTCAGCGGCATCGGCGGCAGGGTCGCGGAGAATTTCATGACCAGCGTCATGTGCCAGAACGGAGAGCTCAGGGTGGGGTCCGGCTTCCCGGAGGGCACTCGCGGCTTCGCCCAGACGACCCAAGTCGCCCTTCTCTCCACGGGAGTGCCGACGGGTTGCCCACCCGAGAAGGACGGAGACTGCTTCCCGGCGGAGAAGGTGCGGTTCATGCCGACCGGCCACTGACGCCGCTTCCAACCAGAAGCGTGAGCCCGGCGCGGATGAGCCTTCCGCGCCGGAACGAGGCTGACCTCGAGGACGTGCCCGGCGAGGAGAGGAGAAGATCCGGTTCTTCTTCGACCACTCCGGGGGCCCCGGCGAGCGCGAGACCCGAGGGCACCGCCGCGTCCGTTCACGCCGCGTCTGCCCGCACAGGCATTGGTTGTTTCTTCCTTGAAACGGCGCCGCGTCAGCGCCGTCCCGGCAGCGCGAGGTCGATGACCTCATTCACTCGCTCCGGAGCGTCGAGCATCGGCCAATGGCTCACACCGTGAATCCGCTCCACCGTCCGGCAGGGCCTTGCCGCCGTGTCTCTTGACGCCGTGTGATCGGTCACGAGGCACCTCAGCGGCCCCTGATAGCTGGCGAGCTCATGGACGGGCTCGAAGGTGGCCATCCCGGTGAGCATGAGCTCGAGAACGTCCCTCGGAGTCCCCCGGACGCTGGCGAGGACTGCAGTGCGAGTGTCCGGACGGGCACCGACGAGGAGCTTCTCGACCAACGCATCCACCTTCGCCCGAAACGTGGCGTCGTCGGTCTTCGAGAGGTCGGATGCGAGCTGGGCGAGCTCGGCACGAAGGGCACCCGGTGGATCGATGAGCACCAGCGCGGTCACCCGTTCGGGGTGCCGCCCGGCATACCTGCTTGCTGGAGCGAAGCGGTGGAGGCTCGCCGCGCGACGTTCAGCTCGATTCAGGCTGGGTCCACATCCGCGGCACCAAGCAGGCTGTCCAGAGATCGGCACATCCTCGTCCGACACCCTGCTCTCGCGAGCTTCACGCGGATGGTCGAGCGCGTCTACGGCCGTCTGTCGCCTGAGGAAATCGGCGCGCTGCTCACGGCCCACTTCGCTCCGGTCTGCATCACCGGTGCATCAGACAGCGTGGATTCGGCCGGAAAACGTGGACGGAATGGACGTTCGGCCGGGCCAAGCCAGCGAAAACAGTGCCCAGGGGCGGAATCGAACCACCGACACGGGGATTTTCAGTCCCCTGCTCTACCAACTGAGCTACCTGGGCGTGAGACGCCCCCCGCTCCGGACGCCCGTGAGCGTCTGACGCGAGGGCGCGCAGGAATAGGACGCGCGGCGCGGTGAGTCAAGCCAAGTGCGCCCTCTAGCTGAGTGCGGCCGCCCTGATCTCGCCGACTGGATCCCGCCTGACGATACCCTGACCCGGACCTCGACTGCGGCCGCCCTGACCTAGTGGAACGTGGCCTCGAGCGAGGAGCTCGCCGAGGCGAGCAACGACTCCAGCTCGCCCGGCTCCACCGGCTTCGCCAGCCGCCCGGAAACCAGCGGGTGCTGCGGAGCCACCTGGTTCAGCGCGCTGTGCGCCGAGCAGAGGATGAACCGAACGCGGGCCCCGACCTGGCGCGCGAGGCCGTAGAGCAGCTCGATGCCGCTCATGCCCGGCAGCATCAGGTCGAGCACCACGATGACCGGCGCATCGTCCGCGGCCGCCTTCTCGAAGAAGCGGAGCGTCTCGCTCGCGTCGCGGGCGCCGAGCACCGTGTAGCCCTGACGCTCGACGGTCTCGCTCAGCATGCGGCGGAAGAACGCCTCGTCGTCCACCACGAGCACGTACGGCGTGCGGACGTTGGGGGCAGAAGCCTCGCTCACGCTTGGAAATGCTAACCCAGCTTCCTTGGCCTGACGATCATCTGGATCCGCGGACGGGATCGCCGTCGGAGTGGATGTCGCACTCCCGCTCCGTCGCGCGCAGGGTCATCCTCGCTTCTGGTAGAGCTGGACGAGGTTTCCGCAGGTATCGGCGAAGATGGCAATCCGGACCGGGCCGGAGTCGGTCGGCTCCCGGGTGAAGACCACCCCCCGGTCGCGCAACCTCCGGTACTCGGCCCCGAGGTCGTCCACCTCGAATGCGGTGACCGGGATTCCCTGCTGGAAGAGCGCTTCCTGGAAAGTCCGGGCGGCCGGATTCTCGTTGGGCTCGAGCGATAGCTGGAGCTCGTCCGGGCCCTCGGGAGAGGAGACGGTCAGCCATCGGTACTGCCCGACGGGGATGTCCTGCCGTTTCACGAATCTGAGCACCTCCGTGTAGAAGGCCAGCGCCCGGGCCTGGTCGTCGACGAAGATGCTGCTCAGCCTGATCCGCACGGGGTCCCTCCGGTGAGTGCTCAGTCTCACCCCGGGGAGGGTCGCGGCGCTTCTCCGAAGTTGCTGTTCCCCGGCTGGGGCGCGCCCGCCATCAGGCCGAAGCAGCTCGCCGCCTCCGGGCGCAGCCGGGCAGCCGTGCGGCGGAATCCGGAGGGAGACACCCCGACCTCCCGGGCAAACCTCGCGCTGAAGGTCCCCAGGCTGGAGAAGCCGAGACGGAGCGAGATCTCGGTGATCGACTCGTCGCTGGAGAGGAGCAGCTCCGTCGCCTGCTCGAGCCGGCAGCGCACCCGGACCTGATGTGGCGTCTCGCCGAACACCGCCTTGAAGCGCCGGATGAAGTGGTGACGCGACAGACCGCTCTCGGCGGCCAGCCGTCCGATGCGCAGCGGCTCCTCCGCGCCGGCCCGGAGGCGCGCACGCGCCCTGCACAGTGCCTGCAATCCTTCGGGGCTCAGCATGGTTCGGGGAGCTTCGGCCCCTGTGCCCCGCCCCTCAAGTGGGGCCCCTGGCGCTTGCTCGAGGAGGTGGCACAGGAGGAGGACACACCACCCACGTCCGCCACTGAGGACCGAGTCGGCGGTGCTCCCTCCTCGGGTCCGGGCGGACTCTCTGCACACCCCGGGACGATCCGGCGCAGGATCGTCGTGGACAGCTCGATGAACCGCATCACCATCCTCTTCGTCGACGACGATCACCTCATCCGCGGGGCGTACGGTGAGCTGCTCCGGGACGAGGGCTTCTCGGTGGTCGAGGCGTCCGACGGGTGCGAGGCGCTCGAGGCCGTCACCGCGATCTCCGGCGAGGTGCTTCTGGTCCTCGACGAGGAGATGCCCCGCATCAAGGGACGCGAGGTCCTCGAACTGCTGGACCGGAGGACCGACGCGTCCCGGTTCCGGGTGGTGATCATTTCCGGGTCGGGCAACTCCGAGGTCTACACGCTTCCCCGCCGCGGCATCCGCGTCCACGCGGTGGTGCCGAAGCCCTTCACCGCCGAAGAGCTGCTGAGCACGCTGCACCGGCTCGCCGCCTGAACCGTGGCCGGTTGACCGCGCGCAGCGAGGGGCTCGAGGCCGAGCCCGGCCCGGGCCGCTGCCCGGAGCTCAGTGCGCGTCGACGGTCTTCTCGCTCGCCCGCTCTTCTCGCTGGCGCTCGTGGCGCCTCACCTCGGCGACGAGGAACGCCGCCGTCGCGGCCAGGATGCCCACGTCGTCGAGCCAGCCCAGCACCGGGATCCCGTCGGGGAGGAGGTCCAGCGGCCAGAACACGTACGCCACCGCCGCCACCCCGGCGAGCTTCCGCCACGCCGCCACCCCCGGGTCACGGAGGTAACGCCAGAGCTTTCCGACGGTGCGGGTGCGCTCGAAGGCCAAGGCTCAGGACTCCCCGCCCTCGGTCGGGCCCGGGCCCTGCGGCTCGGTCGCGGGTGAGATGATCTCCTCGCCGTTCCCGCCGTCGCCGTTTTCCTCACTCGACTCGGGCAGCTTGGAGATGGTGCTCACCTTCTCTCCGGCGCTCTCCAGGCTGATCAGCCGGACGCTCTGCGAGTTCCGGGCGATCACCGAGATGTCGTGCACCTTGATCCGGATCA
>RPRB01000087.1 GCA_003818285.1 Myxococcaceae bacterium
AACGAGGAGCCGCCTCTACGCGCTGCGGTACGCCGCCTGAGGCGGCGAGTTCCCATCCGCAAGGTCGCCGCCTGGTTCGAGCATGCGCTCGGCCAAGCTCGAATCAACTGATCCCGGTGTTAGTCGCCTCGGTCCGACTGGCCGGCCCCGGTTGCCTCGGTTCTCGGCAGCCGCTCGAGCGGGACGAACGCGGTCGCGATCGATTCGGCGGGACGAAGGCCCGATCGAAGGTGTCTGGCACCTTCAACGGGATTCTTCGATGCCCCTAGCCGGATTCCGGAGGAATCCTCGGAGGATGGCGACTCGTGGGCCGGACGGTATCGACGAGTCAGTCCGTCCCGGAAGGGGGGTGGGGCCCTGTTCGAAGGTGATCGAAGGTGTCTGGCACCTTCGAAGGGCGATTCAGGGTCGATGCCCGGATTCTTCAGCGAAATTCCGAGGAATGGAGACTCCTCCGGACAGGCGAAGCCCACGAGGCGTCCCGGTCGGTCGGGTCCGTCCGAGTCAGGGGAGGATGAGCCCGCCGGGGCTTCGTCGCTCGCCCGTTGCCTCGGGAGCGGATGTGGCGCCGACTCCCTCCTCGCGCGCTCCGGCGGTTGGGGATGCCCCCCGGCTCTCCGGAGGCCTCGCCATCAAGGCCAGAACCTTGCCGAAGAGCTGCTGGGCGAAGGGGGAAACGAGGCCGGGGGCGTTGTGGAACATCCTCCGGGCAGTCGCCCGCGCGACCGCCGCTGCGTGCGCTGCTCCGCGCCGCTCGAGGGCCGGCGCCACCGTCCACAGCCGGCGTGCGTACAGTCGCCGACGAGCCGGGTCGAAGAACTCCTCGGCCTGGGACCGGATTCGTTCCCGGAGCGCATCCGCCTGCTGCTCTGGGCTCAGCGCCAGGGGACTGGTGCGCACCTCGTCCACCCGGAGTGCGAGCCGCTTCAGCTCCGGCTCCGGTGGGAGCCACGCCGCGAACTCGGGCTCTCGGTGCAGCGCCCCGCTCTCCACCGCGAGCGTCGCATCACCATCCTCGGGCGATGGCAGGGACGGAAGCTCCTCCGCGGCCGCCTCGATGCCCAGGTGACGGAGCCCTACGTCGGCGTCCGGCGGGAAGGGTGTGCCGGTGGCGAGGTTGCATCGCACCGCCTCGGCCAGCAACGCGCGCCCTTCGGCGAACGAGAGCGGGAGCAGCCGCTCTATCTCCGGGCGCCGGGCCAGCTTCCGCCAGGCGCTGCGGCCCATCTCCGCGCGGCTGAGCGAGAGAACCCCGAGCTCGTCGGAAACGAGAGCCTCGACCACCTCGAAGCCGCCACGGACCGGCTGAGCGAGAAGCAGCGCACGCTGCCCCGTCCCGTCCGGAAGGCTTGCGAAGCCAGGCAGTGCCTCGTCCGTCGGGACAGGCTGTGGGGGAGGGGGAACCTCGGGTGTCCTGGCCCGTTCGCTCACCGCCACACCGGCCGACCGGAGCTGGTAGAGCGCACGTCGCGCTGCCTTCGCCACGTCGCGGTCGGGTGAGGCGGACAGCACCTCCGCTGGGCCAGTCCGTCGGAGGGTGACCGCGGCCTCCAGCACTGCCAGCGCGAGCTCCGCCGGGAGTGCGTCCTCCACTCCCTCGCCGTCGAGGAGCCGTCGGGCGAGCTCCCAGTCCTCGCCCAGCACGCTCTCGGGTGCGCTCTCTCCGGCGCGCAGGGCCTCGGCCAGCTCGTTGACGTTCATCGGCGGCGGTTCTCCAGCCAGGCCATACCACCGGCACGGTCGATCAGGATCACATCCGTCGCGACGTGAGCGCCGAGGACCGCCCGCGGGTCGACACCTCGGACCAGAAAATGGGTGTACGCCGGTCCCATGGTATCCCATCGGAAACCGTCCGGCCGCCACTCGCTGGGGAACGTCGGGGGCGGCGCCTCCCGGTAGCGGACGGGAGAGTGTGGTGTGCGGGCGAAGCCGAAGTTGCTGATCCCTCCCCGGAGCCGCGCCGGCACCGCCGCCGCGTGGAGGAAGACGGGGTGCCTGACCACCCGAGATCCGGGGTCGAAGATCAGCCCCATGATCCGGGGCGCCGGGGGACTCTCCTCGGCGAAGCGGAGGAGCGGCGCCGCCTCGAGGTCGAAGCCATGGAAGCCGCGCCCGAGCGGAATCGCCAGGGCCACCGCCGAGACGAGCCCGGCGAGGAGAGCGACCGGGCGGACGCGACCGGCGAGCGCCGGGAGCGATGCGATCGCCAGTGGTGCGGCGAGATGCGCGTAGCGGGTGTTGAGGTAGTAAACCGCGCCGCGGATGTCGAAGGGCAAGATCAGGAAGAGCGCTCCGGCCAGGACGGCGAGCCCGGGGAGCCGCCACTGCTCGAGCGGGCCCTCGCGACGCTTCGAGCGCCAACCGGCGATCCAGAGGACGAGGGCGACGGCGGCGACTGCCACGACGGCTCGAAGGCCCCAGCGGTCGCTCCGATCCCGGAGCAGGTTCGCGAGCACCTCCGGGAACTCGTCCAGGTTCTGCCGGAGTGGCTTGGAGGCCAGATTGCCCGGAGAGAGGAGAGGCCCCCACGCCTTCCACGGTGCGCCCTCCTCCACCTCGGAGGGCGCGAGCAGACGGCCGGCGCCCCAGATTCCGAAGAGTGCCACCGCGGGAATGGTCGAGAGCACCGCGGGGAGTCGTGGGCGGAGCGGTCGACCGGGCCCGTCTTCCGCCACGCGCGTGGTGAGCAACAGAAAGGGGAGCGCCACGGCGAGGAAGAGGAAGCCCTGGACGTGCATCAGCACCACGCCCACCAGCACCGCTGCGTGCGCCACCGCCCATCGCCGCCGCAGCGGCACGTCGGTGAGCGCGCGCACGAAGAGCCCCGCGGCGAGAATGGCGAGCACGAAGGATGCGCTCGAGTTCACGAAGCCCCAGCCGAAGCTGTCCCCGTATGCGAACGGGAGGGTGAGCACCGCCGGCCAGCGTGGACGCCCCAGCGAACGCAGGAGGAACCCGGTCGCGAGTGGAAGCCCGAGGACCATCACGCTGAGGAACAGCCGGTTCGCGAGCTCGAGTGGCACGAGCCAGGAGAGCAGGCTCACCAGGTAGTAGTACCCGAGGTAGGGAGTCAGCTCGGCGCGGGCGGCGAACACCTGCGGATACAGCGTGGTGGGGTCGTCCAGCCGGTGAAGCACCGAGATGAGATGCAGGTGCTGCGGCAGATCCACCATCGGCAGCTGGCGGGCGCACCACAGCGGGGCAACGCCGGCGAGCAGCGCCAGGGCGAACGCCGTGCGCGCCACCCTGGGATCCGCTGCGTTCACGTCCCCGCTTGCTGCGCGACCAGGACCGGCCAGCCGCTGGCCATCGACTCCCGGAGGAATGCCGCGAGCCGCCGGCGGGTCAGGTTGACCGCTCCCTGCATCGGGTCGACCAGCGCCTCCTCGCCGCTGCTGCGCTCGCGCCGGAGCGAGACCGGGTCACCGCAGCGCTCGCAACGGATGCTGACGTCGCGAACCAGTCCGAGCGGGACTGCGTACCGAGTGCCGCAGCGATGGCATTTCCACACCAGCGCCCGCTCGCCCTCCTCGGCGGCGGCGAGCGCATCCAGCTGGTCCGCCATGCGAAGGATGGCCGGGAGGTCCTGCGGCGGCTGCGCGAAGACCAGCGAGGGAGAGGCCTGAGGACCGGGGGCTCCAATGCGCTGGAGGGCGTCGGAGGCGAACATCTGCGTGATGCGGTCCCGAACGCGGTGAGCGCGGAACTCGACGCCTGCCAGGGCGCGGTCGACGAGACCGATGCTCGCCGGAAGCTCCGGCTCGAACAGCGCGTCTGCCGGGAGCAGCTGGGGCGGAGCGACCAGACGGTGGCTCGGGATGGAAAAGAAGCGAATGCCCACGATCGGGAGCCCGGTTTACCAGCCGCGCGGGACTGGGCAAAGCTGCAGAGAGTGTTGGACGTTCAGGACCAGTCCAGCATCCGCTTCAGGGGTCGGTAAGCGGCGAGCCGGAGGGACTCGGGCATGACCAGCTCGGGGGAGCGCTCCGCCATGCACCGCCAGAGCTTCTCCATCGTATTCATCTTCATGTACGGGCACTCGTTGCAGCTGCACCCGTTGTCGGGGGGCGCGGGGATGAACGTCTTGTCCGGGGCGCGGGTCCGCATCTGGTGGAGGATGCCTGCCTCGGTGACGACGATGAACTCGCGCTTGGGGCTCTTGAGGACGTGCTCGAGGATGCCTTTCGTCGAGCCGATGTAGTCGGCGTGCTGCAGGACCCGCTCCAGGCACTCGGGGTGCGCCACCACCTCGGCGTCGGGGTGCTGGACCTTCAGCTGGACCAGGAGCTTCTCGCTGAAGATCTCGTGGACGATGCAGCTTCCTGGCCAGAGGATGAGCTCGCGTCCGGTCTGCTTCTGGACCCAGCGTCCGAGGTGCTGGTCGGGGGCGAAGATGATCGGCCGATCCTTCGGCGCCTTCTCCACCATCTTCACCGCGTTGGACGAGGTGCAGATGACGTCGCTCATCGCCTTCACCTCGGCGGAGCTGTTCACGTAGGTGATGACGAAGGCGCCGGGGTGCTTGGCCTTGAACGCGGCGAATGCGGCGGGCGGGGTCCGGTCGGCGAGGCTGCAGCCGGCGGCAAGGTCCGGGAGAAGAACCTGGCGAGTGGGGTTGAGGATCTTCGCGGTCTCGGCCATGAAGTGAACGCCGCAGAAGACGATGACCTTCGCCTGGGTGCGCGCGGCTTCCTGCGCCAGCGCGAGGCTGTCGCCGATGAAATCGGCAACGTCCTGGATCTCGCTCTCCTGGTAGTAGTGGGCGAGGATGACCGCGTCGAGCTCCTTCTTCAGCGAGCGGATCGCCGACTCGAGCTCTGTGGGGGCGGGCGTGAAAGGCATGCCGGCGTGACTCCTTCCCTCGTTCGCTTAACCGCCCCGGGGCGCGACTTCCAGGGTCGTGAAGAGGGAAGAGGTCGCGAGTGACCGCTCCGGCCCGGACTGAGCGGACCGTACTCGGGCACCCGCGCGGCTTGTTCCTCCTCTTCGCGACGGAGGCATGGGAGCGGGTGCAGTACTACGGGATGCGGGCCTTCCTGGTCCTCTTCCTGGTGGACCGGGTGCACGGGTTGGGCTGGACCGAGGCGCGCGCGCTCACGCTGTACGGCTGGTACACGGGGCTCAGCTACCTGAGCACGGTCGCGGGCGGGTGGGCCGCAGACCGCTCCCTCGGACAGCGGCGGGCCGTGGTCATCGGCGGCACGGTGATGATGCTCGGGCAGCTGCTGTGCGCGCTGAAGCAGGAACCGCTCCTGTACGCGGGAGGCGCGCTGCTCATCCTGGGGAACGGCCTCTTCAAGGCCAACATCTCGACCATGGTCGGGCAGTTGTACCGCCCGGGCGACCCGCGTCGTGATGCGGCGTTCACCATCTTCTACATGGGAATCAACCTGGGAGCGGCGTTGGGGCCGCTCCTCTGTGGAACGCTGGCCGAGAAGGTGGACTGGTCCCTCGGGTTCGCGAGCGCGGGGTTGGGGATGGCGGTCGGGGTTGGCATCTTCCTGCTCCTGCGTGGGCGTCTGCTCCCCCCTGAAGTGGGTGCTCCACCGGCGCAGCGACGAGTGATGGAGCGCGACGCCCGGGCCCGGGGAACACTTGGCTCCGCGGAGCGAGATCGCATCATCGTGATCGTCGTGATCACCTTCTTCGTCTCGCTCTTCTGGGCCGGGTACGAACAGGGCGGGGGATTGATGAACCTCTTCACCGACCGGTCGCTGGACCGGGGGCTGCTGGGGCACGAGATCCCGACGACGTGGTTCCAGGCCGTGAATCCGATCTTCATCTTCACGCTGGGGCCGCTGTTCGCCTGGGCCTGGCCGAGGCTGGCGGCGGGCGGACGGGATCCCTCAACGGCGCGGAAGATGTCCCTGGGGATGCTGGCGGTGGCCGTGAGCTTCGGGTTGCTCTTCCTCGCCGCTCGGCAGGCGGAGGAGGTGGGCAGGGCGGCGATGCTCTGGATGATCGGCGCCTACTTCTTCCAGACTCTGGGAGAGCTGGTCATCTCGCCCGTGGGGCTGTCGATGGTGTCCAAGCTCGCGCCCACGCGCTACGCGTCCGCCCTGATGGGGGTGTGGTTCCTATCGAATGCGGCGGGGAACAAGCTGGCCGGCAGCATCGGCGCCCTGGCCGAGGGACACGGGGATGCGGCGGTGTTTGGTGGCATCGCGGTCGGATCGGCGGTAGCCGGCCTGATTCTCTTCATGCTCGGGCCCCGCCTCCACCGGATGACCCACGGCGCGGAGGACGTCTCGCCCGACCCCGCTTGATGGGTCCGTCGAAGCCCATCGAAGGTGTCCATCGAAGGCGCCATCGAAGTGTCTGGCACCTTCGAAGGCATCGAAGGTGTCCATCGAAGGTGTCTGGCACCTTCGGAATCCTCTCCCGATTCGTTGGCCTGGTTCGTGCTCGAGCGGCCTGGGTGGGAGGAACCCAGATGAGCAGACCGCTTCGCATGCTCGAGGCTTCGGCCATTTACCTGGTCACCATTCGATGCCTTCAGGGACGTCTCTTTCTCCGTCCATCGAGGGAGACTTACGACGTCCTTGGCGGTGTACTGGCTCGCGCCGTCCGCCTCCACGGCGTCGAGTTGTTTGCTTTCAACTTCGCTTCGAATCACCTGCACCTGATCGTTCGAGCGCCGCAGGGCAACTTGCCCCAGTTCATGCAGTACCTCTTGTCCAACATCTCGAAGAAGGTCGGTGCGCTCGTGAAATGGCGAGGGGCCTTCTGGGAACGACGGTACGCGGCTCAGCCACTGCTCGATGAGGCCGCGCTGCTCGACAAGGTTCGATACGTGCTCGCTCACGGCGTCAAGGAGGGGCTCGTCCGCCGGTGCTCTGAGTGGCCAGGGTTGAGCGCCCTTCCGCTCATGCGGGACGGAAACCCGCGGACATTTCGGTGGATGAACTGGACGCGCCGCTGCCGGAGCGCACCGGCCTCGAGGCGGGGTCCGCGGCTCGACGAGCGCTGGGCTGAACCGGAAGAGCTCAAGCTGACGACGCTGCCAATTCGTGGGTTCGACCGACTCAGCTTGGTTCGCGAGTTCTTGGACGACTGCGTTCGCGCAATCGAGAAGCAGGCTCGGCTGACGTATCGAAAGGTCATGGGCGCACAGGGCGTCTGCGACCAACACCCGCAGCACCGGCCGGCCCGACCGGAGCGCTCGGCCGCGCCCCGGTGCCATACGACCATTCAGCGTCTCAGGGAGGAGTTCACGGAACGCTACCGCTCGTTCGCGTCCGCGTTCCTGGAGGCCTCCGCGGCGTGGCGAGCCGGAAACCTGGGTGCACCCTTCCCCCTGACCGCAGTTCGACCCTTTCTGTGGCCAGGGCAGGCCCGCATCGCCGACGCCGCTTGACCTGAGTGCTGAGTTAAGTCGAAGGGCCTACTGACGACGAGACACGCCAGTGAGCGTCGCGGGGGCTCGAGACGTTGGGCATGCGAGCGAGCGATGCACTCCACGAGAGCCCTGGCCGTACGCCCGCCGACGCGCACCTGAGGACCGTGACGCCACGCTTTCGCGCGTTCAGCGTAGCGGTCGAAGGAAAAGGAATCGAAGGTGGATCGAAAGTGTCTGGCACCTTCGATACCCCTTCGATCGCCTTCGATCGGGCACCTTCCGATAGCCGTCAGCGAGTTCCGAGCCGCGCGAGGAGCGCGGGCGTGAGCTCGAGGAGGGAGCGAATGACCGCGTCCGCCGTCTCGAGGCGTGGGTCGACCGGCCAGCGCTCGGGCACGGCGATGCACTTCATTCCGGCCCCGGTTGCGGCGACCACACCATTCACCGAATCCTCCAGTGCCACGCAGCTCGCCGGCGCAACCCCCATCCGTGCCGCCGTGGTGAGGTAGACCCCCGGGTGAGGCTTCCCGAACCGCTCGCCCTCCGCCGACACCACCTGCTCGAACGCCGACCGCAACCCGACCCGCTCGAGCGCACCGTCGATCAAGGCCAGAGGCGATGAGGACGCCACCGCGACCCGGAGCCCAGCCGCCCGAACCACCGCCATGCTCTCGTGTACCCCCGCTTTCAATGGCGCCCGGGTTGCAAGCAGTGCCAGCACCCGCTCCAGGATCCGGCGCACCACCTCCTCGAGCGAAACCGACGTCCACGGATGCCGCGCCGCCCAGTAGGCCACCGCATCATCCAGCCGAAGCCCGGTCGTCTCCAGGCACCGCTCCGGCGTCAACGGCACGCCCACCGAGCGCAGAACTTCCACCTCCGCCTGCACCCAGCACGGCTCCGAGTCGATGAGCAGCCCGTCCAGGTCGTAGATCACCACCCGCAGCGCTCCCGCCGCCGCACGCCCGGGCCCGCGCGTTCCGGTCACCGTGCCGCGGCCGCCTGCGCCGCCGCCGGCACCCCAGAGCCAGCCTGCGCCGCGCGCCCGCGCGCGAGGACCTGGCGAAGGTAGCGGCCCGTGTAGCTCGCCTCGACCTCGGCCACCTGCTCCGGCGTCCCCGTGGCCAGCACCTGGCCACCCCCGGCGCCTCCCTCCGGCCCGAGGTCGATCGCCCAGTCCGCGCTCTTGATCACGTCGAGGTTGTGCTCGATGACCACCACGGTGTTCCCGGCCTCCACCAGCCGCTCCAGCACTCGCAGCAGCTTCCGGATGTCGTCGAAATGCAGCCCGGTCGTCGGCTCGTCCAGGATGTAGAGCGTCTTCCCGGTCGCCACGCGGGCCAGCTCGCGGCTCAGCTTGATGCGCTGGGCCTCCCCGCCGGAGAGGGTAGGCGAGCTCTGGCCCAATCTCAGATATCCGAGCCCCACGTCCTCGAGCGTCTGGAGCACCCGGACGATCTCCCGGTGCACGGAGAAGTGCTCCTTCGCCTCGTGAATGCTCATCTCGAGCACCTCGGCGATGTTCTTCCCCTTGTACCGGACCCGAAGCGTGGCCTCGTTGAAGCGCTTCCCTCCGCAGACCTCGCACGGCACGTAGACGTCGGCGAGGAAGTGCATCTCCACCAGCTTCACCCCGTCGCCCTCGCAGGCCTCGCAACGCCCGCCCTTCACGTTGAAGCTGAAGCGGCCGGCGTCGTACCCGAACGCCCGGGCCTCCTGCGTGAGCGCGAAGACCTCGCGGATCGCGTCGAAGACCTTGGTGTAGGTGGCCGGATTGCTGCGGGGTGTGCGACCGATGGGCTTCTGGTCGATGTCGATCACCTTGTCGAGGTGCTCCACGCCCTTGAGCCCCTTGTGTCGTCCCGGCACCACCCGCGCCTCGTGCAGCCGCTGGGACAGGGCGGGATAGAGGATCTCGTTCACCAGGGTGGACTTGCCCGCTCCGCTCACCCCGGTCACCGCGACCAGGAGGCCCAGCGGGAACTCGACCGTGACGTTCTGGAGGTTGTTCTCCTTGGCTCCCTCGACGACCAGGCGCGCCTTTCCCGGCGCTCGCCGGTGACGCGGCACCTCGATCATCTCCCGCCCGCTGAGATACGCGCCGGTCAGGCTCGCCGGGCTGGCCATGACCTCCGCCGGAGTTCCCTGCGCCACGATGCGCCCGCCGAGCTCGCCCGCCCCGGGGCCGAAGTCGACGATCCAGTCCGCGGCGTGCATGGTCTCCTCGTCGTGCTCGACGACGATGACCGAGTTCCCGAGGTCCCGCAGCCGCTTGAGCGTCGAGAGGAGCTTGCCGTTGTCCCGCTGGTGGAGCCCGATGCTCGGCTCGTCGAGGATGTACACCACCCCGGTGAGCTCGCTCCCCATCTGGGACGCCAGCCGGATCCGCTGGCTCTCGCCGCCGGAAAGCGTCGCGGCGCTGCGGTCCAGCGTCAGGTACCCGAGACCCACGTCGAGAAGGAACCCCAGCCGGCTCTGGATCTCCTTGAGCAGCTCCCGCGCCACCGGCTCCTCCGCTGGCGTCAGCGGCATGCCCAGCAGGAACTCGCGCGCATCCCAGATGGTGAGGCGCGACAGCTCGACGATGCTCTTCCCGTGCACCTTCACCGCCCGGACCTCGGGCTTCAGCCGTTCGCCATCACAGGTGGGGCAGGGCTGGGGCGAGAAGAAGCGGGCGTAGTACTTCCGCATCGCCTCGCTCTGGGTGGTCCGGAACGAGCGGAGCAGCTTGTGGACCATGCCCTCCCACTCCATGGTCCACTTCCCGCCCGAGCCCCACTTGACCGTGAACTCCTTGCCCCCGGTGCCGTAGAGCACCACGTCACGCTCGCGCTTGCTCAGCTTCGACCAGGGGACGTCGAGGTCGATGTCGAACGCCTTCGCCAGCTGCTCGACGAATTCCGCCGTCCATCCCTCTCCGCGCACCATCCCGCTGCTCCACGGCTCCACCGCTCCCTCGCGGATGGTGCGGGATGGATCGGGCACGATGAGGTCCGGGTCCATCTCCGGCTTGGTCCCGAGCCCGTTGCAGTCGGGGCACATTCCCAGCGGGTTGTTGAAGCTGAAATGCGCCGGCGTCAGCTCGCCGAAGGACAGCCCACAGGAGTGGCAGGCGTTCAGCTCGCTCATCACCCGCGGGTTCCCGCCCGTCTCGTCGGTGAGCAGGAGGACCCCCTTGCCCTCCCGAAGGGCGGTCTCGACCGAGTCCGTCAGGCGCGAACGCAGCTCGGGCTTGAGCACCAGCCGGTCCACCACCACCTCGATGCTGTGCTTGGCCTTCTTGTCGAGCGTGATCGGCTCCTCGAGCCCTCGCACCCGCCCGTCCACGCGCGCCCGGGCGAACCCTCGCTTCTGGGCATCGGCCAGCAGGTCCCGATGCTCGCCCTTCCGCTCCTGGACCAGAGGAGCGAGCACCATCAGCTTCGTGCCAGTCGGCAGGCGGAGGATCTCGTCGACGATCTGCTGCGCAGACTGCCGGCCCACCCGGCGCCCGCACTTCCAGCAATGCTGCACCCCGATGGAGGCGTACAGGACGCGGAGATAGTCGTGGATCTCGGTCACCGTCCCGACCGTGGAGCGCGGGTTGTTGCTCGCCGCCTTCTGCTCGATGGAGATGGTCGGCGACAGCCCCCGGAGCGTCTCGTACTTCGGCTTCTCCATCTGCCCGAGGAACTGCCGGGCATAGGCGGAGAGGCTCTCCACGTACCGGCGCTGCCCCTCGGCGTAGAGGGTGTCGAAGGCGAGCGAGCTCTTCCCGCTCCCGCTCACCCCGCTGAAGACCACCAGGGCCTTCTTGGGGACGTCGAGGGAGACCGACTTGAGGTTGTGCTCGGAGGCGCCCCGGATGGAGATGACGTCGGGCTCGGACATGCGCAACCAACCTTGTTAACACCGGGGCCGAGCCGAGGGCACGGGCCATGAGCGACACCGCTCTCATCGTGGGGGTGGGTGACATCCACGGGCGTTTCCACCGGGTGCGGACCTGGCTGGGCACGCTCGAGCGCGCGCTGGAGCGCCCCGTGGACGCGGTACTGGCAGTGGGTGACGTGGAGGCCTTCGCCACCGCCGACGACCACCGCCGCAAGGCCGCCAAGCGGACGATGCCGGCCGAGTTCGCGGCCTTCGCTCGCGGCGAGGCGCGGATGACACGTCCCTTCTACTTCATCGGCGGCAACAACGAGGACTTCGAGAGCCTGCACGACCTGCCCCACGGCGGGGAGGTGGCGCCGGGAGTGCACTATCTCGGCCGGGTGGGGACGGCGAGCATCGCCGGGCTTCGCGTCGGCTGGCTCTCCGGCATCTACGCGCCGAAGTGGCTCGACACTCCGCTCGAGCCGCCCACCACCGCGGCCACGAGGAAGCAGGCCGGCTACTTCCGCCGCGACGAGGTCGATCGACTCCGTGCCGTGGGCCAGCTCGATCTCCTGGTCACGCACGAGTGGCCGCGCGGTCTTTTCGCCCGCACCCCGGGAAAGCCGGTGCGGCCGTGGATGGGGAACCCAGTCACCCGCGCGCTGGTGGACGAACTCCAGCCGCCGTGGTTGCTCTGCGGCCACTCGCACGAGCAATTCGCGGCAACGCTCCATCATGCCGGCGGAATCCAGACGCGGGTGGCCTGTCTCGACGAGGCGGCCGAGTCGGACGGGTCGATGCTCTGGATGGAGTGGAGCGGCGGCCAGGCCATCCGGGTCGGGTGGGGAATCGACGGACATGTGTCCTGGACCCCCTCGCAGTCGTGGGGGGCCCCACGGGGGGCCTCGGTGCGCCGCGTGCCCTGAGCGCCTCGCCCGGGATCGACCTGCTACGCTCGTCCGCACGCGTGCGGATCCCCCTGTCGTGTCTCCTCGTGCCGCTCGCCGCGCTCGGTTCCGCCTGCACCGGGACCGTCCCGAACCTCGGCTCGGCCGTTTGCACTCCGAGCTGTGCCAGCGGGCTGATCTGCGTCGACAACGCCGATTTCCCTGGAGGGGTGTGCACCTCGTCTTGCTCCAATGCCGGCGCTTGTGCGGCGGGCAGCGCATGCGTCCAGCTGTCCACCGGTGAGTTCTGCCTGCCGAGCTGCGCTTCGGGCGACGGCTGCCCGACGGGTCTGGTCTGCGGAAACGCGGGCACCGCAGGGAAGGTCTGCCTCGCGCCGGCGGCGGCGCCCGCGACGCCGGCCAGCTGTCCGACCCTTCCCGTGGCGAGCAACGGCGGGACGATCGACGCCCCGGAGATCACCGGGTGCGTCCAGCCCATCGTGCAGAGCACCTACGCGCCAGCACCGCCGGCCATCGGGTCGACCCTGTCGCTCGGCGAGCATCAGGTGGGCGAGACGATCCAGTTCCAGCTCCCGCCGGGCAGCAGTGGCTTCACCATCGTCTCGCAGGGGCCAGCGACCAACGTGAAGCGGGTGAGCGTCTTCGGCGGTGTCCTTCCGAATTCGCCCTTGCCCACGCCCATCGCGTCGCCCGACGGCGCGTTCTTCGAGTTCCCGGCCTCGTTCGACCAGGCGCCCTCGGACCGGATGTTCACCTGGTCTCCCATCTCGCCCGTGACCGCGGCGGTGACCTTCCCCAACGGCACCGCGGGGCTCCGGAAGGCGGCCGCGGGATTGCCCCCCGGGACCTGGAGCCTGACCGTGAGCGACCTGCTGCACGAGTGCGGGGCGCTCGCCTGCGGTGACCCGGCGTCCGGCTCCACCTCGAATCGGTACGACGTCACGGTGCTCACCCGATCGGGTGGAATTCCCGAGCGGGGTGCCCTCGATCTGGCGATCTACCTGGTCAGCGAGAGCATCACGGCTGCGACGGCGGCCAGCGCAGACGGTTTCCGGCGCATGCTCCGGCGGATGGCGGACGACTTCGCCCGTGCAGGCATCTGCCTGCAGAGCGTGACCTACTACGACGTGCCCGCGTGGGCGCGGGCGCGCTGGTCGTCACTGGCGGTCAGCGAGGGGCTTGCCGCCGAACCCTGCAGCGACTACCGGCAGCTGCTGACGCTCGCCCGTCCGGGGAACGTGGTCAGCCTGTTCTTCGTCGACGAGATCACCGAGCCCAGTGCACCGGCGGGCACGCGGCTCGTGGGCTACGACGGAGCGATCCCCGGAGTGTCGACCTTCAACGGCACCACGGCGGGCGGAGCCGTCGTCTCCTCGGCCGACATCACCAGCACTGCGGGATGCGGCAACACGTTCAGCACCAGCTGTGGACCGGACGTGGTTGGAGAGACGGCGGCGCACGAGGTCGGACATGCGCTCGGGCTCTTCCACACCACCGAAAGCCTGGGAGCATCCGGCGAGGACTTCGATCCGCTGACCGACACACCGCAGTGCGTGTGCTCGCTGTGCGTGGGCGCGAGCGTGAGCGGAAGCTGTGCCGACCAGCAGGGCGCGCCGGCGCAGCCGACGCAGGTCGACGGCACCTCCTGCGCCCAGGGCACCCAGGTCTGCGGGGGCGGGGACTACCTCATGTTCTGGCAGCTCACGGACCTCTCGCGGGGAAACGTCTCGCCGCAGGAGGGCCAGGTGATGCGGATGAACCCGCTGGTGCGGCCGCTATGAGCACGCGCCTCGCATGGCTGGGTGTCGCGGCGACGCTCGTGTTCGGCGGGGGCGCGGGATCGGCCCCGCTCGACACCGAGCTCCGGTCTCGCGTGGAGGGGCTTCTGGGCAGCTACCGGACCGTGACGGCCGCCGAGTGGCGTGCTGTGGGACCCGAGGCCGCTCCCGTGCTGGAGGCCGTGGCGAGAGACCCCCGCGCCTTGCCGACGCGGCGTGCCCGCGCGCTGGCCGCTCTGGGGGTGGTGCGGCCCGACGCGGCAGCTCCGCTGATCCGGGAGCTCGCCTCGGAGGCCACCGTGGCGGCGATTCTCCGCTCCGCAGCGGTCGACGCCGCGCCCGGTGTTCTCGGGGCGGAGGCCACCGACATCCTCGTTCCGCTCCTGCGAGATCGCACCCCACTGGTTCGCCTGCATTCGGCACACGCCTTGGCGTCGACCGGTCCGGCCGGTTGCCGGGCGGTGCTTGCCGAGGCGAGAACCCGGCCTGCCTCGGACCCGGTCGCGAGAGAGGCGAGTCGCTGCGAAGCGCAGTTCCGAGGCGGCAACTCCCCGGAGCGGTAGCTCCGCTCCGAAGGCACCGGACGGCGCTAGGAAGGTCTTTCGGGCGTCCATTTTATCTGCAATTTCAACATCTTAGTCTGGATTAGTCCGGGCGATACGGATTGAAGGCCGGATTGAAGGTGTCTGGCACCTTCGGCCGGCACCTTCGGCCGGGCACCTTCGGCCGCCTTCGGCCGGGCACCCTCGGCCGGGACCGGCCGCCTTCAGGCCGGCGCGCCGTCTGACTTCACCAATCGAAGGCAATCGAAGGTGTCTGGCACCTTCACAGGCCGGCACCTTCGGCCGGGCACCCTCGGCCGGGACCGGGCAGCGGATTTCTGCAGCCTCGGGACGCCCCTCGCTCGCCCGTGGGGCAGGCGCTTCCCGCCCGGCTCGGTGTCATCGGCCGGGCGTAGCGTGGCCGGTCCACCATGGAGCGGCTGGGAGATCACGATGGCTGGACGCTCGAGCGGCTGCGTGACGCCGTCGTCCCTCCCACGCGGCTCCGGACCTGCAGCGGCCCCGCCCTTCACGGGCTTCTCGCGGCCGCGGTCGAGGACGTCGGTCCCGGGCCGTTCGGCTCCCAGGCCCGGAGCCCGACCTTCCTGCAGGCCCTGGAGGGGGTGCTGGAGGAGCTCGCGCACGGCAGCGTCTCCGCCCCCGCCCTGGAGGAGGCAGCGGCGCGACTCGGCTCCACCGGTGCCCGGCTCGGCCACCTCGCCCGTCTGATCGACGCGGCCACGACGCACATGGACCGCGCCGGCGTGGAGCTGGCGCCCTCGCGCTGGGTTACCGCGAGCAGCGTGCTCGCCCGGGGTTGGCCAGCCCACCTCCTGCTGCAGCAGGTCGAGCTGACCGTGGCTCCTCCGCTTTCGCCCGGCATGGTGGGGTTCCTCTCCGCGCTGGCCCGTGCCGCGTCGTCCTCGGGTCGCGCGCTGGCGGTCCGGGTTCCGCTGACCGGCGACGCCCACACCGACGCCGCGCTGGAGCCAGTGCTCCAGGCCTTCGAGGCTGGACCGGATCTGCCGGGCGTGGAGCTCCTTCCCGAGCTCGCCGAGGGGCCGCTCTCCGAGCCCGTGCGCCGTCTCGGTGTGGCGGCGCCCGGGAGCCTTCCCACCGACGCGCTCGAGGCCGTCGTCGCGCCCGGGCCGCGGCGGGAGGCGGCCGCTCTGGTGGACGCGCTGAGGCGTGCCCTCGACGCCGGAGCCTCGCTCGATCGCTGCGCCTTCGCGGTGCTGGGTACTCCGCAGGCCGCAGAGCTCGAGCGAGCGCTCGAGGACGCCGGAGTTCCGGTCCGCCGCCGCGCTCCCGTCCCGCTCGGCACCACGGTGGCCGGCCGGCTGGGTCTGCTTTGGGCGGGGCTCGCCGCGCGCCGCGCTCCCGCCGAGGACTTGGCCTGGCTCCTGAGGCAGCGACTGCTTCCCCGGATCAGGGTCGACGCACGGCTCGATCCGCTTCCGCTCCTGCGCCGCGCGGGAGTGCGCGACGCCGCACTCGGCGCCGAGGGGAGGAGCAACGCGTACCAGGTCAGGCTCGGTGTCTTCGCCGCACGCAGCCGCGAGGCCGGTGATGCGCGCGATGGGGACGCGGCGGAGCGGCTGCTCGGCGCCGCCACCGGCCTGCTCGACCTCGCCGAGCGCATCCCCCGCCAGGGGCGGCTCGCCGATCTCCTCGAGGCGTGGCGGGCCGGCCTCGACGCCGCGGGATTCTGGACCGCGCTCGAGGAAGAAGAGCTGGAGAGCGACCCCCGGGCCCGCCGCGCGAGCGCGCGCGAGGCCGCGGCGGTCGAGGTCTGGCGAGCATTCGTCCGCGATGCCCGCGCCGGCTGGAAGGCGTCGAGGAGCCCCGGTCCGGAGATGGACCGCGCCGCCTTCGTCCGCTGGCTCATCGACGCCGCGGCCACGCTGCCGGTCGAGCTCGCTCCGGGCGCCCCGGGGGGGATCGACGTCCTCCCCCTCGAGTCGCTGGACGGGCGGCCACTCGACTTCCTCGGGGTGGCGGGAGTCGACGCGGCGAGCTTTCCCCGTCGGGCACCCGCCTCGCTCCTGGGCGACGAGGAGCGGCAGGCGATTCACGGCGTGCTCGGGCGGGCGGCGGTGCCGGCCCTGGTGGGAAGCGGGGACGCCCGGTCTCCCCTCGCCGAGGCGGTCGACCGGTGGCGCCTCGGTCGCGCGCTCGCCTCCGCCGGCCGGATCGCCATCTCCCGCCGCCGCAGCGCGGGTGGCGCCCCCGCGGACGTCGTGCAGCGGCTGCTCGGCGTCACCGGGGTCCAGGAGCGGGACCTCTCCTCGCAACCCATCCCCACGCTCGCGGAGGCCCCGGGTCCAGCCTGGGCGAGGGTGCGCCTGGCCCTCGAGGGCACGGTCGCGCCGGACCTCCGCAGCGACGCAGCGGATCCGGTGGCTGCGGCGGCGCTCGAGCACCTCGCCGGAACGGCGTGGCTCGAGGACGCGCGCACGCTTGCCGGAGTCGAGGCCGAACGCCTCCAGACCGCCGCGGGCCTTCGTGCGCCCGGCGCGTACAGCGGCCGGCTCGGTCCGGCGGAAGACCTGGTCGCCGCTGTGAACGGGCGGCTCGGCGGCTCACCGGAGGGGCCGCTGTCGTCCACCAGCCTCACTGCGCTCGCCAACTGCCCGTTCCAGGGACTCTCCCGCAAGGTGCTCGGCCTGGAGCCGCCCGAGGACGGAGCCGAGGAGCTGGATGCGCGGGGCCGCGGACAGTTCCTCCACGAGGCGCTCGAGCAGCTCGTGAAGCGGCTCCTCGCCCTCGGCCTCGCCGGCGCCGATCCGGCCACGCTGCCGGCCGACCTCGTCCCGCAAGCGGTCCAGACCGCGGCCCGCGAGCACGCGCGCTGCGCACCCACCGGGCACCCACGGCTGTGGGCGCTGGCCCAGACGCGGGCCCGGACGACCCTGGAGCGGCTCCTCCGCTCGGGAAGGCTCTACCCGTTCGCCGGCCTGCGCCCCGCAGCGGCCGAGGAGCGGTTCGGTCCGGACCTGGAGCTCCCCGCGGCCCTCCCCGGCGAGCGCCCGGTCTACTTCCGCGGCACCCTGGACCGCGTCGACCGGGGGCCGAGCGGGACTGGGGTCCTCGATTACAAGAGCAGCAAACGCCGTGAGCGCGCCCGCGCCGAGGTGCTGGTCACCGACTTCCAGCTGCCCCTCTACCTTCTCGCGCTCCGCGGCCGGGGCGAGCGGCCACCGTTCCAGGCGGGATGGCTGTCGCTCCGGACACTGGAGTTCCTCCCCCTCGATCCGGACCGCACCGGCCCGCTCGAGAGCTTCCTCGCCACCGACGCCGCGACCCGGTCCTCCACCAGCGCGCCGAATCTCGCGACCGCCGTCCACGCGCTGCTCGCCGAGCCGCGCCAGGGGCTCTTCCCCGTGCGCCCGCGCGAGTGCGGCTTCTGCCCGCTCGGCTCGGTCTGCCGGATCTCCGAGCGCCGCGCGCCCCAGGGAGGCGAGGGATGAGCGCGCGCCGTCCCAACGCCTGCGTCTTCGCCGGTGCCGGCACCGGGAAGACGCACGGCCTCATCACCGAGTGCCTCCGGCTCCTCGGCGGCGCGGACCGCGACGAACCCCTCCCACCCTCCCGGCTCTGCCTCCTCACCTTCACCGAGAAGGCAGCGGCCGAGATGCGCGGCCGGCTCGCCGCGCGGGTTGCATCCCTCGCTGCCGGTGAGGCCTCCGAGCCCGAGCTGAGCGCGGCGTTCGCCGCCGGGGGCCGAGCGGTCCCTCCGGCCGCCGAGTGGAGGCGGGTGCAGGCCCACCTCTCGGGCGCGACCATCGCCACCTTCCACGGGTTCTGCGCCGGCCTGCTCCGGCGCGCGCCGGCGGGCTCCGGCACGCCTCCGGACTTCGTGCTCCTCGACGAGGAAGAGTCGCTGGACCTCCTCGAGGAGCTCGCCGAGCGCCTGGTGCTCGAGCGGCTGGAAGCAGCTGATCCTGCTGTGGAGGTGCTGTGCGGCGAGCTGGACCTCCGCGGCGTCCGCCGGAGCGGGCTGGTGGAGCTGCTGGGGGACCAGGCTCGACGGGAGAGGGACAAAGGCACCCCCCC
>RPRB01000088.1 GCA_003818285.1 Myxococcaceae bacterium
AGCCCGCCGAGGCCGTGGCCGGGCTCCGGGGCCGGCTCTGGGAGCGCACGGTGGAGAAGGCCGAGGTGGCGAAGGTCTCCGAGTCGCTGGCCCTGGTCTCCACCCGTCTGGTCGCCGGAAGGACGCGAGTCCGGGTGCTGGCCGACGCGACCCCGGGAGCCGGATTCGCGCCGGCCGAGCCCGAGCTGGAGGACGTCTACTTCGCCGTCCGGCGCGGGGCGGACCTGCAGTCGCGGGCGGCATGACGATGCTCCTGGCCATCGCCGGCTTCGAGGTACGGCAGCGGCTGCACCGCATCTCCACCTACGTCTACTTCGCGGTGTTCCTGGTCCTGGCCGCGTTCTTCATCCTCGCCGCGGGCGGCGCCATCCCCAACGCCGCGGTGGACTTCGGCACCGGCGGAAAGGTGGACATCAACTCGCCCTGGTCACTGGCGATGCTGATGACCCTGATCGCCAGCTTCACGGTGGTGATCAACGCCGCCATCGCCGGTCGCGCCACCCACCAGGACGTCGACGCCAACGTCACCCCGCTGCTGTTCACCCGGCCCATCACCCGCGCCCAGTACCTGGGCGGGCGATTCCTCGGCGCGCTCGGGGTGCTCGTCCTCCTGTCCCTGGCCATCGGACTCGGCGCCTTCGTGGCGACGAAGCTTCCCTGGATGCCCGCCGCGCGGGTGGGCCCGCAGCGGTTCGCGGCCTATGCCGTCCCGTACCTCCTGGTGGTCCTCCCGGATCTCGTGTTGATGGCTTCGGTCTTCTTCGCCCTGGCGGTGCTCACCCGGCGCATGCTCCCGGTCTACGTGGGCGCGGTGGTGGCGCTGCTGGGCTACTTCATCGGCGTCAACCTGACCGGCGACGTCGAGCGAAGGACCGTGGCCGCGCTGGTGGACCCGTTCGGGCTCATGGCCATCGACAGCGTGACCCACTACTGGTCCATCGCCGAGAAGAACACCCGGCTCCTGGGGCTCCAGGGCGACTTCCTCTGGAACCGGCTGCTCTGGACCGCCCTCGCCGTCGCGATCTTCGGCTTCACCTACCGGCGCTTCTCCTTCTCCGCGCCCGTGGCTCCCGCGGCCCGCGCCGCCCCGGAGGTCCCCCCCGAGGACCGCACCCCGGTGGCAGTCCCCCGCGCCCGGCTGGACTTCTCCTCCCGCGCCTCCCGTGGCGTGTTCGCCGGGCTGGTCGGGCTCCAGCTGCGCGAGACGATCAAGAGCGTCTTCTTCGGGGTCATCCTCCTGGCGGGGGTGCTGTTCATCGCCTCCACCGCACCGGCCATCGGCAAGCTTTACGGGACCCCCACCTATCCGGTGACCCGGCAGGTCATCACCGTGGTGGCCGGCTCCTTCGCCATCTTCATCCTGATGGTGCTCACCCTCTACGCTGGCGAGCTGGTCTGGCGCGAGCGTGACGCCGGGATGGCGCAGATCTACGACGCGCTTCCCACCCCGCGCTGGGCGGTGATGTCCTCCAAGCTCACCGCGCTCCTGGGCATCGTGGCCATCCTGCTGGCGGTGGTCGTTGGCGCAGGAGTGACCATCCAGGCGGCGAAGGGGTACTTCCACTTCGAGCTCGGGCTCTACCTGCGCTCGCTCTACGGCATCTCCTTCGTGCTCTTCGCCTGCCTCTGCGCGCTGGCAGTGCTGGTGCACGTGCTCGTCGACCAGAAGTACGTCGGCCACTTCGCGATGGTGGTGTTCCTCGCGCTCTCGCTGCTCTTCCCGGTCATGGGAGTGGAGCACCACCTCCTCCGCTACGCGACCGTGCCTGCGCACCCGTATTCGGACATGAACGGGTACGGCCACTTCGTCGCCCCACTCTTCTGGTTCGAGCTCTACTGGGTGGCGGTGGCGCTGGCCCTGGCGGTGGTGGCCCACCTCTTCTGGGTCCGGGGGACCCCGCAGACCTTCCGCGAGCGGTGGCGCGAGGCCCGGGCGCGGCTGGACCGGCGCTCCGGAGCGCTGTTCGGGGCGGCGCTGGCCGTCGCCGTCTGCGCCGGGGCCTTCATCTTCTGGAACACCAACGTCCGGAACCCGTACCGCACTCGCTTCTCACGCGACGAGGCCCAGGCCCAGTACGAGAAGCGGTACAAGGAGCGCTTCGGCGCGCTTCCCCAACCGAAGATCACCGCGGTGAAGACCCGGGTCGACATCTTCCCCGCCGAGCGGCGGGTGGAGATCGACGGGGTGGACACGCTCGTCAACCGCACCGACGAGCCTCTCGAGCAGATCGTGGTTCGCCTGAGCCCGCGGGCCACCGTCCGCGGCGTCCATTTCCCGGGTGGCCAGGAGACGCTGATCTCCGACGGCGAGACCGGCGTGCACGCCTTCCGGCTCCGGCAGCCGCTCGCGCCCGGGGCCAGCACCGAGCTCGCCTTCCGCGTCAGCTACCTCAATCCCGGGTTCGAGAACGACGGCAGCGACACCCGCGTCGTGCAGAACGGCACCTTCCTCAACGGGGACTACCTCCCGGGCCTGGGCTACTTCCGGCAGCAGGAGCTGGCCGACGACGAGACCCGCCGCAAGCACGGGCTCGGGCCCCGGGAGCGGGCGCTCGACCTGGACGACCCGGCGGCGCCGGCCACCAACTACATCGCCCACGACGCTGACCGCATCCAGTTCGAGGCCACGGTGAGCACCAGCGCCGATCAGCGGGTCGTCTCCCCGGGGACGCTCGAGCGGGAGTGGACCGAGAACGGCCGACGCTATTTCCACTTCGTCGAGCGGCGGCCGATCTTCCACTACCTGGCGTTCCTCTCGGCTCGGTACGTGGTGGAGCACGATCGGTGGAACGACGTGGCCCTGGAGATCGTCCATCACCCGGACCACACCTACGACCTCCCGAGCATGCGCAAGGGGATGAAGGACTCGCTCGCCTACTTCACCCGCGCCTTCGGACCGTACCAGCACCCGGTGCTGCGCATCGTCGAGTTCCCCGGCTACGCCACCTTCGCCGAGTCGTTCTCCAGCACCATCCCCTTCTCCGAGTCCATCGGCTTCATCGCCCAGGTGGAGAAGGGCCGGCCCGACGCGATCGACTACCCGCTCTACGTGACGGCGCACGAGGTGGCACACCACTGGTGGGGGCATCAGGTCCTCAGCGCGGACTCACAGGGGATGACGGTGCTGGTGGAGACCCTCGCCCAGTACTCGGCGCTGATGGTGATGAAGCAGGCCTATGGGCCTCGGGTCATGCGCCGGTTCCTGCGTTACGAGCTGGACCGGTACCTCTCGGGACGCAGCGGAGAGAAGAAGAAGGAGCTGCCGCTCCTGCGCGTCGAGGACCAGGGCTACATCCACTATTCCAAGGGAAGCCTGGTGATGTACGCGCTCCAGGACCTCATCGGCGAGGACGCGGTGAACCGGGCGCTCCGGGAGGTGGTGGAGGGCTACGGCAACAAGGGACCGCCCTACCCGACCTCGCGGGTGCTGCTCGCCGCTCTCCGCCGCCACACTCCGGAGCAATTCCAGTACTACCTGACCGACCAGTTCGAGCAGATCACCCTCTACGAGAACCGGGTGACGTCGGCGAAGGCGAGCAAGCGCGCCGACGGCAAGTACGACGTCACCCTGGAGCTGGACACGCGCAAGACGCAGGCCGACGCGCTGGGGGTGGAGCACGAGGTCCCCCTGCACGACTGGATCCCCGTGGGGGTGCTGGACGCGAGGGGTGAGGCGCTGGTGCTCGAGCCGCGGCAACTCGGTGGATCCCACTCGACCATCACCCTGGTGACGGAGGGGGTTCCCGCGCGGGCGGGCGTCGATCCGCTCAACGAGCTGATCGACCGCATCCCCGAGGACAACCTGATGCCGGTGACCGTCGCGCCGTGAGCGAACGCTCGCCGCGGACTCTCATCGGTGGACCAGCGCCAGCCTGACGCCGAGGGCGACCAGCACGCCGCCGGTGACGCGCTCCCGCCACGCCCCGGCGGCCATCCTCCGGCCGGTGCGCGCGGCGACGAGCGCGACGATCGAATCGCCGATCACCCCGAGCGTGGCCAGCACCAGCCCCAGCACCGCGAACTGGACGAAGACCCCGCCCCGCTCCGGATGGACGAACTGCGGCAGGAAGGCGAGGAAGAACACCGCCACCTTCGGATTCAGAACGCCGGTGATCACGCCGTGGGCGAGGAGCCGCGAGCTGGGCAGGCCCGACGATTCCGGGACCGGCTGGTCGGGCGCGGTCACCGGGCGTCCGCCGAGGGTCCCGGCGATCATCCGGATCCCGAGCACGAGCAGGTACACCGCCCCGACCAGCTTCACGACGGTGAAGGCCGTCGCCGAGGCCAGGAGCAGCGCCGAGAGCCCGAGCGCGGCGGCCGCGGTGTGCACCACCGTCCCCAGGTTCAGCCCGACGCTGGTGAGCAGCCCGGCGCGCGCCCCGCCCTGGAGCGTTCGCGCCATCACCAGCGCCTGGCCGGGTCCAGGGGCGACCACCAGCGCGGCCGCGGCGGCCAGGTAGGTGGAGAACGTCGCCGCGTCGAACAGCTCCCAGGGAGCCCAGTCCATGGCCGGCCGCTGTAACCGGTCCCCCACCCGGGCGCATCCTCTCGTTCCAAACTGCGCACTTGCCGAGCGGTTCTGTGCCGGTGTCCCCATCTGCCGCTACAACCCGAGCGAGTGGCCCGCGTCCTCATCGTGTCCAACCGGCTTCCGGTGACGGTCCGCGCGGACGCGGACGGGGTGGAGGTGCAGCCGAGCGTCGGCGGGGTGGCCACCGGGCTCAGCGGTCCGCACGAGCGTTCCGGGGGGCTGTGGATCGGCTGGCCGGGGCTGGTGGACCCGCTCCCGGAGAAGGACCGGGCGGCGCTCGACGCGCAGCTCGAGGCGATGCGGACGATTCCTGTCAACCTCACCCCGGAGGAGGTGCACCGGTACTACGAATCGTACTGCAACGGGGTGCTCTGGCCGCTGTTCCACTACTTCGCCAGCGAGCTGCCGCTGGAGATCGAGGGGTTCGCCGACTACGAGCGGGTGAACCGGCGCTTCGCCGAGGCCGTCGTGGCGCACCACCGCCCCGGGGATCTCGTCTGGGTCCAGGACTACCAGCTGATGCGCGTGCCGGCGCTGATCCGCGCCCGTCTCCCCGAGGCTCGCATCGGCTTCTTCCTCCACATTCCCTTTCCCTCCTCGGAGACCTTCCGCACCCTTCCCCAGCGGGAGCAGATCCTCGAGGGCCTGCTCGGCGCAGACCTGATCGGCTTCCACACCGCGGCCTATGTCCGGCACTTCTCCTCGTCGGTGCTGCGGACCACCGGGGCCTGGACCGACGTGGACCGCATCCCGTGGCGCGGGCGCGAGGTGCGGCTGGGCGTCTTTCCGATGGGCGTGGACGCCGCAAGCTGGCAGGAGCTGGCCGGCGACCCGGGGGTGGTGGAGGAGTTTCACACCCTCCGCTCCGGCTCGGAGCGGCTGCTGGTCGGCATCGACCGGCTCGACTACACCAAGGGCATCCCCCGCCGGCTGCTCGCCTATGAGCAGCTGCTGCTCCGCCATCCCGAGCTCTGCGAGCACGTGCGGCTGGTCCAGGTGGCGGTGCCTTCACGCACGGGGGTGGGCGCCTACCAGGGCGTGCGGGAGACCGTGGACGCGCTGGTGGGACGCATCAACGGACGCTTCGCGACCCCCAACTGGTCCCCGGTTCGGTACCTGGCCCGCGGCCTCTCCCCCCGGGAGGTCACGGCGCTGTACCGCGCCGCCGACGTGCTGGTGGTCACTCCCATCCGGGACGGGATGAACCTCGTCGCCAAGGAGTTCGTCGCCGCCCGCACCGATGGGGACGGGGTGCTGGTCCTCTCCGAGTTCACCGGCGCCGCGGCCGAGCTCGCCGAGGCGCTCCTGGTCAATCCCTACGACCTGGAGGGGACCGCCGAGGCGCTGTGGCGGGCGCTCCAGATGCCGCCCGAGGAGCGGCACATCCGGATGACGGCCCTGCGTACGCGAGTGGAGACCTACGACGTGCACCGCTGGGCCCGCGAGTTCCTCGACCGGCTGGGCTCGAACCTCGAACCGCCGCACGCGCTCCGCCCCTCACCCCCCTCGGCGCTCGCCGCGGCCCAGGCGCGGATCCGCAGCGCGCCGTCGGCGACGCTGCTCCTCGACTACGACGGGACGCTGGTCGAGTTCGCTCCCAACCCGGACCTGGCGGTGCCCGATGTCGGGTTGATCCCCCTGCTCGACGCGCTGTCCCGCCGCTACGTGGTGCACGTGGTGAGCGGGCGACGGCGCGACACCCTGGAGCGGTGGCTCGGGCACCTCTCCGTCGGGCTCCACGCCGAGCACGGCTACTGGTCGCGAATGCCGGGCGAGCGGTGGAACGGGGCGGTCATCGACCCGAGCAGCTGGCTTCCCCAGGTCAGGGCCATCCTCGAGGAGTACGCCGCCCGGACGCCGGGGGCGCTGGTGGAGGAGAAGACCGCCGGCCTCGCCTGGCACTACCGCGCAGCGGACCCGGAGTTCGGCGCCGCGCAGGCCGGAGACCTCCTGCTCCACCTGGCGACGCTGCTCTCCAACGCGCCGGCCGAGGTGCTCACCGGCGACCACGTGGTGGAGATCCGCCCCCAGGGCGTGAACAAGGGCAAGGTGGTGGCAGCGGTGGTGGCGCACTCTCCTCCGGGGACGCTGGTGGCCGCCATCGGGGACGACCGGACCGACGAGGACCTCTTCGCCGCGGTGCCGCCCGGCTCGATCTCCATCCACGTCGGTCCGGCGGCGAGCCGGGCGGAGCTCCGCGTCCGCAACGTCACCGAGGCGCGGGCGTTCCTCCGCGGACTCCTGGACCCCTCTCCCTGAGGAAGGCCACGAGCTCGTCGGCGAACCGTTCCGGCCGCTCCCAGTGCACGGCGTGCCCCGTGTCGTCGAAGACGCGAAGGGTCGAGCTCCCGATCCCCTGCCGGAGCCGCTCCTGCTCGCTCCGGGAGACGATGGCGTCGTGATCGCCCCAGACGACGAGGGTCGGCATGCCGAGGCGCGAGACGAGGGACCCGGAGCGGAACTGGAGCACGCCTCTCATGGCCTGCTGCCAGACGTGGGCCGGGACCTTCAAGCTCTCGCGGACGAAGCTGGCGAGGAGCTCATCGGGGATGGGCTTGTGGATCGTGCTCACCTGGAAGTCCCGGGCGACCTCGGTCGGGACCGGATCCCGGAGCTCGTCCAGGGCCCGGGCGAACTTCCGCAGGTCCGGCGTGTCGAAGGAGGTCGCCGAGCCGACGAGGACGAGGCGCTCGACTCGCTCGGGTTCCGCGGCAGCGAGGGCCTGGGCGACCTGACTTCCCATCGAGTGGCCGACCACCGTGGCCCGTTCGACTTCGAGGACATCGAGGAGCGCGGCTGCGTCAGCGGCGAGCTGCTCGGTGGCGTACCCGCCAGGAGGCTTGTCGGACCCGCCGTGGCCGCGCTGGCTGGGCACGACCACGCGCAGATCCCTGGGAAGCAGCGGGAGGATGGGCTCGAACGAGCGCCAGGAGTCGGTGAGGCCGTGGAGGAAGAGGACCGCCGGTCCCCGTCCAGCCTCGACGACCTCCAGGCCGAGGCCGGAGGGGAGGGTCACCCGGCGAGGCTCAGGCGCGCGCATGACGTAACCCTCCCGCCCGGGCCTGGAGCCTCCGTGCCCAAGTGCTGTCTGGCTTCAGCACCAGTCGCTCGGCCAGGTAGTGCCGCGCGAGCGCCGGCTGTGCGCCGCGGATCGCCGCCTCGATGAGGGTGAGGGTCAGCACGTCCCTCTGGGCGTGGCTGCCGCCGAAGCGGGAGGCGATGTCGCGCACCGGCTGGAGCTCGGCGATGGCCTCTCCGTAGCGTTCCTGGCCGAAGGCGCGGATCCCACGGCAGATGGCCCGGCCCACGTCCCGGGTCATGCTCCGGTTGGTCGGAGGCCCCTGCTCCACCGTCCAGTCGAGGTCGGAGAGGAGCTGTTCCGCCTCCGCGTCCCGCCGGGCCAGGGCGAAGGCCATCATCGCGTGCATGTCGTTGAAGACGTAGAAGCCGCGCTCGGTCTCCAGCCGCTTCGCCCAGTTGTCCGCGACCGGCCCCGCCCTGCCCCCGAGGTCCACCCCGTCGAGGTGGAGGCGCCACAGCAGCGCGGTGGCGTCGAGCAGCTGGAGCGCGGGATCCGGAGGCTCGCGGTGGATCCGGGCGTCGTAGACCGCGAGCGCGTCGGCGTAGCGCTCCCGGTCGAGGTGGAACAGCGTGAGATGCCACCAGTTGTGGAAGGCGAAGGTGTTCTCCGGCGCCCAGTCCTTCTCGCGGGAGACCAGCCAGTCGATCCCCTCGTCGATGCGGCCCTGCATCTCCATCACGTGCACCCCGGCGTGGACTGCCCAGGCGTCCTTCGCCTCGAGCTGCAGCGCGCGTCGCGCGGTCTCTTCCGCCTCGGCGTACTGATTGCACTCCTCCAGCCCGAACGCGTACATCCCGAGGAGGTAGGAGTAGCCCGGCACGCCCGCGCTCCAGTGGGGGAGCACCCGGACGATGCGATTCCGGAGGTTGACCGTGTCGCCCCGGAAGAAGTCCACGAGGTGCCCGGTCTGGATGGCGAGGATGTCGCGCGGGTGGTCGACCAGCACCCGATCGAGCGCCGCGCCGGCCGCGATCCAGTCTCCGTCGACCAGGGCCCGCGCCGCGGCGACCAGCGCCCGTTCCCGTGGGTTGGCCCGGGGAAGCAGCGCCTCGGCAGTAGTGACGCTCACCCGTGCCTGCTCGATGAAGCGCCGCTCGGTGAAGCTGAAGAGCACCATCGCCCTCAGCGCGTGGCCGAGCACGAAGTCCGGCGCAGAGGCCAGGGCCTTCTCGATGGTGGCGATCGGGTCGCCGCGGTAGCTCTGGTACTGGGTGAGCGCTTGCTCGTAGAGCGCGAGGGCGGCGGCGTCGCCGCACGACACCGGCTCCCCGCGCTCGGTCATCCAGCTGGACTTCATGACTGCACTCCGGTCGGTGAAGGGTTCACGCGAAGGAGGCGTGAGGTCCCGGGCCTCACATCGTGAGGCTCCGAGGCACTCAGACCTCCCAGTCGACGGATCTCTCCGGAACGTACGTGCAGTAGGTTCCGGTACGGATCGAGTTGTCGAGGTGCCGGCCCAGCGGAGGGTGGACGCCGGCGATCTTCCGGATCGCGTTGCGGATTCGCCAGGTCACGGCGCTGCGGGCGCGCTCGGCAGCGCTTCCCAGCCGGCGGGATCTGCCACCCAGGCCCAGCGCTCCGGAGAGGAGGCCCACGATCTGCTCCAGCTCCTCCCGCGCGGCCTCGGCCCGACCCGGGTCGTGCTCCGCCTCGGCCTGGTCGATGGTGTCCTGGAGGCTGCGGACCCGGGCGCCGATCTCCCTCCGGGCGCGGTCGTCCAGCACCGGAGCATCCGCCGTGGGCTCGGCCGAGCGTCCGGCGAGCTCGAGACAGTGAATCGCCTCGGAGGGCTGGGACAGCAGCTGGGCCAGATCCCGGAGCCCCTTGGAGTCGGAGAGCTGCACGGCCGTGCCTTCGAAGGTCAGCATCCACCCATCGTCTGCGCGGCGGAAGGAGGATCGAGAGGCAGCGGGCACGGGCCGCGCCCGGCGCTCGTCGGGGTCCGACGACAGGCCGGCGGCTGCAAGTCCCCGGGCGAACCGCGCCGCGTCCTCCTCACGGCGAAAGGGATTGACCTGGAGCACCCAGCGGAGGGGCTCTCCCGGCTCGGGCGTCCGGCCGAAGGTGATCTTCTCCACCAGCTCGGCGAGGAACACGTCGAGAAAGCGCGTTGCTTCCTCGCGATTTCCGAGCAGCCCGTGGGCAGCAGCGAGGAACGCCGAGGCGTCCACGAATGCCCGGGGACTTCGGGAGAGAAGGGCAACGGCCTCGGCATCCCTTCCGAGAAGGAAGAGGGGGACGGCGGCACACGGTAGGTACCACTCGGGGTAGCGCGGGTTCAGACGCGACGCCCTCTCGGCGAGGAGGGCGCCGGCGGCGGGGTCGCCCAGGTAGGCGCGGCAAAGGGCGGCGTTGGCGAGCACGTCGGCGTCGCTCGGGGTCAGCTCGAGGGCGCGCTCCACGTGCCTCGCCCCCTCGTCCCAGCGGCGCCGGTAGAGGAGAACCCGACCCAGGATGATCTGGATCAGCGCGTCGCGGTCGTCGAGTGCCGCGGCGCGCGAGGCGTGCTCGAACGCGCGCTGCTCCTTCTCCTCCCAGCGCTCCCACAGCTGACAGCTCCACTCGTTGAAGTGGGAGAGTGACAGGCCGGCATGAGCGCGAGCCGAGTGCGGATCGAGGGCCAGAGCGCGCTCGAAGAAGGCTCGCGCCCTCTCGTCATCCTCCAGGGTCCCGCGTCGGAGGTGGTCCATCCCCCGGAGCCAGCAGTCGTACACGTCGAGACTGGAGAGCGGCTTCCGTCGGGCGCCCTGGAGCCGGGCGGCATCGATCTCCGCCCGGAGCGCGGTGGCCACCCGGGCCACGATCTCGTCCTGCACGGCGAGGAGCCCGTCGGCCGGCACGTCGAAGCGCTCGGCCCAGATCTGTCGCCCACCCTCCGTCTGGACCAGCTGGGCGTGAATCCGGAGCCGTTCCCCCAGCCGGCGTACGCTTCCCCGGAGATGGTACGCCGCCCCCAGGTCGGCCGGAGCGGCGCCGCCGAGCGCCTGCGAGGTGTGGTGGTGGATGACCTCCAGGGTGGGAAACCGCGCCAGCTCGGTGACCAGCTCCTCGACGAAGCCCCGGGCGAGGTAACCCTGCTCGGCGTCGCCCGAGGGATTGTCGAAGGGGAGGACGGCGATCGCCGCTGCGGCACCCATGCCGGGGCCGAGTCTGTTCCCCGGCGGGCCCGGAAGGGAAGACGTCTTGCAACCGAGTTGCCGGAGTCCGTCGAGCGGGTCACTCCGGCATCGTCACGCCCGTGCCTCCCACATGGGCGCGGGAAGGTCCTTCATCTTCGGAAGCCCGTCGGGGATCCGGACCGCGTGCTCGCCGTAGTTCATGTGGAACTGCGGGTCGAAGGGGAACCCGGGAAGGACCGCTGCGTGGACGTTCACCAGGCCCCACCGCGGGTGCTCGGTGAACAGGTGTCCGCCGCATCGGGTGCACCACTTGCGGACCGCACGCTCGCTCCTGGCGAAGGTGCCGATCAGCATGGCGCCCCGGACGATGGTCACCGCCATCGGCTGCCAGAGGGTGAAGGCGTTCACCGGGCTGGCCGACCACTGCCGGCAGGAGATGCAGTGACAGAAGCCCATCGCTGCAGGCTCTCCCTCGATGCGCAGCTCGATGGCGCCACAGAAGCAGCCGCCCACGTACATACGCTCGCTCATTGCTTCCCTTCCGACCCCTCGCGGCCTGGATGCGGCGAGCTCCGCGCGTTGCACCTGTGCGCCGCCGAGGCGGAGCAACTGTGCTGTCCCACCTGCCGCGGGCGGCGCGGCTCAGCGGGTCTCGGCGGACGCGGTGGCGGGTGCGGCCGCCGGAGGGCGCGGGTCGGGCACGCGGTTCTTCACCGCCGGGATGGAGCGGAGGTAGGCGAAGATCGCCCTGAGGTCGTCGTCCGTGGCCTCGCGGTAGTTGAACCACGGCATCGGCGGGAGCAGCGGCCGGCCGCGGCCGAGGTGCCGCCCGTTCCGGATGGTGGCGATGAAGTCCCTCTCGGTCCACGCGCCGAGCCCCGTCTCGGGGTCCGGGGTGAGGTTGCGCGAGAACGAGGTGCCCCACGGTCCGGAGAACGCGGTCATGGTGTTCCCGAAGGCGAGGCCCCACGGCTCGGCGTTCAGCGGAGCCGCGGGCATGGGCAGGGTGTCCGGATGTCCGGAGAGCATCCGGTCCATGTCCCACGCCACCCCCTCCGGGGTCTTCTTCCATGGCGTGTGGCAGTCGTTGCAGCCGCCGATCGTCACCAGGTACTTCCCGCGGGCGATCTGCTTCGGGTCCGGCTTGCCGGGTGCTGCGGCAGAGGCGGTGAGGGCGGCGAGGGTGGACACGGCGACGACGAGGCGCTTCATGAGGCTCTCCTTCCGGGGGGGAGGTGAGGGGGGTTCGGGTCAGCGCTCGACGAGGGGAGCCGAGACGCGGGTCGAGGATTCGAGCGTGGCGATCCAGCTGCGGACCAGCTGCACCGCCGAGTCGTCGACGAGGTGGGTGCCGATGGGCGGCATCTGGTCGGCCGGCGCACGGCTCGACAGCCGGTGCAGCAGCGCGCTTCGTTCGGGCTGGCGGGGGGTGATCCGGAGCAGCGGCTCCGGCGCGCCGGCGGGCTGCCAGCGGCTGGGCACGGCGACCGCGGTGGAGCCGGGACCAGTGCCCTCCCGGGGGACCACTCGCTGGACCAGGTCGAGCCCGACCGAGGCGAGCTCGCCCCGGAGGTCGTGGCAGCTGCTGCAGTTCCCGTGGAGGTACCCGAGCGCGGCGCGGGCGAGGTCGCTCGAGGCCTCGATCCGCGGCGGCTTCTCCAGCAGCGCACGGGGGAGGCGGCGCACCATCGCCGTGCGCACGGCGGATACGAGATCCACCGCGTCGGCAGAGGGCTCCTCGCGGTGGGGAGCGAGCGGATCGCGGTCCGGTGAGAGCTGCAGCGCGGAGAAGCCGAGCACCGGAGTCCGGCCGGCGGCGTGACAGGCCTCGCAATCTCCCGTGGACGGGAGGTCGTGCGCCGAGCCGCCGGCGAGGCGGACCGCGGCCGGGACGCCGGTGGCCGGCGCGAGCACCGCCTCCGACCCGTCGGCGGTCCAGCGATAGGTGGCGTAGAGCCAGGAGCCGTCGGCGCCGCGCTCCATGTACCGGGTCTCGACTCGCCGGCCGTCGAAGGAGAACTCCTTCCACAGCCGGGTCCCGACGGGGAAGATCCAGGCATCCGGATCGGACGCATCGACGGACCGCCCTGGCGGAAGGAGGATCCACCGGCGCTTCGTCGCCCCGTCGGTCCAGAGCGGGTACTGGGGCGTCCAGGTCCGGATGCCCGGGGTGAGCGTCCGTGCGCCGGGATCCACATAGAGCCCGGTATCGGCGAGCCGAGGAGGTGCTTCCCGCTGCGGCTTGCCCGGCGCCGGCCGCGCGCCCACGAGCACGAGCAGCGCGAGCACGACGGCCAGGCTCCGCGCGAGACGTCCATCCCGGCGACCTGCGGGCAGACCCCTAACCCCGGCGTCCACCCGCGCGGGGTGGCGCCCTGTGATGCGGTCCTGGCGCACGGGTCAGCTCAGCTCAGGGGAATCTGCTTCGCGTGGCGCGCGAGCCACTGCCGGAAGGTCTGGAGTCCCGGGTACAGCGCACGGGCCTGGTCGATGGGTCGGGCGGCGCGGAACTCGCGCTCGAAGTCGTGCTTGTACTGGAACATGTTTCCGAGATCGTCCGCTCCGGGGAAGCCGAGCTTCCGGTAGGCGTCGAAGTCCAAGGCGTGGTAGCGCACCGGCTGGCCCAGCGCCGTGGAGAGCTCCGCCGCCATCTGGGTGCCGGTTAGGTGCTCGCCGGCGATGCCGACCGTGCGACCGATCATCTCCTGGCCACGGAGAAAGACGCCGAAGGCGCAGTGACCGATGTCCTCGGCCGCGATGCCGGGGAGCTTCATGTTGCCCAGCGGCAGCGCGAGCACCAGGTGGCCCGAGGCGTCCTTCTTCGGGCCCGCGCCGAAATAGATGAAGTTGTCCCAGTAGAACGAGGTGACGAGCAGCGTGGTCGGCACCTTCGCCTCGGCGAAGAGCGCGTCCGCCTCGCCCTTCCCGTCGAAGTGGGGAACCTTGTACTTCCCCTGAAGCGTCGGCATCCGGTCGTCCGAGAGCGGGACCCGGAGGCGCGTATCCTCGAGGGTGGACCAGATCACGTGCCGCACGTCCGCGCGCGCCGCGGCCTGGGCCATGTTGCGCGCCTGGGCAATCTCCTTCTCGGCCGAGAAGTGCTCCCAGAAGTTGGTGATGCAGAACGCGCCCGTGGCCCCGGCGAACGCCCGGTCGAGACTGGCGGGATCGTCGGCGTCGCCGGCCACGACCTCGGCGCCCTGCGCGGCGAGCGCGCGTGCCTTGTCCGAGTCCGGCTTGCGGGTGATCGCGCGGAGCGTGAAGCGCCGCTCCGGGTCCTGGAGAATGGCACGGACGAGTCCGCCGCCCTGCGCCCCGGTGGCGCCCACCACTGCAATGACTGGAGTCTTCGAGGCCATGACGCACGTCTCCTGCGCGGGGGCGGAGCCGCATCCCCCATCGCTCACATCGGCCAGGTCGGGACCATCCCGCCGGCGCGGCCGCTTGTCGGTGAGGGCGTCTTATACGGGTGGGGCTCGAGGCCCGGAACCCTCGTAGATGCACAGGGGTTGTGCGAATCTGCAGGGGCCCATGGACTGGAATGATCTCAGGTACTTCCTGGCCATCGCCCGGTCCGGGTCCCTCGCGAAGGCGGCGCGCGAGCTTTCGGTGGAGCACACCACGGTGAGCCGGCGGCTGGGGGCGCTGGAGGAGGACCTGGGCACGCGCCTCTTCGCCCGCGGTCCCGCAGGCCTGGTCCTCACCACGGCGGGCAAGAACATGCTGCCGATCGTCGAGGACATCGCGGAGCAGATCTCCTCCATCGAGCGCTGCGTCACCGGGCTCGACGGCCGGGTGGCAGGCACCGTCCGGCTCACCATCCCCGAGTCCGGGAACAGCTACTTCATGCATCGGCTCCGGGAGCTGCGGAGCCGACACCCCGAGCTGGTGATCGAGCTCATCAGCGACAACCGCCCGCTCGACATCCGCCGCGGGGAGGCCGACATCGCGGTGCGCTTCGCGGCCGTCCCGGACCAGGACCTCATCGTCCGCAAGCCGGGGAAGGCCGGCTGGTCGCTCTATGCCTCCCCGTCGTACCTCGCGCGGAAGGGCCCGCTGGCCTCGGTGAACGACGTCAGTGGGCACGAGCTCATCGGCTACGCCGACCTCCTCGCGATGGTCGAGGGCGAGCAGTGGCTGCGCTCGCTCAAGCCCCCGCCGGTGGTGGTGATGCGCGGGAACAGCATCGTGGGGGTGGCCCGGGCCGCGGTGGAGGGGATCGGGATCGCTCCCCTGCCCTGCTTCGCAGCGGCGCAGGAGAGCGGGCTCCTTCGCATCACCCCGGAGGTCATCGGCGAGCGCGACATCATGCTGGTGGTCCACCCGGATCTGGTCCGCGTGGCTCGGGTCCGCGCGACGATGGATTTCCTCATCGAGCTGTTCCATCACGAGGCCGCGCTCTGGAGCGGCAGGAACGCGCCGGACCCCGGCTGAGCACGGCGCGTCCAGGCTCGATCCCCGGCACCCCGGTGACGCCCGGGGGAGGCGCGCCACCGATGAGGGTCACGCCGGCTGGAGGAACCGGGCGATGACCCGCTTCAGCCCCACCCGGGCGGAAGCACTCCGTGAACTTCGCGTACTGAAACAAGACTTCAGGCGTGCCGCTGCCGTCGCCGACGACTGTGAGATCACTTCTGCGCGGGCAGATACGGCTTGTCTGGGGGCAGAACCGCGAGCGCCCGCGCAGCGACTTTCCGACCAATGTCCATCCCCGCATCGTTGTCGAAGCGGTAATGGATTCCTGCATAGATCCGCGACTCCGCCGCCTGGCGCGCCATCGCCGCGTAGCGACCGTTCTCGTCGGGGAACGCAGCGTCGAGGACGGTTCCGAATGCAGTCGACACGCAGCCGTGATTGCCCGGGTACGACGGATGGTTGGGCAATCCGATCGCAAGCCGGATTTCGGGATCGACCTGCGCCGGCCGCGGCAGCCAGTAGGTGTACTTGCCGTCGTGACAGACGATGAAGGCATCGATGACGGCCATGTGCGCCTGCGCGAGGACCCGGGCTGCGTCTGCGTCGCCCAGGCGGTGTGCGGCAATGGCCTTGCGTGCAACGTCGTTCCAGACGCCTGCAGAATACGAGCCGGAGGTTTGCTCCCAGAACTGGGCGATGCGCAGTTGCTCGGTCGTGCGATGGTCCGAGATCGACCGCACCTCCGCGAGCGCCGCCTTGAACTCCGGCGAGTCCAACGAGGGCGGCGGCGGGGGTCGAAACTCAGCAGCGCTGTTCAGGAAGAACGGGCGCATCTCGCCGAGTCGCGGGAAGATCGGGGGTTGGGAGCTGCTCACCCACTTGTCCCGCCCCGGGGGCACGGTGCCGGTCCACGCCAGATCGAATCGATCGGTCTTCGCCACTGCAACGACGTCTGCACCCGCTGTCTGCCCGACCTGGACGGCTGACGAGAACTCGTCGCGCGTCGCACCGGCTCCCAGCGCGGCCGTCTCGCCAGCAAGCCGCGCCTCGATCGCTGACGCGTTGTTCGGGTAGGCGTAGGCCAGAACCGTCGCCGCAGCCCCGGCCGCCGCACCATCCGGTTTGCGGCCCTGCTGGGCGGCCGCCCGGATGGCGTTGTTGATGGCAAGGTTGAGATACGCCAGCACCCGTGCCGATCGCTGCTGGCCGACCTGATTGCGGGCAATCAGCTCACAGGCGTATTCGTTCCAGCGCATCGTTGCCGTCGGCATCGCCCAGGATGCCGACGCACCGGCAGGTTCTGCGGACTCGACCCCGGCAGGCCGCCCTTTCCCAGCGCATGCCCCGGCACCTGCCACGATGCAGAAGGATCCGCACACAACGAGAGTTCGCCGGCACCTGCCCAGGCGCGCCCTCGACACTTCGCACAAGGATGGATTCATGGCTCCCCCGCCGATCCGCACCGGCGCGGCGTCCACGTCCGTGCGGTGCATCGGGTCACCTACGCCTCGACAACCTGGGGAACAACCCAGGGAACGCGGATGGAGCTTCCATTCGCATTGGAATTGCCGCTGCCTTCGCCGACGCCGCCGTCCTCGGGAAGCGAGGGCGGACCGGAGGGTCACGCGGGCTGCAGGAACCGGGCGATGACCCTCTTCAGCCCCACCGTCCGGAACCGCACCGTGAGCTTGGCGTTCGGGCCCGAACCGTCGCAGGCCATCACCTCGCCCTCGCCGAACTGGGCGTGGCGGACTCGCATGCCGACGACCGAGCCGTCCTCCATGTACGCCGCGTCCTGGGCATAGCTCCGGTCGATGCGCGGCCCCGTGTCGTCGTAGCGAGGCCGGCGCTCGGCCCGGCCGTACGACGGCTCCGGAGGCGGAGCGCGCAGCTCGGGCTGGAAGTCGAACAGCTCCTTCGGCACCTCGCGGAGGAAGCGCGAGGGTGGGTTGAAGCGCAGCTCGCCGAAGAGGGACCGCGCCTGGGCCAGCGAGAGCAGCAGCCGCTTCCGCGCCCGGGTGAAGCCGACGTAGCAGAGGCGTCGCTCCTCGCCCATCTCCTCGTCGTCGCCGAACTCGTCGAGCGCGCGCTGGTGCGGGAAGACGCCGTCCTCCAACCCGGGGAGGAACACCGCGTCGAACTCGAGGCCCTTCGCCGCGTGGAGGGTCATCAGCGAGACCCGGCCCTCGCCGGCCTCGGCATCGGCCTCGGCCACCAGGCTGATCTGCTCCAGGAATGCCTGGAGCGGCGGCGCCTCGGCCTCGAGCGCCTCGGGACCGGGCGGGGGACGGGCTGCTCGCTGGAGGTCGAACTCCTGCGCGGCGCCCACGAACTCGCGGAGGTTCTCGGCGCGGCCGAGCGACTCGTCGTCGCCGGCCTCCACCAGCGACTCGACCAGCCGGGTCTCCTGGAGCATCCGCTCCAGCGCCGCCGCGGCCGAGGGTGCCTCGACCGCGAACTGCACCAGCGGCTCCAGCAGCGCGCGGAAGCCGCGGAGGCGCTTCTGGGCGGTGGGCTGGAGCGTGGGGATGGACTCCACCTGGTCCAGCGCCTCCCAGAGCGACAGGCCCTGGTCCGCCCCCCAGGCGCTGAGCCGCTCCTGCGTGGTGTCGCCGATGGCGCGGGCCGGGACGTTGATCACCCGGAGGAGGTCGGCGTCCGAGCGCGGGTTCGCCATGAGCCGCAGGTACGAGGCGGCGTCCCTGATCTCCGCGCGCTCGTAGAAGCTCCGGCCGCTCACCAGGGTGTAGGGGACCCGCGCCAGGCGCATCGCCTCCTCCAGCACCCGGCTCTGGGCGTTCACCCGGAAGAAGACGGCGATCTGGTCGTAGGAGACGAAGTCTTCCCGGTGGAGCGCATGGATCCGCCGGGCGACCTCGTGCGCCTCCTCCCGCTCGTCCCGGGAGATGAGGAGGTGCAGCTGCTCGCCCTTCGGTCTTTCCGTCCATAACCGCTTGGGCATCCGGCGCGGGTTCTGGGCGATGACCGCGTTGGCCGCGTCGAGGATGTTCCCGTCGCTGCGGTAGTTCTGCTCGAGCTTCACCACC
>RPRB01000089.1 GCA_003818285.1 Myxococcaceae bacterium
CTGGTTCGTGTACCTGAAGGTGGCCTTCGACGGGCGGTACTACCCGTGGTGAGCACCGCGAGCGCTACTTCAGCGTGAAGTCGACCCGGGGCGCCGAAGCGCGCACGGCCCTTGAGCCCGAGTGTTCCACTCCCAGCGCGCCTGCCGACGATCACTTCGCGGGGACGAGCCGCGCGGTGTAGGCCGCTGCCTCGGCGGTCCTTCCGCGGGCGGTGGCGAGGTCCGCGAGCGCCTTGAGGGCCCGCTGGGTCGCGGCATGGGTCTCGCCCAGGACCTTGACCCGGATCTCGAGCCCGCTGCGCATCAGGGGCTCGGCCTCGTCCAGCTGGCCCCGGCGCCGGAGCACGTCACCGAGGCTCATCCGGACCGAGGCCACGTCCAGGTTCTGCTCCCCGAGCTTGGGGACGAGGACTGCCAGCGCGGCGCGGTACGCCCGCTCGGCCTCGTCGATCCGCCCCGCCTCCTTGGACACCGTGCCGATGTTCGCCAGGGTCCGGCCCACCGGCTCCGCATCGGGACCGAGCGCCTTGCGGCGCAGCGCGAGCACCAAGTCGAGGCTCCGGAGCGTCTCGTCGTAGCGCTTGGAGCGGAAGTAGACGTTTCCCAGATTCTCGCGGGACGACAGCGTCTCCGGATGCTCCTCGCCCACGTCCGCGATGTTGATGGCGAGCGCCTCCTTGTAGTTCGCCTCCGCGGCCGCGAGGTCGCCGTTCATCAGCTGCGCGGTGGCGAGGTCGTTCACCGCCGATGCCAGCTCGCTGCGCAGCTCCGGGAGCCGGGCCCTGACCTTGTCCAGGCGTTCGCGATCGATGACCTCCATGCGAACGTAGTTCTCCTCCTGGAGCGCTACCGCGGCCAGCAGGCCGAGGGCCTGGACCTCGAGCTTCGCCGCTTCGGGAGCCGCGGACTCGTCCCCCCGGATTTTCGGAGCCGGTGCACGGACGATGGAGAGCATCTCCTCGGCGACCGGCTTCAGCGCCGGGAGGTCTCCCTTCCGCTGATAGACCTGGCCCACCGCGTGCAGCGCCGCCGCGGTACGGAGGCTCCGCGGGCCGTACACCGCGCGGGTGATCGACAGCGACTCCTGCCCAGCCGCCACCGCCTGGTCGAAGCGATGCCACAGCCCGTAGAGGTTGGCGAGGCTGGCCTGCGACTCCGCGACCTCCGCGCTGCGCGGGCCGGTCGCCGCGGTACGGAGGACCAGCGCGGTGCGGAGGGCCTTCTCTCCCTCCTGGAACTCGGCGAGGTTGGCGAAGGTCGATCCCATGGTCTGCAGCATCGCCGCCCGGACCAGCGGCTGACCCTGGAAGGCGCTCTCGGCCTTCCCCTGTGCCTGCCGGAGCGCGTCGAGGAGCGAGATGTTGCGCGAGCCCTTCTCCCACGGGTCCGCCGCGCCCAGCGCCTCCTGGAGGAAGACGTTCATCGCAGTGACCTTCGCCGTCTCCGACGTGGCGTGGTCGCGCTCCTTGCGGATCCGGCTGGCCTGCAGGGTCGAGGTCACCGCGAGCACCACCAGAAGGGCGAGGATGGCGCCAGCCGCAGCGACGCCGAGCTTGTGGCGCCCGGCGAGCTTCCGGATCCTGTAGATCGTGCTCGTCCTGCGGGCGGTGATGGGGCGCCCGTCCAGGTAGCGCTGGATGTCGCGGGCGAGCCCCTCCACCGACGCGTAGCGCTGGAGCGGGTCCTTCTGCAGGGCGGCCATCACCATGGCGTCGAGGTCACCCTTGAGCCGCTTTCGCAGCCGCTGCGGCGTCTCGTGGCGGAGCCGGCCAGTCTCCTCCGGCGTGGTGGTCACCGTCGTGCCGTCGGGCTGGTGGCGCTCGCCGGTGCGGCCCACCGCGGTGCTCGGCCGTTCCGGCTCGACCTCGCAGACCGCCTTCAGCACCTCGACGTGCTCGCGGCTCTTCACCCGGTACGGGGGATGCCCGGTGAGCAGCTCGTAGAGGATGACTCCCAGGGAGTACACGTCGGTCGCGGTGGTGATCGCCCGGCCGCGGACCTGCTCCGGACTGGCGTACTCCGGGGTCATCGCCAGCACCGTCTCCTGGGAGAGGCCTCCGGCCACCCCCGGGTTGAGCAGCTTGGCAATGCCGAAGTCCAGGAGCTTGGGAACGCCCTCGCCGGTGACCAGGATGTTGCTCGGCTTGAGGTCGCGGTGGACCACCAGGCTGCGGTGCGCGTGCTGCACCGCCGAGCACACGGCCTCGAAGAGCCTCAGCCGCTCCAGGACGGGGAGCTTGTGCTCGTCGCAGTAGCGGTCGATGGGCACGCCCTCCACGTGCTCCATCACGAAGTAGGGAAGGCCGTCCTCGGTGGTGCCCCCGTCGAGGAGCCGCGCGATGTTGGGGTGCTCGAGCCCGGCGAGGATCTGCCGCTCTTGGCGGAAGTAGCGGAGGACCTGCTCGCTGTCGGAGGCGCGGACGACCTTGAGCGCCACCCGCTTCTCGAACTGCTCGTCGGCCCGCGCGGCGAGCCACACCGTGCCCATCCCTCCGCGCCCGAGTTCCCGGATGAGCTTGTACGGGCCGATGCGCCGGTCCGGGTCCATGCCGGGGAGGGGGAGGGTGACGGTGCTGTCCCGCGACTGGCCGGAGAGGGTGGTGTCGTCGACCGGCTCCTCGGTGCCCTCGTTCACCTCGTGACCTCCGCGCGGCCGCGAAATCTCGCAGCGTGGAGGCAGAGCGGCAAGGCCGGGGTGGCCCTCTGCCCGAGCGGGCGAGCAGTCAGGGGACCAGGGAGAGGAAGAGAAAGGCGACGAAGACCACCAGCTGCACCGCGCCCTGCATGACGCCCGTGCGCCCCGGGCCGAGCGTGACCGTTCCCACCAGGAAGGTGAGCAGGAGGAGCACCAGGTCCTTGGGATCGAGGCCCAGGACGACCGGAAGGTGAAACAGCTGCGAGGCCACGACGACCGCGGGGATGGTGAGCCCGATGGTGGCCAGCGCCGAGCCCAGGGCGAGGTTCATGCTGGTCTGCAGCCGATTCGCGAGGGCGGCCCGGACCGCGGCCACCGTCTCGGGGAGCAGGACGAGCAACGCGATCGCGATTCCGATCACTGCATCCGGCGCTCCGGCGGCCCGGACCGCCCCCTCGATGCTCGGCGAGAGCACCTTGGCCAGACCCACCACGCCCACCAGCGAGACGAGCAGCAACAGAAGGCTCATCCACGCGGCGCGCGCGGTTGGTGGAGGGAGGTGCTCTTCCTCGCCGGCGCCGGCGGGCGGAAGGAAGTAGTCCCGGTGCCGGATGGTCTGGACGAAGACGAACACTCCCCAGAGCACGAGCGAGCACAGGCCGGCGAAGGTCAGCTGCGCGGGGGTGTACGCGGGCCCGGGCGCGCTGGTGGTGACCGCGGGCAGCACCAGCACCAGGGTGGCCAGCGCCACCAGGGCGGCGAACGCAGGCCCTGCGCCCTCGATGCGGAACGTCTGCTCGTGGTGGCGGATGCCACCCATCAGGACGCACAGACCAATGACGCCGTTGCAGATGATCATCACCGCTGCGTAAACGGTGTCCCGGGCGAGCTCCGCCTTCTCCGGTCCGCCGGCGAGCATCAGCGAGACGATGAGCGAGGTCTCGATGACCGTGACTGCGAGGGCGAGCACCAGCGTGCCCAGCGGCTCGCCGACCCTGTGGGCCACCACCTCTGCATGGAGCACGGCGGCGAGCACGGCGCCCACCAGCGTCAGGCCGGCGGCGAGGGACAGGGGCCCGCTGCCGGGCAGCACCGCAGCCGCGACGAGCAGGGCGGCGGCAAGGAGGGGTGCGACGGTGGACCAGTGCTTCATCGGGCCTCGGCGGCTGCTGCGTCCGGCAAGGCGGGGAACCTGTCTCAGCGCGCCCGCCGGTCGTGGCCCGGAAAACGCTCGGGGCGAGCCCCCGGAGGAGCCCACCCCGAGGCGGTCAACGGAAGGTCAGCTCAGCGGAACGCGAGCTCGTGCCGGTTCAGCCGGTCCAGATCGAGCAGGATCGTCCGGCGCTGCGACACGCTCCACGGGTCCAACCGCCCGGCCACCGTGCGGTAACCGTCCTCGAGGCGGGTCACCTGGGAGAGCTTCCAGCTCGCGCTCCGCAGCCGCCAGCGGTCACCGGCGAATCGGGCGCGCTCGATCTCCCTCCAGGTCTCGCGCCGCTCCTCGTCGAGCAGCCCGCGTGCACGGCCGTCCACCCAGCGCAGCAGCCCGAAGTTCCGGGTCGCGACGGCGCGGTCGAGCTGCGCCACGGTAGCGTCGACGGACCACAGGTCCCGGACGTCGTCGGAGGGCCCAGGGCTCGGAGGCGAGGGACGGACCGCCGGCCCGCGGAGCTCGTAGACGGGCGCCGGCGCCGGTACGAACGGCTCGGGCGCTGGCGTCCAGGGGTGAGCCAGGGCGGTGAGCGGCAGGAGCACGGCGGCGAGCAGGGGCGTCTTCATGTGGAGGGGTCCTCCTCTGGAACGACTGCTCCCTGAGACGGACCCAAAGGGTTGCGCATTCAGCGCACGCCCGCCGACCTCCGGCGCTATTGCGGCTTGATCTCGCCGTGTCCGACCACCTCGAAGTCGCGCCCGCGGATCGCCCCCAGGGTGAGGTTCTCGTCGTCGGACCACTTCGGATGAGGCGCCCCGGACAACCACCAGCTGTCGTCGCTTCCGGTGTTGTCGGCGACGAACATGCCGTAGACCTGGAGCGCCTTCAGGATCACCTGCATCCGCTTGCTGAAGCCCGAGATGTCCACCGACTTCTTGAGCCGCACCCGCAGCCCCATCGGAGGGCAGTCCGAGCCGAGGGCGCAGGTTCCGGCTGCGTGGCTCGCCGGCCAGACGAAGCCGCGCTGGCTCCGATTGACCGCGAAGCGCAGGGCATGGCCGATCCACCCCGCTTCCACCTCGCTGTAGCGGACGACCCCCGGAAAGACCGGCATCCCCGCCGCGTCCGCCGAGGTCCACTGCATCGGACGCGGATCGCCGGTGCGCAGGTTCCACTTCGCCCCGTTGGACGCCTCCCAGGAGCCGTCGGAGTTGCGGGAAGCCTGGAACAGCTCGTAGAGCCAGCCGCTGGCATGGTCGACGACCAGGACGTGCGCGTCGGTGCCGATCTGGACGGGGGCGTTCCAGGGAATGGGGTAGGGCCCTGGGTCGCTCTCCTTCGGGTGGCCCCAGAACGTCACCGGCACGTTCTTCTGGTCCCCGTCGACCTCGACGTACGGGAGGCCGTGACCGGCCTCGTCCCAGCTCGCCACGAGCGGCTGATCGGCTCCCATCGAGGCGATGTACTCGTCGGAGCGCGGATCCACCGGCGCGTCGTCGATGCGGGTGTTCCACTCGTTGTCCAGCGGGAAGATGCCGTTGCCCGCGAGCTGGTCGCTCGGTGTGGAGTCGGGGTCCGCGGCAGTCCCCGCGTCCGTGCCGGGCGCGGCAGATCCTGCGTCGGGAGCGGGCCTCTCCGGGACGGTGGTGCCGGGCGGCAGGCCGACCCCGGGCAGGGTGAACGAATCGGGCCCGGCATTGCAGGCCGTGAGGAGCAGACTCAGGGTCAGGGCGATCGGGACAAAGAGGTTCCGTTGCATCACCGGCCGGCCCTTTAGCCTCCATGACGTGGTGCGTCGGTGTAGGTATCGACTCCGTCCATGACCGGAGTGGCGGACAGGCCGGAGAGCAGGCCGTCCACCGGGCGCTCCGTTTCATTCGCGAATCGCCGGTCACGAAATGCCTGCGTTCCCGGCCCGAGCGGCGCGGGGTGAGACGGAGCTTCGCGGAAGAACGTGCGCGGAGCGGTCCGGTGGCGAGCGCCTGCGGGGGTCACGCGGCCGACGACCCTGGGAGGAGCCGGGCGAGCGCGCTCGGCCGGAAGACGCGCGCCGAGCGGCTGGTGACCGGTGATCCGCGGCTCTCCCTCGAGGAGCGCTCCGCAGACCATGACGGCGACGTGCGCGCGGTGACGGCGGCCGCGAACCACGCGGTGGAGATGGGCTTCCTCTTGCCCGCGAACCGCGACGCGTTCATCGCCCAGGCCGCCGCGAGCAACGTCCTCGTCCCGTAGGCCTCGGTTCTCCAGAGAGCGGGCCGGACTCCAGCGCGGGTCCGGCCCGTCCGGGACTACGACTTGTCGTTCTTGCTCCAGGGCGGAACGACCCCGTTCGACCGGGCGTAGGCGATCGACTGGCCCAGGTGCTCCGAGTAGTGGCTCACCGCGGTCAACGCGATCACCCTCTTGGTGGCCGGACGGCCGAAGAAGTCGACGGTCTTGTTCAGCTCGGCGTCGGGCATCGACTGCAACTGGCTGATGAACCAGGCGAAGGAGTCGGTGAGGGCCTTCCCGATCTTCGCCTTGTCGGTGGTGCTCTTCTCGAAGCCCTTCAGCTGCGCGGCGATGTCCGCCGGGATCTCGAAGCCGAGCATCTTCCCGAAGAAGTATCCGGACCCTGCGGCGTGGAGGTAGACCTCCGCCACCGAGCGCACGCCCTTGCCTGGGCGCCAGCTGAACTTGTTCGCCGGCATCGCCTTCTCCAGCGAGACCATCTGGTCCTGCACGTGGGCGAGGACGCCGGCCGTGTCGGACTGGAAGGTGGAGGTGGCCGCCGGCGCGGCGGGAGCAGCCGCCGGGGGCTGAGCCGGGGGTGTGCCCTGCGAGAATGCGGGAAGCGACAGGGCGAGACAGCCTGCGAGCACGACGTTGCGCGGGAAGGTCATGTGGGCTCTCCAGTCGGGTGTGGGGACGAGCGAGAGAAGACGCGCTGCAGCAGGGGGGCGAGCCCGACCACCACCGCGCATCCGAGCACGTTGTACCAGAGGAAGCCCAGGCTTCCGAAGGTGGCTGCAGCGAGCACGGCGATCTCGCCGGCCACCGTCGCCCAGAATGCGGCACGACCTCTCACGCGGGCGAGGAAGAACCCCACCAGGAACACGCCGAGCATGGGTCCGTAGAACAGCGAGCCGAGCACGTTCACCGCCTGGATGAGGTTGTCCAGCAGCGAGGCGAAGGACGCGAACCCCACCGCCACGAGCCCCCACGCCGCGGTGGACCAGCGCGCGACGGCCAGGGTCCGCGAGTCCGGCGCATCGGGATGGCGGGGACGGTAGAAATCCACGACCGTGGTCGCGCCGAGCGACGAGAGGGCCGCGGAGTTCGCGGACATCGCCGCCGAGAGGATGACTGCCACCAGCAGCCCGATGAGACCTCGCGGAAAGTGGTCGAGGACGAAGCGGAGGAAGATGAAGTCCGCATCCTTCGGATCCGCTCCGGGCCGGGTCCGCGCCACCAGCGCCCCGGTCTCCTTCCGGAGCGCCTGCACGCGCGCCTCGTTCTCGCGCAGCGCGGTGGCATTCGTGGGGCTGGTCAGCCAGGCGTCGATGACCTGCCGCTTCTCCGCGAACAGCCGGGCGTGCCTCGCCTCCAGAGACGCGACCTCGGCGGGATGGCTGGCCCGGACCCTCTCCAGCTCCGCGCGGTTGAAGAAGAGTGGCGGCGGCGTCAGCTGGTAGACGACGAACACCATCACTCCGAGGAAGAGGATGAAGAGCTGCATCGGGACCTTGAGCAGCCCGTTCATCAGGAGGCCGCGCCGGCTCTCGGCCAACGGTCCCCCCGCCAGGTAGCGCTGCACCTGGGACTGGTCGGTCCCGAAGTAGGCCAGCTGGACGAAGAGCCCGCCCAGCAGCCCCGACCAGAGCGTGTAGCGGGTGTCGAGCCGCAGCGACGGGTCCACGCCCTCGAGCTTCCCCAGCGCCCCGGCCAGGGCGACGCCGCGCCCGAACGAGAACTCCGGAGGAAGAAGCGAGACGGCCATCCCGAAGGCGGCCAGCAGCCCCACCAGGATGACCGCCATCTGCGCGGTCTGGGTCCGGCTGACGGCCCGGCTTCCTCCGGCGACCGTGTAAACGATGGTCACGGCACCCAGCGCCCAGTTGGTCCAGAGCACCGGCCATCCCAGCACGGCCGAGAGCACCAGGGCCGGCGCGTAGATGGCCAGCCCGGAGGCGAGGCCGCGCGAGACCAGGAAGAGCAGGGCGGTGAACTGCCGGGTGCGCCGGTCGAAGCGCTCCTCGAGGTACTGGTAGGCGGTGTAGACCCGGAGGCGGTGGTAGACCGGGAGGATGATCGCCGAGAGCAGCACCATCGCGATCGGCAGCCCGAAGTAGAACTGCACGAACCCCAGGCCGTCCTGGTACGCCTGCCCCGGCACCGAGAGAAAGGTGATGGCGCTGGCCTGGGTGGCGATCACCGACAGACCGATGGTCCACCACCGGATGTCCTTCCCCGCGCGCAGGAAAGACTCGGTGGTGTGGACCCCGCGGCTCCGCCACGCTCCGAAGGACACGATGCCGGCCAGGGTCAGGACGAGCACCGCCCAGTCGAGCGCGCTCACCGGAAGACTCGCTCCAGCACCCAGAGCCCGGCGATCTCCACGGCCAGGGCCGCGATCACCAGGGCGTAGAGCCGGCCCCAGCGCTCCCCGGGCTCGCTCTCGTCAGCCACCCGTGTCCACCAGGTTGGCGAAGAGCCGGAACGCGCCCGGTACGCCGGCGGGCAGCTGTCGGAAGAAGGACAGCCCGGTGTAGACGAAGGCGCCCTTCCCGGAGCGAGCCACGAGCACCGAGCCCTTCAGCGGCTGCTCCCCCGGGTCGTGCATCGAGAGCGGCGTGGCGTACCGAGGGTCCCAGGACTCGGCGAAGTAGAGCCCCCGCTCCTGCACCCAGCCCGCCCAGTCGTCGGGGCCGATGCGGTTCGGTCCGGCGAGCACCGGATTTCCGTCGGCCTCCACCGCCGCAGTCTCGTCCGTCACCCGCCCCTGCCCGATGGTGAAGGGGAAGGGACCGAGGTTCGGGGGAGCCTTCGCGATGAAGTTGCTCGTCACGTACTGCACCAGCACCGTGCCGCCCGAGGCCACGTAGTCCATCAGCTTTCCGTGGAGCGCCTGGAGCTGCGGCTCGACGTTGAAGGCGCGGATGCCGAACACCACCGCGTCGAAGCGCGAGAGCCCTCCCTCGCGCAGGTCGGCCACCGAGAGCGGTGTGACCTCGTAGCCCGCCTGGCGCAGCGCATCGGGCACGTCGTCGCCGGGACCGGAGAGGTAACCGATGCGCCGCTTGGCGTGAGCCACGTCCACCCGGGTGAGCTGGACGGTCGCCGGCGGGAGCCAGGTCTGGATGGGGATGTGGGCGTGGTCGATGCGCCGCAGCCCACGGTCGAAGCGCTGCCCGTCGACCGTGGCGACGGCCCGCAACGTCCCCCGGGCGGCGGTGCGCGGCGGAGCGATGGTGAACCGGATCGTCGACTCCCCCCCCGCCGCGATGGCGAACGACGCGCTGGCAGGCTGGGCGGAGAACCCGGCCGGCAGCTCGAGCGCGACCGTGCCCGACGCTCCGCGCACGCTGCGGACCGTGACGTCCAGCGGACGAGGCGAGGCATCGGGGAAGAGCAGCATCCCGCTCGAGGCGTCCACCGTCACCCGAGGCAGCACCTCGAGACGGCGGTAGCGCTCGCCGAGCACCGGGTCGGTCCACTTGTAGGCCACAGGACGGCGGAGGGTGATCGACTCGCTCCCGAAGGCGAAGGTGAGCTCCGCCTCGAGCGGCGCGGGCTCCTCGTGAAGGCCGACCCATGCCGGGTCCCGGACCGGGTAGAGGCCGGGTTCCGGCGCCTCGAGCCACGCCGGATTCGACAGGCGCGCGTCGGCCGGGACCTCGAGCGACGTCTTCGCCTCGACCGGGACGCCGGCCTTCAGCTCCGACGGGCCGAGCAGCGAGCGCGTGCCCAGCCGCGCCGAGGTGAGCGTCACCCGGGCCGGCCGCCGGAGCAGGACGGTCGTCGTCGCTGTGACCGAGCCGCCGGGTGAGCTGCTCGTGCGGTCGGCGATGACGTCGCCGAAGAGTCCGGCGCAGGCGAGCACCGCGGCATCGAGCTCGGCGAGCTTGGCCTCCTTCCACGGGTGCTCGGGCATCCGGCGCAGCTCGGCGCGCGCCGCCAGCAGCGCCGGGATGGACGCCTCCGGGGTCGCGGTCCGGAACGCCTGTCGGGCACGCTTCAGCTCCGCCACCAGGCGCGCGCTTCCGGGGACGCGGGACCAGTCGGTCACCACGCCGTCCAGCGGGCTGCCCTTCATCGGCTCGCCGGCGAGCGGGTGGAACGCCTCCGGGGTGGGCCCCCGGCGACGCGGCGCTCCGAACCCCTGACTCCGGTGGTTGCTGCGGCTGTCGGCCGCGAGCTCGGGGTAGGAGAGCCCCAGCCAGGGGTCGTATCCGCCCACGTCGAGATGGGGCAGCGCCGCCAGCTGCGCGTCGGTCTTGCCGAAGAAGCCGCTCTCGTTCCAGACCACGCGGCGCGCCTTCCACGGGCCGAGCCGGCGATGCTCGGCGTCGGGCATGTACGACGGGTCGGCGGCCCGGGTGAACGCCTCCACCGCCAGGCGCGAGGACGCGGTGTGCTGGCCGTGGGTGTCCGCCTCGAGCGGGAAGCGGGTGATGATGACGTCCGGACGGAGCCGCCGGATGGCGAGGACGACGTCCGCCAGCAGCGCGTCGTGCCCCCAGATGCGGAGCGACTCCTCGGGGCTCTTGGAGTAGCCGAAGTCGCGCGCACGGGTGAAGAGCTGCTCGGCGCCGTCCAGCCCCCGGGCGGCGAGCAGCTCCTGGGTCCGGATGAGGCCGAGCCCCGGCCCCAGCTCGGATCCGATGAGGTTCTGGCCCCCGTCACCCCGCGTCACCGACAGGTAGCCCGTACGAAGCAGCGAACGGTTGGAAAGGTAAGCCAGGAGCCGCGTGTTCTCGTCGTCCGGGTGGGCGGCGACGTACAGGACTCCTCCCACCACCAGCAGCCGGTCGAGCCAGCGTTCCAGCCGCGCTCCATCGGGCTGGGAAAGACGCAGGGTGGGTGCGGCGTTCGCGGTGGAGAGCAGCAGGGTGAGGGCCATCGGAGCAAGCACGGCGAGGCGTGCACGTTTGGAAGGGTGCATGGGCACTGGTACGGTGGAATCTGGCATGGCTTCGGACTTCTTCGCGCAGTTCATCGCCGGGGAAGCCGACGCGGCCTCGCTCCTGCCCGCGCGCCCGCTGGACCCCTTGGCGTGGGACGAGGCCGCGGCGCGCGCCGCTCGCCGCCGGACGATGCAGGGAGTGGTCCCGGAGCTGCAGCGACAGGCAGCGGCGCTGCCTCCGTCGTCCACGCGTGACCAGGCCATCGCTGCGCTCGATCTCCCCGGCGCCACCTGCGTCGTCACCGGGCAACAGGTGGGCGTCTTCCTCGGTCCGCTGTACACCTTGCACAAGGCGGCAACCGCGGTCGCGCGGGCGCGCTGGCTCGCCGAACGCACGGGGCGGCCGTGCATTCCGGTGTTCTGGCTCCAGACCGAGGACCACGACTGGAACGAGGTGGCCCGCTTCGACGGCTGCGTCCGCGGGTCCTGGATCCGCGGACGCCTCGGCGAGTCCAGCTCGGAGACACGGGTGTCGCTCGCCCACCGCCGGCTTCCTCCGGAGGTGGAGATTCACCTCGCCTCGGTGTCGAGAGCGCTGTCCCCGCTTCCCCACGGCGCGGAGGTGAGCGCACTGCTCGCGCGCCACTACGTGGCAGGTCGGTCCCCGGTCGCGGCGTTCGCTGGCGTCATCGCCGAGCTGTTCTCGGAGGAGGGGCTCGTGCTCCTCGACCCGCGGACCCCGGCGATGGCCGCGCTCGCTGCGCCGGTCCTTCGCTTCGCCCTCGAAGAGGACGACGCCATCGGCGCGCTGCTCGAGGAACGGTGCGTGGCGCTCGCCCGCCGCGGCTTCCACGAGCAGGTGCACACCCGGGAGGCCTTGCTGGCCTTCTTCCATCCCGCGGCTCCGGAGGGACCGCGCTTCCGGCCCGATCGCGACGGCGACGGCTTCCGCACCCCGCTCGGACGCGCGTCGCGCGCGGAGCTCAGGGCTCGCCTGGCCGACGACCCGCTCTCTTTCAGCACCTCGGCGCTGCTCCGCCCGCTGGTGCAGGACACGCTGCTTCCGACCGCGGCGTACCTGGGCGGCCCGGCGGAGTGCACCTACTTCGCCCAGCTGCCGCCGGTCTACGCGCGGGCCGGTCTCGAGCTGCCGATGATCGCTCCCCGCGCGCGCTTCCGGGTGGTGGACCCGTGGACGGCGGCGGTGCTGGACCGGCTCGGCCTCTCTCCCGAGGACACCGACCAGCCCCTGCATGCGCTGGCCGCCCGTCTCCACGCCTGGCCGGCATGGATGGACGGAAGGCTGCGCGAGCGGCTGCTGGGCCCACTCGATCGCCAGCTGGGCGCGGTTCTCCCCGAGGCAGCAGCGCTCGATCCGGCGCTGGACCGCGCGGTGGAGAAGACGCGGGCCCATGTCGCCCGCGGCGTGGACCGCTTCATCGCCCGGCTCCAGCGCGCGGCGCTGGTCGGCAGCGGCATCGGAACCGGGCCGCTGGAGGCGCTCGGGCAGGTGACCACCGCGCTCCGCCCGGCCGGTCGCCCTCAGGAGAGGGTGCACGGCTTCTGGGGCATCGCTGCGGAGGTCGGTTCCCCAGCGCTCATCGACAGCCTGGTGGCGGCAGCGGCCCCACTCTCTCCGGAGGTCCGGACGGTGCAGCCGTGAGCTCTCTGGGGGTGGGCATCGCTTGCTTCCCGACGGTGGGCGGGAGCGGGGTGGCGGCCTCGCAGCTGGCGATGCAGCTCGCCGCGCGGGGGCATCGCGTCCACGTGTTCTCCTCCGCGGTGCCGGTTCGCCTGGAAGCGGAGGGGCCGTGGACGGTGCACCTCGTGGAGAGCTCGCCCCGCCCGCTGCCCGGAGCGGCCACCGCTCCGCAGCCGCTGGCCCGCGCCATGGCCGACGTATCGGCCCGCGAGTCGCTGGACGTCCTGCACGTACACTACGCGCTCCCGCACGGGCCGGCGGCGCTCCTGGCCCGCGAGCGGCTGCGCGGCCACGGCCTGCGTCCCCCGGCACTGGTCACCACGCTCCACGGCACCGACGTGACCGGGCTCGGCGACGACGCCGCGGCGCGCGCGCAGGTCCGGGAGACGGTGCTGGGGAGCGACGCGGTCCTCACCCCCTCGGCGTGGCTGCGCCGGCGCGCGATGGACATGCTCGGCCTTCCGGCGCACGTCCGCGTCGACGTGCTTCCGAACTTCGTGGACCCCCAGGCCTTCCACCCGCTGGAGAACGGCGGCGGCGAGGTGCCGGCGCTCTTCCCGGCCCTGGACTGGAGCCCCCAGCGCCGCCCGGCGGTGCTCCTTCACGCCTCGAACTTCCGGCCGGTCAAGCGCGTGGACGACACCATCCGTGCGCTCGCCGAGGTGCGGCGGGTCCGTCCGGCGGTCCTGGTCCTGGTGGGGGACGGTCCGGAGCGCCCGGTGGTGGAGGCCCTCGCGACCGCGCTCCACGTCCACGATGCGGTGGCCTTCGTCGGCGAGCGGCACTCGCTCGGCGACCTCTTCGCCCACGCCGACCTGTTCCTGCTCCCGAGCGAACAGGAGAGCTTCGGCCTCGCCGCGCTCGAGTCGCTCGCCTCGGGGGTCCCGGTGGTCGGGAGCGACGTCGGCGGCGTCGCGGAGGTGGTGACCCAGGGGGAGACGGGCTGGCTGGTCCCCGCCCGCGACCCGCGCTCGATGGCCAGGGCGGTGCTGTCGCTGCTCGCCGACCCCGCGCGGCGGCAGGCCATGGGCCGGGCGGCGCGGGCGTCCGCGCTGGCCCGCTTCCGGCCCGAGCCGATCGTGCAGCGACTGGAGGCGCTGTATCGCGACCTGCTCGCCCGGCCGGCCACCGGGTCGACACCGGCCCGCTGAGGCCGTGGATCGCCGGGGCGGTCGGTGGGAGGGTGAAGCCCTCTCCGACGCTCTCGCAGGAGGACGCCTCGGCATGTCCTCGCTCGGCACGATGATGGACTACCCGCTCACGCTGGATCACCTCCTGGTCCGTGCCGAGCGGATGTTCTCCGCGGTCCCGGTCGTCTCGCGCCTGCCGGATCGCTCGCTGCACCGGACGACGTACGGTCAGGTGGCGCGTCGGGCACGTGCCCTGGCCGAGGCGCTGGCGCGCGCGGGCCTCCGCCCCGGCGACCGGGTGGCCACCCTGATGTGGAACCACGCCGCGCACCTCGAGACGTACCTTGGTGTCCCGCTGGCCGGCGGCGTGGTCCACACCCTGAACCTGCGCCTCTCGCCCGAGGAGCTGGCGTTCATCGTGAGCCACGCCGACGACCGCTTCCTCCTGGTGGACGAGGTCCTGGCGCCGCTCTGGGAGAAGGTCCGCCCGCGGGCATCCATCGAGAAGGTGGTGATGGTCTCGGCGGCGCAGGCCGGCGAGTACGAGGCGCTGCTCGCCTCCGCGACCGGCCAGTGGACTCCGCCCCGGCTCGCGGAGAGCGACCCGTGCGGGATGTGCTACACGTCCGGCACGACCGGCCAGTCGAAGGGCGTGGTGTACACGCACCGGAGCACCATGATCCACACGCTGGCCGCCGGGCTCCCCGACCTGCTCGGCATCCGTCACGCGGACGCGGTCATGCCGGTGGTCCCCATGTTCCACGCCAATGCCTGGGGGCTGCCCTACGCCTCGGTGATGAACGGCGCCAAGGCGGTGTTCCCCGGACCGGCGCTGGATCCCGAATCCCTGCTGGATCTCATGGCAGGAGAGCGGGTGACGATGTCCGCCGGCGTGCCCACGGTGTGGATCCCGGTGCTCGAGGCGCTGGATCGCGAGCCGCGGCGGTGGGCGCTCGTCCCCGGGCTACGACTCATCGTCGGTGGCTCGGCTGCGCCCGAGTCGCTCCTGCGCGGCTTCGATCGGCACGGCATCACGGTGGTGCACGCCTGGGGAATGACCGAGATGTCCCCGCTCGGCTCGCTCTGGGCCCGGAGGCTCCCTCGCTCGACGAGGACGCGCGCTACCGGCAGCGAGCGCGCCAGGGCCGCGCGTCTCCCCTGGTGGAGATCCGGGCGGTGAACGAGAGCGGCGAGGTGCCCTGGGACGACCGGACCATGGGCGAGCTCCAGGTCCGCGGTCCCTGGGTCACCGCGCGCTACCACGAGAACGAGGAATCGAAAGACCGCTGGACCGCGGACGGCTGGTTCCGCACCGGCGACGTGGTCACGCTCGACGCGACCGGCAGCATCAAGCTCGCGGACCGCACCAAGGACCTGGTGAAGTCCGGCGGGGAGTGGATCTCCTCGGTCCATCTGGAGAACGCCCTCATGGGCCACCCCGCGGTCAAGGAGGCTGCAGTGGTGGCCGTTCCCCATACGCGCTGGGGCGAGCGACCGCTGGCGACGGTGGTCTTGAAGCTCGGCAAGACGGCCACCGCCGCGGACCTCCAGGACTGGCTCCGGCCGAAGTTCCCGAAGTTCTGGATCCCGGACGCGATCGTCTTCGCCGACGCCATCCCGCGCACCTCGGCGGGGAAGTTCCAGAAGTCCGAGCTGCGCGAGCGGTACGCGGGCTGGACCTGGCCGCCGACGACCTCCTCCGGCTGACAGAGGAGCGCCCGCCGCCACGCCGCGCGGCGGGCATCCCCCCGGAGCCCACCGGCGCGTCATCGCCAGCGCGACGAGGACGAGGAGGTGCGTCCGGCGCGGGATGCGCATCACGACCTCCTTCTGATTGAGCGCTCGGCCCAGTCAAAGTCGATCGTTCCCCCTGGTGTTGGCTGGGATGAGCGCGCCGCGCCGTTGCATCACCCGTGTCCCGATGCATGAAGCAGAATACAGGAGTTAAGTCGGAGAGGAGGCTCATCTCCCGCCGCAGAACCTGCGCGGAGGGCGTTCGATCACATCAAAGTTTTCGCGACGTCACTGGATCTGGTCCACGAGCGCCGCGGCAAGGATGCATCAGACGCGCTAAGGCGATCCCTCGTCGGAGGCTACTTCCAGCTGACGAGCGCCTTCGCGACGTCCTTCTCCTCGAAGAAGTTCTCCGAGGCCTTGCCCAGCGTCTGCGCGCGCTGGGCGGCCGCGAGCGCCTCGGACTTCTTCCCCTCCGCGTGGAGGAGCTGGGCCCGGGTCCAGACGTTGTTCCACTGCTCTTTCAGCTGGATGGAACGGTCGGCGAGCTGCATCGCCAGCGCGGGCTCGACCTTCGCGCCGAGGAGATAGCGCGCGGCCGCGTTGTACGGCCGCCAGTCGTCGCCCTGGAGGGCGCGGATCTGAGCCAGCGCCTTCTCCCGGCTGCCGGTGGTGAACTTCACCGCCACCCGCTTCTTCTCCCACTCCATGGCCAGGGTGCCCTTCTCGTCGTCGAAGTCGAGGATGGAGAAGGCCAGCCTCTCCCGGAGGGGAATGGTGGTGGCGGTCGCGGGAACGCGAAGCGCGTCCTCGCTCTCCTTGTACTCGGCCGCGCCCCACAGCTCGGCGTTCTTGCTGAGGATGAACGTCCAGCCGGACTTCTGCGGCAGGAGCACCAGGCAGTAGGCGCCCGCGCCGACCGGCTTGCCCTCGATGGAGACCGGCGTGGAGAAGGTCACCTTGGTGCACTCGTTGGCGCCGGCGCGCCACGGCTGGTCGAAGGGCACCACCTCGCCCCAGATCTTCCTGCCCTTCACCGCCGGGCTCGAGTAGGCGATGGAAATGTCGGTCAGGCCGACGGTCTGGGCCACCGACGCCTTCGGGCTCGGGCGGGGAAGGTCGAGCTTCGGCGCGTTCTGGGCGAGCGCGGCGCTGGCAGAGAGCATGGCGAGGACGAGGACGGTGCGACGGGTACGACGCAGCACGAGGAGCCTCCGGGCGAGATGCGAAGGGGGCGCAGCATAGCGGACAACGTCCGCCGTCGCGCTCATTGCCGTCGCACCGTCATGGGTGCCGACGAACGGTCAGCCGAGGACGAAAGCCCACCCTGCGCGGCAATCCTAGGATTCGCGGCGAGCGACGGAGACGGCAGTGCTCCAGCGGATGTCGTCCGTGCGCTTCGGGAATGTGGGTCTGGCATCCGGGCCCGGGCTGGGTACGCTCCCGCCCCCTCGGGAGGTTTTCCCTGACGACGCTCACGTTCCTCGCCGTCTCGATGCTGTCCACGGCGCCGGCGCATCCCGGCGTGGAAGCCGCGCTGGCGGAGCTGAATCGCCGGGTGGAGTTCAAGCGCGTGGCGATCTCGCCCGATGCCCAGCGCCTGGCCTGGGTGGAGGCCGCACCGACTCCGGCCGGACCCTCGGGTCGGCTGAAGATCATCCGGCTCGCGGACCGCAGCGGCGGTGCGCCGGTGCGCATCACCGCCGCCCGCGACGGGGCGGACCACGAGGAGGACGAGCCGGTATTTTCACCGGACGGGAAGCGACTCGCCTTCCTCTCCGACGCCGAGAAGACCGGACAGCCGCAGCTCTACCTGGCCGACGTGGCGAGCGGCGCGGTTCGCAGGCTCACCCAGGCGGCCGGGCACCTGGAGCGCCCACGCTGGTCGCCGGACGGCAAGCGGCTGGCGGTCCTGTACCTGGAAGGTGCGCCGGATGCGCTCGGTCCGCTCGGGCCAGCGGTCCGGGAGACCGGGGTCATCGGGTCCGTGGTCCGCGAGCAGCGCATCGCGCTCGTGTCGGCAGACGGGGGCTCTCTCTCACCGGTGTCGCCCGACGACCTGTTCGTCTACGAGTATGACTGGAGCCCCGACGGCACCGCGTTCGCCGCCACCGGGGCGCACGGCTCGGGCGACGACAACTGGTGGAGCGCCGAGCTGTTCCTCATCCCCGTCTCGGGCAGGGTGGCGCGGGTGCTCCATCATCCGGCGCTGCAGATCTGCGAGCCCACCTGGAGCCCGGACGGCACGCGCGTCGCCTTCATCGAGGGGCTCATGAGCGACTTCGAGGTGAACGGGGGCGACGTGCTGGTGGTGCCGGCGGCCGGAGGCAAGGCGCGCAACGTGACGCCGGGGATGCGCGCGTCCGCAGCACAGCTGTCGTGGACGCAGCAGGGAGGGCTGCTCGCCGTGGCCGTCGTCGGCGGGGACACCGCCTTCCTGCGCGTCGACCCCGACCGGCCCGGCGCGCCAGTGAGCCTGTGGCGGGGACCCGAGCAGCTGCTCGCGCGGTGGCACACCTCCGCGGCCTTTTCCGCCGATGGCGCCACGGTCGCGATGTCGCGCGAGACCGGTCTGCAGCCCCCCGAGGTGTGGGTCGGTCCCATCGGTCGCTGGACGCAGCGCTCGCAGGCCAACACCACCGTGAGAAGCCCCGC
>RPRB01000090.1 GCA_003818285.1 Myxococcaceae bacterium
GACTCGTTCCTTGCTCTCGGGCACGGTCCCGATGTGGCGTGGGTTGGCCCCGGCGCCCCGGCGGCAAGGAACTTTCAGTCTCTGACCGCAGCCGCCGACGCCCTGGGCACCAGTGTCGGCGGCTCCGAACGGAAACCGGAAACTCCTCTCCGTGGGGACGGGAGGCGCCGGTGCTCCGTGCAGCGCCGGCGCGGTCTGTCAAACAGCCGTTGCTACTTCCGGATGCCCAGTCCTTCGATGAGCTTCCGGTACCGCGCGTTGTCCTTCGTCTTCAGATAGTCGAGCAGCCGGCGCCGCTGGCCGACGAGCTTCAGGAGCCCCCGGCGGCTGTGGAAGTCCTTCTTGTGGGTCTTGAAGTGCTCGGTGAGCATGTTGATGCGTTCGGAGAGCAGCGCCACCTGCACTTCGGGGGAACCGGTGTCGGTCTCGTGGGTCCGGTACTGCTGGACGACGGCCGCCTTGCGCTCGCTGAGAACTGCCATGTTTGGCCTGATGCTCCGTCCCGCCCCGGAAGATGGTTGAAACTGCCCCTCGGGCTCTGGTCCGGTCGTCCGCGGAGGGGTGCAGGCGCCGGGACCCAGGGGTCGCGGGCTTATAGGCCCCCCGACCCCGGATTGCAATCTCCCGGAACGGCTGGCGAAAGTTCAGTGAATCCCCCGGCCTGGGGGCGGCAACACTGGTGCGCTGGCAACGGATATGTCAACGTCCGCCGCCACGATGGCGGAGGGAGGGGAGCCGCCGGGGGGAACGGAGCGCCATGCGCCACGCACTGGTGTTTCTCAGCGTCCTCGGCAGTGGAGCGGGAGCACTCGGGCAGGATCGCCCCGGGGCCGGGGAGATCCTCATCGACGCCACGGGTCCCGATGCCCACCACGAGCGCCGGACGGTGCCCCTCCCGCCGGAGGGCCCCGAGCGCGAAGCCTTCCTGCGCGAGTTCCTCGTCGTCGACCTCCACGAGAACTCGGTCCGCGCCGGCACGCGTACCCTCTCGGCATCGGAGTTCTACACCCGGGTGGAGCGCACCGATCTCGCGGCCCAGGCCGAGGACCGGACCCGGCAGCGCATCTGGTTGATGGGCGGCGGGGGCGCGCTGGCGGTCGCCTCGGTCGTCGCCGGGGTCGCGGTGATGAGCAGCGCGAAGAACGTCAACTCCCCGAGCTGCTCGACGGACGTGTTCGCCCACAATGCCTGCGTCGACTCCCACAAGAGCACCACCACCGCCGGGGCGCTGATCCTCGTCGCGGGATTGGCCGTGGGCACGGGGCTCTTCACCTGGGGCGCGATGACCCCCGAGATGGTGACCACTCCCCGCGAGACGCTCCGGCTGGCGGCCGACCACAACCTCGGGCTCGCCCGCAAGCACGGTGCGAGGGGCGCGCGGCTCCAGCTCATTCCCACGCTCGCGCCGGGGCACGCGGGACTCGTGGCCCGGCTGACGTTCTGACCCCGGCTACCGCCCGGCGCCCGCGGGCTCGGCGGCTCCGTGCGGGGCGAAGAGCCACACCCGCACACCTTCCCGCGATCCACGGAGCACGGGTCGCGGCTCGACCACCACCGTCAGCTGCTGCCGGCGAGGCCGCGTCTCGCTGGCCATCGCTCCTTGCAGCTTCGGGTAGAGGGTGAGGAGGGTCTGCAGCACCTCGCCCACGCCCGCGCCCGCCGGTACTCCCAGGTCCAGCTTGTGCTTGCCATCCACCGCCGCCCGGAGCGTGGCAGGGACCAGGACCGTGACGTTCACCGCGGAACCACCACCCGGACGTAGCCCAGCCGTCCCTCGTGGACTTCGCCCACCGCGAGCAGCGTCCCGTCCGGCCCCAGGACGCGGACCCGGCCCGTCGGAGCCGACGGGCCGAGCACCAGCGGCACGCCGTGCAGCACCCGGGTGACGTCCCCCTCCGGAACCGGCACCACCGGGAGCTCCGGGAGCGCGTCGGCCATGGGAATGATGCGAGCCTCGAGCTCGGCGCGCGCCGCGGGCCCGGCCACCCCGAGCGCCTCGACCTGGGAGAGCGGAAGCGCGCGGTCGAGCGCGAACGGTCCGCTGGCGGTTCGCCGCAGGCTCTTCAGCGCGCCGCCGCAGCCGAGCGCCCGACCGAGCTCCTCGGCCAGCGTGCGCACGAAGAAGCCCTTCGAGCAGCGGATCGACAGCGTGCACTCCGCGGCGGAGAAGTCCCGGAGCAGGAGCGAGTACACGGTCACTTGGCGCGGGGTGCGCTCCACGGTCTCGCCGGCCCGGGCGCGCTCGTAGAGCCGCTTCCCCTTCACCTTCACCGCCGAGTACATCGGCGGCAGCTGGAAGAACGTCCCCCGGAAGCGCTGCAGCGCCGCCTCCAGCAGCTCGGTCGAGAGCGGCGGCACCGGATGCGTCTCCAGGACCTTTCCGGTCACATCCTGGGTCTCGCTCACCACCCCGAGCCGCACCACGGCGTCGTACGCCTTGTCGCCCTCGGTCAGCAGGCCCGCGAGCTTGGTGGCCTCGCCGAGACACACCGGCAGGACACCGGTGGCCATGGGGTCCAGCGTGCCGGTGTGACCGGCCCGCTTCAGCCCGAGCGCGGTCCTGACCCGCCGCACCACCTCGAAGGAGGTGGGGCCCTGGGGCTTGTCGATGACCAGAACGCCGTTCATGAAGGAGGGGGCGACCCCGTCTGCCGGAGTGTAACGCTCCGGCCGGACCTCACCATCCCTCTTTCGTCTTCACCTCCCGGAGGAGGCGGTCGATCTTGTCTCCCTCGCCCACGCTCTTGTCGAAGACGAAGAAGACCTCGGGCGAGACCCGGAGCTTGACCCGGGCCGTCACCTCGCGGCGGACGAAACCCTTGGCCGCGTCCAGACCGGCCTGGGTCTCCTTCCGCTCGGCCTCGGTCCCCATGGACGACCAGTAGACACGCGCCACCCGCAGGTCCGGACTCATCTTCACCCCGGTGATGGTGATGTAGCCAATCCGCGGGTCGCGGAGCTCTCCGCGGGCGAGCAGCTCGCCCACCGCGGCCTGGATCTCCGCTCCCACCCGCTCCGGCCGGCCGGGGACGCTCACGGCAGAGACTCTCCCACTACGGCTTCTCCCAGTCCCGCTTGTTGCGGAGCTTGCGAGCCCGGACCCGGGCCTCCGAGAGCGTGAGGTCTCCCCCGCCCCGCGAGCCCGGCCGGCCCTGCACCAGGGCCCCCGGTCGCCGGTCCCACTCCGCCATTCCCTCGGCCTCGGCCAGGCTCCGGTCCTCGCGGGCGAAGGGCAGCTCGAGGGTGCTCCCGTCATCCGGAGGGCTGCCGCCGCCGAAGAGCTGGTCGCCGAAGGCGAGGATCTCCAGCTCGCGGCCGATCAGCGGGGCGACGTACATCTCCTCCACGAAGTGGATGATCTTCTGGATCTGCTCGTCCACGTGACGGCGGTCCGCGCTCACCACCGCCAGGGCGATGGTGGCCCGCTGCCAGAGGTCCTGATCCTCCACCTCGGCCACGGACACGTTGAACCGGGCCTTCAGCCGGTCGGTGACGCGACGGAGCACCTGGCGCTTGGATTTCAGCGACCCGGAGTCCGCGATCTGCAGGGTGAGGCGGGCGACGCCGACGAACATGGCTGCACCTCCCCTCGGAGCGAGGGCGGCCCACCTCTAGAAGAGGCTGGGCCGGGTCTCCTCGATCTCGAAGGCCTCGATGACATCGAGGTTCTTGAAGTCGGTGTATCCCTCGACACCGACGCCGCACTCGAAGCCCTTCTCCACCTCGCGCACGTCGTCCTTGAAGCGCTTGAGGCTGGTCACCTTGCCCGCGCCCACCTGCTTGCCCTCGCGAAGGATGCGCACCTGCGCGCTGCGGCGCATGACGCCGTCGAGGACCGCCACGCCGGCGATGGTCCCCAGCCGCGGAACGTTGAAGGTGTTGCGCACCTCGGCCCGGCCGAGCTTCTTCTCGGTCCGGATGGGCTCGAGCAGGCCGGTCATGGCCGCCTTCACCCCGTCGATGAGCTCGTAGATGATTGAGTAGGTGTAGATGCCGACGCCCTGGGCCTTGGCCGCGGCCTCGGCGCCGCTCTCCGGCTTGACGTTGAAGCCCACCACGATGCCCTTGCTGGCCGCGGCGAGCATCACGTCGGACTCGGTCATCGCCCCGACGCCCTTGTGGATGATGTCCACGCCCACCTTGGGACCGGCGAGCTTGGTCACCGCCTGGGCCACCGCCTCCACCGAGCCCTGGACGTCACCCTTGAGGACCAGCCGCAGCTCCTTTGCCTCTCCGGTGCGGGCACGCTGGAGCAGCGTCTCCAGCGACTCCTTGACGTTCTTGCCCAGCTCGACCTGCCGCTCCTTGAGGGCGCGGTGGTCGGCGATCTCCTTGGCCGACTTCTCGTCGTCGACGACGTTGAGAACGTCGCCGGCGGTGGGCACGCCGGAGAGGCCCACCACCTCGGTCGGGTAGCCCGGGGTGACCTCCTTCACCGGCTGTCCACGGCCGTCCTTCATCGCCCGGAGGCGGCCGTAGTGGATGCCGCTGACGATGGCGTCGCCGGTGCGCAAGGTGCCCTCGCGGACCAGCACCGTGGCCACCGGACCCCGGCCCTTCTCCAGCTTGGCCTCGATGATCGCTCCGACCGCGGGGCGGTTGGGGTTGGCGGTGAGCTCGAGCACCTCGGCCTGGAGGGCCACGTTCTCCAGAAGGAGGTCGATGCCCTGCTTCGTCCGGGCCGAGACCGGAACCATGATCGTGTCCCCGCCCCAGTCCTCGGGCACGAGCTCCTGCGCGGCGAGATCCTTCTTCACCCGCTCGGGATTGGCGCCGGCGAGGTCCATCTTGTTGATCGCCACGACGATGGGGACCTTGGCCGCCTTGGCGTGGTTGATGGCCTCGATGGTCTGCGGCATCACCCCGTCGTCCGCGGCGACCACCAGGATGACCAGGTCGGTGACGTTGGCCCCGCGGGCGCGCATGGCGGTGAACGCCTCGTGGCCCGGGGTGTCGAGGAAGGTGATGTCGCCCTTGGGCGTGGCCACCGAGTAGGCACCGATGTGCTGCGTGATGCCGCCGGCCTCGCCCTCGGCCACGTTGGCCTGGCGGATGGCGTCGAGGAGCGAGGTCTTGCCGTGGTCGACGTGGCCCATCACCGTCACCACCGGTGGGCGGGGACGCTCGTCCTCGGGCCGCTCCTGCACGTCGGGCAGGTGGTCCTCGACCTCGAAGCCGACCTTCTCCACCTTCCAGCCGTAGTCGGCGGCGATGATGCCAGCGGTGTCCGCGTCCACCAGCTGGTTGGCGGTGGCCATGGTGCCGCCAGCCATCAGCTTGCGGATGATCTCCGTCGTCTTGACGCCCATCCGCTGACCGAGGTCGGAGACGCTGATCCCCTCCTCCAGCCGGATGATCTTCTTCTCTTCGGCCATTTCGGTGATTTGGGTTTTCTGACCCTTCTTGGTCGGCTTCTTCTTCTTGCCGCGGACCGGGATCTGGACCCGGCCCCAGAGCAAGGTGTCCATCTCCTGCTTGACCTGGGCGCCGTCACGCTCGGTGGCGCGCTTCTTCCCCCGCTGGGTGTCGTCCTTCTTCTTGGTGACGTCGACGAACTCGCGGCCACGGCCGAGGTGGTCGGGCACCACCTTGAACTCGCGGACCTCGCCGATCGCCTTCCGGCCCGGCGCGACCGGGATGTTCTTGTGCGCGGTGGACGATGGCGTCACCCGGCGGAACGGCACCGTCGGCCGGCTGATGACCACTGCCTGGGTGGCGGTGGGCCGCAGCGTCTTCGGATCCGCCGGAGGGCCTCCCGGCGAGTGCGCGCCGGGAGCGGCTCCGTGACGGGGGCCGGAACCAGGACGAAGTCCCGCTCCGGGGCGTGCCTGGACACCGGGGCGCGGGGGGACCCCGCCCGGACGGCCGGGGGCACCAGGCCCGGCGCCGCGCGCGGCACCCGAACCCGGGCGGAGCCCGGGACCGGACCCGGGGCGAATCGCGGGCGCCGAGCCGGGCCGCATGCCCTGCGCGGGGGGCTTGGAGATGATCTGCGCGGGGCGGAACCCCGGCGTGGAGGCGCGGAGGGGCGGGCGCGCGGGAGGCTGGGCCGGGGCCGGAACGTGCGGCGCGGGCTCGGGCGCAGCCTCGGCCGCCGCGGCGGGCGGAGGGGCCGGTGGCTCGGGGGCTGCCGCCGGCGCGTGGGCCGGCTCCGGCGCGGCCGCCACCGGCTCGGGTGTGCTGGGGGCGGACTCGGGCGCCGCGGGCGGCTCCGGCGCCAGGAGAGGCTCGGCCGCGGGGGCGGCGGCCACCGGCTCGTGCGCAGGGGTCGCCGGCTCGGGGTGATGGCCGTTGGTGTGCGGCGCGTCAGTCCCGGGGGCGCGCCGGCGGACCACGAAGCCCTTGGCGGTCGCCGGAGGCGGGGCCGCGCGCGGCTTCCGCTTCTCGACGATCCGCTGGACCGCGGACGTGGCCTGGTCGTCCTCGAGCGAGCTCGAGTGGCTCTTCACGTCGTAGCCGAGTGCGGCCAGCTCGGTGACGACCTCCTTGTTGTCGAGATCGATTCCGAAGGCCTTCAGCTCCTTGGCGATCTCGTGAACACGCTTCTTCGACATCCAGACCCCTTCGAAACGCTGCCTTCTACTCCACCTACGCCCTGGACTTCACCGCTCGGAGGCGTCGAGCTCCCTCAGCACCGCCTCGAGCCCGCCGGTCATCCGACCCCGGAAGGCCCGCCCCAGGGACCTGCGCTTCACCGCCGCGGTCAGACAGCCCGGCCCGCAGAGGTAAGCGCCCCGTCCTGGCGCTCGTCGGTCTCGGTCCCACGTCAGCTCCCCCTCGCTCGACAGGCAGAGCCGCCTCAATTCACGCTGGGGACGCCTCGTCCCGCACCCGATGCACGTTCGTTCGGGCTCCCTGCTCAGGGCGCTTTCGCCTCCTCGGTGGACGGGGGAGCGGATGCGGAGGCACCCAGAGCCACCCGCTCGGCGTCGAGCTCGGCGCGCAGCTTCGCCTCCTCTAACAGGTAACTCTCCGCCGCGCTCTTGAGCTGGCGGGCCTTCTTGATCCCGATCGCCGGGGAGTCGCCGAGCTTGGTGATGTCCGTCTCCTTGGCCAGGTCCTCCGGGGTCTTGTAGCCGGACAGGGCCAGCGACTCGACCGTCTTCTCGCTCATCCCCCGGACGCGCATCATCCGCTCGGCCGGCGACAGCTCGTCCGGGTGGCGGCGGGCCTCGATCGCCCGGGCCTGCTCCCGCTCCATCTCCAGGCGGCGGAGCTCGATCTCGTCGTCCACCATCTGCTTCTTGGCCTGCTCCTGCATGGCCGGGATGCGGGCCGGGTCCAGGCCGGGGATCTGGGCCAGCACCTCGGGAGAGGCCTCGGCCACGTCACGGGCCTGACGGAAGCCGTGGGCGTAGAGGGTCTCCACCAGCATCTCGGTGACCCCGGGGAGCGCGCCGAGGGAGCGAGTGGCGAACTCACGCATCTCGCGGACGCGGGTCTCGCTGTTGATGTCCAGCTTCCAGCCGGTGAGCTGGGCGGCGAGCCGCACGTTCTGCCCGCGCCGGCCGATGGCCAGGGACAGCTGGTCGTCGGGGACGATCAGCTCCATCGCGTGGTTGGCCTCGTCGATGATGACCCGGGCCACCTCGGCGGGGGCGAGCGCGGCGCAGACGAAGCGCGCCGGGTCATCGTCCCAGGGCACGATGTCGATCTTCTCGCCCCGGAGCTCCTGGACCACCGCCTGGACCCGGCTGCCCTTCATGCCCACGCAGGCGCCCACGGGGTCCACGTCCTGGTCACGGCTGCTGACGGCGATCTTCGCCCGTCCGCCCGGCTCGCGGGCCGCGGCCTCGATGACCACGATGCCCTCGGCGATCTCCGGGACCTCCATCTCGAACAGCTTGGTGAGGAGGTTCACGCTCGCCCGGGAGAGGATGATCTGCGGGCCCTTCGACTCGCGGAGCACGTCCAGCACGTAAGCCTGGACCCGGTCCCCGGCGCGGTAGGTCTCGCGGGGAACCTGCTCGCGGACCGGGAGCACCGCCTCGGCGCGGCCCAGGTCGACGATGATGTTGCCCCGCTCGAAGCGCCGGGCGATGCCGGTCACGATCTCGCTCTTCCGGTCCTTGTACTCGTTGTAGACGTTCTCCCGCTCCGCATCGCGGGTCCGCTGGAGGATGACCTGCTTGGCGGTCTGCGCGGCGATGCGGCCGAACCCGTGCCGGAAAGTCCTGAGCTTCAGGATGTCGCCGTACTGGTCGTCCTGCGCCTTGGCCTCGGCCGCGTCCTCGTCGCGGTAGAAGATCTGGAAGACCAGCTCGTCACCGGGCTCGACCTCCATCCCCTTCTTCCGCGCCTCGTCCAGGGTGAGCTGGTTCACGGCCTGGATGGGGTCGGTGATCTGCTCGACCACGGTCACCGCCTGGAAGAGCTCCACCACGCCCTTCTCGGTCTCGTACTTGGCCTCGAGGCTCCGGTCCTGGCCGAAGTGCTTCTTGGCCGCGGTCTGCATCGCGTCCTCGAGGGTCACGACGAGCACGCTCTTGTCGATGCCCTTGTCCTTGGCGACCTGCTCCAGGACCAGGTTGAGGTTGACGGACGGAGTGCTGGGCGTCGCCATGGGGTTTCCGTTCCTACCAGGGGAGATGTCGATCAGAACTCGAAGTCGAGGTTCGCCTTGGCGATGTCGCGGAAGGGGATCTGGAACGCCCCACCGCCCTCGACCTGCACGGTGATGTCCCTCGAGCCCACCTGCTCGAGGACACCGGAAAAGCTCTTGCGCGGTGGTTGACCGACGGGACCAAAGGTCTTCACCTTCACCCGCTTGCCCACCACCTTCGCGAAGTGTTCCGGACGCCGGAGCGGCCGGTTGATGCCGGGGCTGCTGACCTCCAGCGAGTAGGCGTGCGGAACGAGGTCCTCCACCTCGAGCGCGGTCTCCACCGCGTGCGAGACCCGCGCGCACTCGTCCAGTCCCACCCCGCCCTCCTTCACCATCGGGTCATGGCCGGGCCGGTCGATGAACAGCCGCAGGATCCAGCCCTGGGGCTCGCGTCCGTACTCGAGCTCCACCAGCTCGAAGCCCTCCGCGCGCACGAGCGGCTCCACCAGCGCCTCGGCGCGGGACACGACGTCCTGTCGGTGGGTGCTCTCGGCCATGTGAGCCCTAGAAACGAAAAAAGCGGGCACGGGGCCCACTTTTCGAGGTGCTGCAGCTTCGAAAAATGTCGCCGGGCTGCCTACCACGTGGCCCGCACCGGCGCAAGGCGATCAGGACCGGCCCTGCCTCGGAACCGCCCGGACTTCGGGCAGATTATCGGGGGGGGCCCGGCCGGCGAGCGCCGATCACCACTCGAGCGGGGGCTGCGGACCGGGCACGATACCCGCGATGTCCGGATCCACACCCTGCTCGGGGGCCGGACGTTCCGACTTCTCCCGCTTCCGCTGCTCGCGCTTCTCGGCCTTCTCGCGCTGCTTCTGCTGCCGGGCGAGCTCTTTCAGGCGCTTGGTGGCTCCAGGTGCGGCGATGGCGAACCTCCTCGTCGTCGTTCAAGGCCCTTCACATGCCCGTTGGGCCCCGGCCTGTCAAACGGGGGCGGCCCGGGGCGCAGCGTCCGGAGTGAGGTTACAGTCGGCTGCCGACACGCTGCTGCTGGTCCAGCCCATGCTCGTTGCCGCCGCACAGATGTCCTCCGGTCCGGACCGGGTGAAGAACCTGGAGGTCGCCACCCGCCTCGTCCATCGGGCGGCCGAGCGGGGCGCCGGCCTGGTGGGGCTTCCGGAGAACGTGGCCTGGATGGGCCCCGAGAAGGACCGCCCCTCGGCGGCGGAGCGACTGGATGGGCCCACCCTGACGCGTTTCGCGGAGCTCGCCCGGGAGCTGCGGATTCACCTCCTCGCCGGGTCGATCCTGGAGGCCGGAGCGCCGGGTGGGCGGGTCTACAACACCAGCGTGCTGCTGGGGCCGGAGGGGCAGCACCTCGCGGTGTACCGGAAGATTCACCTCTTCGACGCCGAGGTCGGCGACGGCGTCAGCTACCGCGAGTCGGACACCGTCGCCCCGGGCGAGGCGGCGGTCACGGCCGAGACCCCGCTCGGCACGGTGGGCCTGAGCATCTGCTACGACCTGCGTTTCCCCGAGCTCTACCGCGCCTTGTCTCGCGCCGGCGCGGCGCTGCTCACCGTCCCCTCGGCGTTCACCCTCATGACCGGCAAGGACCACTGGGAGGTGCTGCTCCGGGCCCGCGCCATCGAGAACCAGGCCTACGTTCTCGCACCTGCGCAGGGCGGTCGGCACACGGATCAGCGCGTCACCTACGGACATGCCCTGGTGGTGGACCCCTGGGGTCTGGTGGTCGCCCGGGCCTCGGATGGCGAGGGGCTCGCCCTGGCCGAGGTGGACCCCGAGCTGCTCGCCCGGGTCCGCCGGAACCTTCCCGCGCTGCGCCACCGTCGTCTGGGGTGAGTGCGGGGGGCGGATGAACCCCCGACGGGCGGGGCTGAAGTACACTCGAGCTAAGGAAGTGCCTCGCCCCTGGATTCCGATGGCGTTGTGCCTGCCGCTGCTCGTGTGCGCTCCGGCCTGTCGCCGTGACGCTCAGGCTCCGCCTGCCCAGGCCCCGAAGCAGTCGGTGCGGGCAACGCTGGCCCAGGTGAACGGCTCGGTCTCGGTGAAGCGGGCCACCGGGGACGAGTGGCAGGCCGCGGTCAACGGGACGACCCTCTACGACGACGACAAGCTCCGGACCGAGCGGGGCAGCTCGGCCGAGCTGCACTTCCCTTCCGGGACGGTGGTGGTGGTCTCCGAGGACACGCTGCTGGGCATCGCCGAGACCCGCGCCGCGCCGGGGCGGCCGCAGGCGGACGTCACCGTGCTTCGCGGCGCCGTCGACGCCACCCTCGATCGGCCGGCGAACCAGTCCCTCACCGTCGGCACCCCCGCGGCGACGGTGCGCGCCGGAAGGGAGATCGTCTTTCAGTGAGCCGCGCCCTCACAGCCGCGCTCGCGCTCCTCGCCTCGGCGGCCACGGCTCCACCCACCCCGGGCGGGACGGTGGTTCGCCCCGGCGAGTCGCTGGCCCAGCTCGCCGCCCGGACGCTGGGGAGCGAGGGCGCCGGCCCGGAGCTCCTGGCCTTCAACCACCTGGAGGGCGCACCGGCGGCGGGGACCCAGGTCCAGGTGCCCGGCCCCGAGCGCGCCCGCGCGGTGGCCGCCATCGGGTCGGCCCGGAGCGCCATCGGTCAGTCGCCGCCGGGGAGCGCCCGGACGGAGGCCGAGGCCCGGCTGGCCGAGGCAGAGTCGCTGCTCGCCCGCGCCCGGTACGCCGAGGCAGCGGCGCAGGCCGACGGGGCGTGGAAGCTCCTGGCCGAGGCGCGCGGGGAGCGCTCGCACTTCGCGGTGGCCGTCGAGCCCGACGGCCGGACCCGGGTCGCGGTCCGCGAGGGCGTTCCGGTGCGGGTGGAGGCGCAGGGGCGGGCCCGGGCGGTGCGGGCCGGGGAGACCCTCACCGTGGTGCGCGGAGAATCGCCCGGGACCCCGCAGCTCGACGCCGGTCCGGCCGAGCCCCCCATCCTCATCTCGCCCGAGCCGGGCCTGAAGCTCGCCCTCGAGCCCGCTCCGGGAGGGCTCGGGCCGGTGCGCTTCGCGTGGAAGCCGGTGCCCGACGCCACGGGCTACGTGCTGGAGCTCGCCGGTCCACGGAAGCAGACGCTCCGCACCACCCAGCCGGTGGTGACGGTGCCGGGCCTGCCCGCGGGCAAGTACCGGTGGACGGTCCGGGCGGTGCAGGGCGACGGGACGCTCGGGCCTCCGGCCACTCGAGCCGTGCAGCTCGTCCCCGGGCGCATCAAGCTCGAGGTGAAGGAGACTCCCTGGCAGTGAGGCTCTTCACCGCCATCTTCCTCCTGATGCTCGGGGTGGCCCTGGTGTCCACCGGCCTGGTGGGCCTGCTCGTGCTCTCCGACACCCGCGAGCTCCTCACCCGGGATGCGCAGGAGCTCGCCGCCGAGCGGGTGGGCCAGGTCTCGCTCAAGGCCACCGTGGCGCTCGATGCTCCGGTGCGAGCGGCCACCGCGCTGGCGCGGGTCCCCAGCTTCCTCTCCCTTCCGCAGGCCGAGCGGCGGGCGCACCTCGCGGCGGTGCTCACCGAGCGGCGCGACCTGACCGCGGTGACCGTCTTCTCCGCCCGGGGCGAGCGGCTCCCCGGTCTGCAGGCCTTCGCGGTGAAGGACCTCCCGCCGACCGAGGTGGCCGAGCACGAGGCCCGCGCCAGGGCGCTCCTGGGGCCGGGGCCCGAGACGGTGCGGTGGAGCCCGGCCACCGTCCTCCCCGGCCGGCCGCCGAGCATCACCTTCGTCTTCCCCCTCGGCGATCCGGCGCGCGGGTACGTTGCGGCCGAGCTGTCGCTGGCGGGGCTGGGACAGGCGCTCGAGGCCGAGCACGTGGGCAGCACCGGCTTCGCCTACGTGGTGGACGCCGCCGGGCGGCTCCTCGCCGGACCGCCGCAGCACGTCCGGGCCGGTCAGGACGTCTCCGGCCGGCCCGCGGTGGCGCCGGCGCTGAAGATGCTGAAGGGCTCACCCGAGCGCGAGGTCACCTGGGTGGGGAACTTCGGCGAGGGCGAGGGACGGGTGGTGGCGGCGTCGGCGGTCATCCCCGGACCGGGGTGGGCGGTCGTGAGCGAGCAGCCGCTCGAGGCGGCGTACACCCAGGTGCACCTGATGCAGCGGCGCATCGGGCTCGGCCTGGTGGCCGCCACCGGTGTCGCGTTGCTCCTCGCGCTGGTCTTCTCCCGCGGGCTCACCCGGCCGCTGAAGGGCTTCACCCGGGGCGCGCTGGAGATCGCCCGCGGCCAGTTCGGGACGCAGGTGCAGGTGCAGACGAAGAACGAGCTGGGCGAGCTGGCCAGCACGTTCAACTACATGAGCCAGCAGCTGCTCGCCTACGACAAGGAGAACCGCGGGCTCTACGAATCGCTGGAGCGTGGGTACCTCGAGACCATCCTCGCCCTGGCCAACAGCATCGACAGCAAGGACGCCTATACCCGCGGCCACAGCCAGCGGGTCGGTGACATGGCCGCGGAGATCGGCCGCGAGCTCGGGCTCAGCGAGCAGGAGGTGAAGCAGCTCCGCTACGGCGGCATCCTCCACGACATCGGGAAGATCGGCATCATCGAGAGCATCCTCTGCAAGCAGACCCAGCTCACGCCGGACGAGATGTCGATCATGCGCGAGCACCCCACCATCGGCGCCTCCATCGTGGGTCCGGTGAGCTTCCTCGGCACCGCGCGCGACGCGGTCCGGAGCCATCACGAGAAGTGGAACGGCACCGGATACCCCGAGGGGTTGAAGGGCCAGGCCATTCCCCTCATCGCCCGGGTGGTGGCCTGCGCCGACACCTGGGACGCCTGCACCTCCACCCGGCCCTACCAGCGGGCGATGGGAGCGCACGCGGCGATGGAGGTGATGAACCGGCTGCGCGGCGTGTCCCTCGACCCCGAGGTGGTGGACGCGCTCGCCCGCGTTCTGGAGAAGAAGGGCGCCTTCGCCGAAGCGCCTCCGGCCAGGGCGGTGCCGCTTGCATCCTGAGCGCCGTTGAGGCCATGGAGCCCCGCATGAGCTTCTGGGACAAGCTGAAGCCGGCGGCCCCCACGCCGCCCGCCGCCATCGGCACCGACGTCACGAGCGACGGGAAGGTGCTCCGGCTGCACTGGGAGGACGGCAAGCGCACTGCGTCCACGGCGCGCTCGCTCCGCCTCGCCTGCCCCTGCGCGGCGTGCGTCGACGAGTGGACCAACCAGCGAACCCTGGACTCCGCCTCGGTGGCGGAGACCCTCACCCTCCTCGAGGTGGCACCGGTCGGGAACTACGCGCTGCGCATCACCTTCAGCGACCAGCACGCGACCGGCATCTATCCCTGGCGGGTGCTGCGCGAGGTGACCGAACGCGCGCCGGCGCCCAGCTGACGGCAGGAGCGATGAGCAAGCCACCCGACGAGGACGAGGATCAGATCTTCTCCGGCAAGGCGCTAGGAGAGGACGGCGCGCTCCAGCCGGCGAAGCCCATTCCCCTCCTCCACGAGGTGGCCCCACCGCCGTCGCCCGCGTCCCCGATCCCGGGGGCGTCGCTCCTGGACGACCCGGCGTACGAGCCGACCGTCATCTCCATCCCTCCGCGCGTCCGCGACGTGGCGGACCGGCCCGCGCCGGTGGAGCTCGCGGACAGCCGCCCGCCGCCGATGAGCTCGGATTACGTCGCGCCGCGATCCGGGTGGTTCCACGCACCGGACATGCGCTGGGGCACCTGGCTCCTCCGCTCGGCGGTGCTCGGGCTGGTGGTGACCGGGGCCTGGGCGGTCACCAGCGGCAAGATCAGCCTCTGGAAGGGGTTCTCGCTGGACCTCCTGCGCTCCGGGCCGAAGAAGGAGGAGGCGGTCGAGAGGCGCGTAGGCACGCCGGCCCCGACGCTCCTGGTCCTGAGCGAGCCGGCCGGGGCCACGGTCCTGGTCGCCGGCACCGAGGTCGGCAAGACGCCCTGGGCCGGGGACAACGTCTGGCTATCGAAGGAGCCGCTCCGGATCGAGGTGCGCAAGGCTGGCTACCAGCCATGGGTGGGGATCACCATGGGTGGGCAGCAGGCGACGCTCGAGGCGAACCTCCGGAAGCGCTGACTCGTTCCGCGGTGGCGTCGGCTCCGGCGGGACACAGGACCGGCCGGGAGTGCGAGGCCCGGCCGAGCTCGTCGCTGGCCTCACTCCCCAACTTGGGCAGGTCGTCACCGCGCCGCCCTCGGTCCGCGGAATCCCCAGGCACGACTCGACGGCAGACGGCGCCCCGGTCGGGGCGGGGTCACCCGCAGGACAGGACGATTCACCTCGTTCGAGGTCTGCTCGCGCCTCGGTCCCCGATCCTTTCGGTATGCCAAATGGCACTCTACATACCGAAAGGATCGCCCGGTCGGCTTCAGCGTTCGTCCGCGCCGGAAGAGGAACAAGCCTGCGACGGCGAGACGTCGGACGGGTCCGGGCCACGGAGCGCGCCCGATCCTGCGCAGGCCGTCCGGATGGAGTGCTCACGCGCACCTCCCCTGCGCTCCGCGTCGCCTCCGGGCAATCGAGCGGTCTCGCGTGCCTCGAGCTCGCGCGCTCAGCGTCCGATGCCGAACCAGCTCCGGGGCGTGAACCGCATCCGCTCCTCGAGGAAGCCCTGCTGCAGCTTGACCGAGCCGGCGTCGTCGTCTCCCGCCGGCCAGCGGAGTGCCCGATCCGGCAGCACGAGCCCGGTCACGGCCAGGCTCAGCGGTGTCCTGGACGTCCCGAAGCGCCGCAGGTCGATGAGGAACTCCCGCGTTCGAGTCCCGGAGGGATCGACGCTGGCGATCCACCCGTCGGCGCTCCGGAACTCCTTCCTGCAGGCCACGGAGGCGGGCGCGTTCGACGGGTCGCGGCAGCGGTAATCGAACTCCCGGGTCCGCGCGCACGCACCGTCGGTAGCGCACCGATACTCGCCCGTCCCCAGCGCCGCCGAGGCATGCAGCACCCAGACTCGGTCCCCCGCCGCCACCAGCAGGCTGGAGATGCCGGTGGCCTCGAGCTCCACCGCGACCGCCAGGACGTCGCCGCGCCTCCCCAGGCGAATCCGCATCCCGTCGGCGCGGACCTCGCGGGCGCCTGCCCACTCGGCGGAGTCGAGGCGTCCGTCGGCGGCCACGTCCCGGCCGAGCACCGGGACGTCCGGCGATGCAGCCGAGGCGACCAGGACCGCGCTGAGGAGCGGCCACATCGGGGGAAGGGCTACGACTTGATGAGCCGCAGATGCGGCCGGCCTCGGGGCGTCTCCCCGTCCTCGGCCTCGTCCGATTTCCGCTCGCCGTCGACCTCGCGCAGCGACACGGGACGAACCTCCAGCGGCGGGCGGGCGTGGGCGGCGGCCCGGAGCGTCGGCGGAGGAATCTGCGTCAGCTCGGTGGGCATGTCCTCCGGGAACATCCAGAACTCGTGCGTCACCTTGCTGGTGATCGCGAACAGCGCGCCCCAGGGGACGGCCACGGTGAATCGCTTGCCGCTGAAGCTGAGCGTGCTGCGGATGCCCCACTCGCCCACGCTGAGATCGGGAGGAACGAACTTGTAGCTGAGGTGGAGTCGGAGGTGTGACTCGCAGCGAAGCTCCGGTGGCACGAGCACCCCCGGACGGCGGGCGTCCAGATGGACCATGACCAATCCCCGCTCCAGGGCGGCAAGCAGGCGGTCCTTCTTCTCGGAGGCTCGGTCGTCCATCCCTCGGTCCCGGGTGGGCGTCTAACGGCGTCGCATCGCGCGATCCATTTCCCGTCGCGTATCGCGCTCCTTGATGTCCTCGCGTCGGTCCTCGTGGGTCTTGCCCCGGACCAGCCCCAGCTGGACCTTGGCCTTGCCCTTCTTGAAGTAAAGCACGAGCGGGACGATGGAATAACCCCGTTCCCGTACCTTGGCCTCCCATCGGTCCAGCTCGGCCCGGTGCAGCAAGAGCTTCCGGGGACGCACCGGGTCATGGGGGAAGGCCGCCGCCGCGGCGTAGGGGGCGATCCGCAGGGAGTGAAGGTACAGTTCCCCGCCACGGGGCAGGGCGAAGGCGTCCGCCATCTGGACGGCCCCGGCCCGGAGGCTCTTCACCTCGCTCCCCATCAGGGCCAGGCCGGCCTCGACGGTGTCCTCGATGGTGTAGGCGGCGCGCGCCTTCCGGTTGGTGGCGACCACCAGCTCGCCCGGGGCTTCCTTCTGGGCCATGGGGGGCCGCCCCTAACAGCCGATGGCGGTGTTGTCGATGAGCCGGGTCTTCCCGACGAAGCCTGCGACGAGCAGCCGGGCATCGCCGCGGTCCGCCCGCTCCAGCGGCTCGAGCGTCGAGGGGTCCACCAGCTCCACGTAGTCCTCGCGGACCTCGCCGGCCCGGAGCTCGCCGCGCACGGCATCGCAAAGTGCCGGAGCGCCGCGCTCGCCCGCCGCCCACCGGGCCCGGGCAGCCTGGAGCCCGCGGCTGAGCGCCAGGGCCCGGGTCCGCTCCGGGCCAGACAGGTAGGCGTTGCGCGAGCTCATCGCCAGCCCATCCGCCTCCCGCACGATGGGCATTCCCACCACCTCGACGCCGAGGTGCAGGTCCACCGCCAGACGCCGGACGATCTGCAGCTGCTGCCAGTCCTTCTCTCCGAACACCGCGACGTGCGGTCGCGCCAGGGCGAACAGCTGCGTCACCACCGTGGCCACGCCGCGGAAGTGCCCCGGCCGGCGCCCGCCGCAGAGTCCGTCCTCGAGCTTCGTCACCTCCACGAAGGTGCGGTGGCCGCTGGGGTACATCGCCCCGGCCTCGGGGGTGAACACCGCGTCCACCTTCACCTCGCGGCACTTGTGGAGGTCACCCTCGAGGTCCCGCGGGTAGCGGGCCAGGTCCTCGTTCGGCCCGAACTGGGTGGGGTTGACGAAGATGCTCACCGCGGTCAGGTCGGCCCGCTCGTGCGAGGCCTCCATCAGGCTGGTGTGCCCGCGGTGGAGAAACCCCATCGTCGGCACCAGGCCCACCCGGCGCCCCTGGCGCCGAGCCGTCTCGGTCCACTCGGAGAGCTCGGCAGGGGTGCGGAGGAGGTGCATCAGACCGGGACGCCGTACATCGGACCCGTCTTCTCCTCGTCGCCCGACGAGGACGAGGATGCGGCCCGCTGTCCCGGCAGCAGCCGGAGCGGCGTCTTGCTGGCAAAGGAGTGCGCGTCGTCGGGGAAGGTCCCCGCCCGGACCTCGGCGCAGAAGGCCTCGGCGGCGCCGCGGAGGACGCCGTATCCGTCCACGAACCGCTTCACGAACTTGGGCTTGAAGTCGGGGTTGAACCCGAGGAGGTCGTAACAGACCAGCACCTGCCCATCGCAGTCGATGCCCGCGCCGATGCCGATGGTGGGGATGCGCAGCGACGCGGTGATGTCCCGCGCCAGCTCCTTCGGCACGCCCTCGAGCACCAGCGCGTAGCAGCCGGCGCGCTCCAGCGCCTGCGCGTCACGGAAGATGGCCCGGGCCTGCTCCTCCTC
>RPRB01000091.1 GCA_003818285.1 Myxococcaceae bacterium
CACCTCCGGAGCCGCCGCCGACACCTGACCCGACACCTTCGCGTCGCCCTTGCCGGCCAGCGCCACCTTCCCGCCGCCCGAGGTCCCGACGTCGCCGATGCCCGCGGTGCGCCCCGCGCCGTCGCCGGCGCGCGCTCCGACCGAGTCCGCGGTGGCGATGCTCACCCCGCGCGCCCCGGCCAGCGCCGCCGCGACGTCGCCCGAACCGGTGCCGCTGCCGAGCACGTCGGACAGCGCGCCGCTCCCTCCGGCCGAGCCGAGGATCTTCAGGAGGCCCTTGCTCGCCACCCGCTGCTGGAGCACCGCCTTGCGCTGGGTGGCGTCGGCCGGGAGGTCGTCCTTCTTCTTCTTGACCTCCTTCTTCTCCTCGGCCTGCGCGGTCTGCTCCGGCGCCTTCTGCTGCTCGGGCTCGGGAGCCTTGGGCGGCAGGAGCACGCGGGCGAAGCGGTCCGGCAGCTCGTCCAGCGCCAGGTCGCTGTCCTCCGGCTTGGGGCTGAGCATGATGCATGTGGCCCCGGCGAAGTGGAGGAAGAGCGAGGCGGCGAGGATGCCGAAGAACAGGTGGTCGATGCTCCGCCACACCGTGCCTCGCACCTCGGCGGGCAGCTCGATTCGGGCCGGCTCCGGCGGGGGGGAGACGAACTGGAAGAGCAGCGTCACCTCGCCGAGCGACACCTTGCCCTTCGCCGACTCGTCGAGCGGCAGCGCCCAGACGCCGCCCCGCTTCTGCACCAGCCCCTTGCCCTTCAGGCCGGCGAAGTCGAAGTCGCCGCTCCGGTTCGCCACCCGGCCGTTCATCCGGTCGGTGAAGAGGAGGGTGTACTGGCCGTTCCGGTACTCGAAGACCGGGAAGCTCGCCGGGAGCTCGCTGGCGGGAATGACGAAGGTGTTTGTCCCGTCCTGGCCAACGGTGACCGCGGCCGGGTGACGGATTTGCCGCTCTTCGATGATCTTCCCGTCGCGGATCACTCCCACGCGGAGGATCTTGGCGCTGCTCGAGGCAGGCTTGGACATGTGCCGGGCGGGAGCTCTCACGGGGCTAGAACGGATCCTTCTGGGCGCTCTTCTCGATCTTCGGCACGAAGCTCTCGGACCTCTGCAGCTCGTCGAAGTTGAGGCTGGAGCGGGGAAGCACATAGAACGCTTCCGGTTTCTGGATGCGGCCCTCGACGGTGAGGGTGTCGAGCTTGATGACCTTCCGTCCGCCGGTTCGCGCCGGCTGCCGGGCCGCGGCCTTCACGTCCGCGCGGGCCTGCTTCGCCACCTGGGCGGCGCGATCCGCTTCCTTCTGGGCCGCCGTGGTGTCCGGCTGGGCCCGCACGCCGCCTGCCACGGCGAGCACCGCGCAGACCACGAGCGCTGGAAGGGCAGGGCGTGTCACGGGGTCTTCAGCTTAGCGCGAGAGCTCTTCTTCTTGCTCGTCGGTGCGGGGGGAGTCTGGGTGTCGGAGGGCGTCGCCTCGGTGGGCTTCGTCGCGTCGCCACCGGCTGGCGTCGCCTCCGCCGGGGCCCGGGCGGCCGCCTCGGCCTGACGCTTCTCCTCGGCCTCCTTCTCGGCCTTCCGGAGCTGGTCCTTCTTCTCCCGCTCCCGCCGGCGCTGCTCTCGATCGATGGCTCTGTTCGCGTCCTTGAGGTACTGCTCGACCCGCTCGTCGGACCCGCCCTTTTCCTTGTAGGTGTTGAAGTAGGCGATCGCCTTGTTGTAGCGGTCGAGGGTGTCCATCCCCGGCACGTCCGAGTCCAGGTGGAGGATGGCGAGATTGTAGTAGGTGTCGGCCAGGGTGGGGTCGAGGGCCACAACCTTCTCGTACTGCTCCCTGGCCTTCACCATCTCGAGCTTGCCCCGGTAGGCATTGCCCAGGTTCATCCGCGCGGGGAGCAGCTCGGGCGCGGCGCTCACCGCCAGCTCCAGCTCCTTCACCGCACCCTCGTAGTCGCCGCTCTCCACCAGCATCGCCCCGAAGTTGCTGTGAGCCTCGGCGAAGTCCGACCGGAGCGACGCTGCGGTCTTGAAGGACTCCAGCGCGGCCGGCCGCTGCTTCAGCTTGAGCAGCGCCGTGCCCAGCGCGTTGTGGGTCACCGGATCCTTCGGGTCCACCGCCCGGGCGTTTTCCAGCACCAGCCGGCACAGCTCGTACTTGCCCTGCCGGTAGTAGCCGCCGGCGAGGAGCTGCATCGCCCGAACGTTCTGCTCGTCGGCCTTGAGGATCTTCTTCGCCTCGGCCTCCGCCTCGGGCAGGCGGCCGGTCTCGAGGAGGACCCAGGTCAGCGCGTTCCGGGCGCCGAGGTCCGTGGGCTGCTGCTGGGCGGCGCCGCGGACCAGCGCCTCGGCCTCGCTCGCGCGCTTCGTTCGCACGAGGAGCCGGGCGAGGAAGTCCCACGACTCGGGCGGGGCCGGCGTGCACTGTGCCGCCCGGCGGTAGCTCGCCTCGGCCTCCTTCAGATCACCCGTCCGCTCGGCGAGGACCCCCAGGTTCACCCATGCGGCACCGGCGTTGGGATTCCTGTTGACGATGTCTCGGAAGGTCCGGCGGGCACCGTCGAGGTCCCCGCTCCGGCCCTGGGCGATGCCGCGCTCGATGGCGGCCTGGGTGTCGGCATCCGTCGCCGGGCCCTGGCCGCTGGCCGCGCCCTCCTGCACCTCGGGCGTGGCGGCCGTGGAGGTGGTGAGCGGCCGCGGAGGCGGAGCGGCGACCTGGCCGTGTCCGCACGCGGCGAGCGCGACGACCCCGAGGAGCGGCGCGACCAGGCGGCTCATGAACCGCCCTCGCTCTTTGGCGCTCCCGTCGCGGGGGGCGCCGGCTGCGGCTGCGTGGCGGGCTGCACGTCCCTTGCCGGCGCGACCTGCCCCTTGTCCTTCGCCACCGCGGTGCTGACCAGACCGTCGGGCCACGGCACATCAACGGCGATGGCCGGCTTTGGATCTTTCAGGACCGGGTATTCCTTCGGCCGGTAGCGGTTGAGCGCCTCGAGGGTCTTCTTGGTCCACTCGTTGCTGATCCGGTTCTTGCGGGCCTGCTCGAGGGTGGCGGCGTAGCTCTCCACCGCCTTGTCCTCCAGGGCGGCGGTCTGCTGCTGGAGCAGGTCCTGGTAGGCGGCCACCGCCTCGGGCCCGAGCCGCTTCACGTCGGGTGGGACCGGCGTCTCGTTGATGGTGGCGCCGAAGCGCTCCAGCACGTAGCCCTGCCGGTAGAGCCCTGCGAGGGTCCACTCCAGCCGCTTGTACTTGAAGACCTCGGCGTAGGAGGCATGCACCTTCTTCACCCCTGCCCGCTTGAGGGTGAAGCTCTGCTCCAGGGCCTTGCCCCGCCCGCCGATCTTGAGCTTGTCGAATTCCCGGAGGTCCTGCTCCGCCACCTGGAAGCGGGACTCGGCGGCGGCGTCCGCCCCCTGGAGCGCGGAGTCCGCCTTCAGACCGCGCCGGTCGAACTCGCGGGCCGCCGTCTCCCACGCCTTGCGGGCGTCCTTGGGGCTGCCGGACCTCGCGTACGCGTCCCCGAGCTTCTTCTGCGCCTCGACCACCAGCTCCCCCTGGTTGGCCTTCCCGCCGAAGCGCCGGACGAACTCGTTCAGCGCCTTGACCTCGTTCTTCGTGTCGCCCTGCTTCTCGTAGACCAGCGCGGCGCGGTACTGGTTCTTCGGCGCGTCCTCGGCCTTGGGGAACAGGTCGGCGTAGCGGGCGTAGGCCGCGGCGGCCTGAGGGTACTTCTGCTGCCCCTCCAGGAGCCGGGCGGCGTTGTACAGCGCGGCCTCGCGGTCCTTGCTCGCCGGATACTCCTTCACCAGCCGCTCGTAGCTCTGGACCGCGCTGTCGAAGTCGTAGGAGTTCTCCTGGTTCACCGCCACCCGGAACAGCGCCGCGTCGGCCAGCTTGCTCTTCGGGTAGTCGCGGAAGATGCGCTCGTAGAGCTTGAGCGCGCTCTCGAACCGGTGGTCCTTCTCGTAGCAGACCGCGGCGTTGTTCAGCGCCTTGTCGGCGAACTCGTGCTTCGGTTCCTCGTCGACCAGCTGGATGTACTTCTTCGCCGCCTCGTCCCAGGCACCCTGGGCCATCAGCTCGTCGGCGAGCTTGAACCGGCCGGCGAGCTTGAACTTGACCAGGTCCTTGTACAGCTCGCTCTTCGGATCGATGACCTCGGTGTTCTGCGCCAGCCGGGCCGAGACCTCCTCGACGCTCCTCCAGTCCTTGTCGATGAGGAAGCTCTCCACCGTGAGGTTGGTGGCGTACTTGCTGACCTCGCTCTTCGGATAGCTCCGGATGATGTTCTCGAACCGGTTGCGGGCATCGGGGAACTGGTTGTGAGCGTAGAGGAGCTCGGCGGCCTTGTAAGCCACGCCGGGCGCGCGCTCGTCGGTGGGCGAGAGCTGGACGAAGGCGTCGGTGGCGGCGATGAGCGAGCGCTCCTCGGGGGCGAGCTCGATGGGCTGCGGCTTCTCGCCCTCCGGTCGGTCCTTGCTCCGGAGCACCGGATACTTCACGAGCTTCTTCTGGTCTTGTAGCTGCTCGACCAGCTTGGTCCAGGCGAGCACCGCGCCGTAGGCGGCGTCCTTCCGGTACTTGTCGTCGGCGCCGGTGTCGCGGATGGAGTCGTAGTTCTTCGCCGCCTTGGCGAACTGGAGCGAGTTGTACTGGCACTCGGCGGCGAAGAACTGCACCTCGTACGCCGCCTTGCTCCGCGGGAAGCGGCCCAGGTACCCCTCGTAGCCCTTGGCCGCGGCATCGAACATCGCCTTGGCCGCTTCGAGCTTCCCCTGCTGCTTGAGGGCCAGCGCCTGCTGGTGGTGGTAGATGGCGCTGCCGTAGAGGTTCCGCTCGGCGAGGTCCTGGGTGGCGTTGATCACCTCGGGGTCGTTCTTGTGCTTCTCGTACCAGGGGGTGCCCGGTGCGTAGGCGTTGGCCAGCGCCTCGGACTCGGCGAAGGCCTCGTTCAGCTTCCGGTCACGCTCGTAGGCCTGGACGATCTTCTGCTGCAGCTTGGGGGCGTCCACGGCCAGCGGGTCCCGCTGCAGCGCCAGGCGGTAGGCGGCGATGGCGTCGGTGTGACGGGTCTGGTCGAAGTAGACGTCACCCATTCGCCGGTAGACCTCGGCCTCGTAGGGGCGTCCCCCCATCTTCGCGAAGGTGGCCTTCGCCTTGTCCACCGAGCCCCACTTCTCGTCGGCGAAGCTGATCGCCGTGTACTGCAGCGCCTCGCCGCGGAGGTCACCGGTGGACTTGCCGTCCTTCTTGGGCCCGGTCCTGTCGTAGTAGTCGACCAGCTCGAGGAAGCGCTGCACCGCGGGCTCGAACCGGTCCTGGCGATAGTAGGTCCAGCCAAGCTTGTAGAGCGACTTGTCGTAGAGCGGGCTCCGGGTGTCCTTGATGGCGTGCTCGTAGGCGTCGGCGGCCCTGGGGAGCGCGTCCGGATCGTCGTAGTCGTCGAAGTAGTACTCGCCGATCCGGACCCAGGCCTCGGTGACGAACTTGCTCTTCGGATAGTCGTCGATGACGTCGTGGTAGGCCTGCTGGGCGCCCTCGAAGTCGTTCTGCTTCTCCAGGCAGTAGCCGAGCAGGTATGTCGTCGCGTCGTTGAACTTGAACTTCGGGAACTTCTCCAGCAGCTGGCGATAGAGGGCGATGGAGGGCCGGAAGTCCACCGGCGGCTCTGGCGGGGGCGGAGCGTTGCTCGACGGGTCCACCCGCTTGAGCTGGTCCTCGTAGGCGCGCATCGCGACCGCGTGATCGTCCGCGCTGCGCTCGTAGTAGAGCTCGGCCAGGCGGAACATCACGTCCGGCGTGTAGCGGGGCTCGTCGGGGTAGCGCTGGAGGAACTCCTCGAACTGGGCGATGGCGTCCAGCCGGTCCTTGCGCTCGCTCACCTCGAGGTCGCGGATGGCCTTCTCGTAGCTGGAGGCGAGGTCGCTCCGCTTCTCCTCGTACTTCTTCTCCACCAGGAGCTGGACGTCGCGCTTGAAGTCGCGCGACTCCTCCTCGTAGCTCCGGAGCATCTCCTGGAGGTCGTCCAGCTGCTTCTGCTCCTGCGGCGTGCGCCCCATCCCGTCCATGCCCAGCTTCGGCTTCTGGCCCGGCTGGACGTCCTTCTTCTCCGGGCTGGCAGTGGCCGCGGGCGTGGCATCCACCGGGACGGGCGCGGCCGGAGCGGGAGCCGGAGCAGGAGCCTTCTTCGTCGAGGCGGGCTTGCTCTTGCCCTTGCTCTTCGGCGAGGGGGCCGGGCTGGCGGCGAGGGCCAGGGCGATGAGGAGCGAGCCCAGCATCAGTCGACGTCCTTCAGCAACGGCTGGAAATCCTGGTCCAGCGCCCGCAGCTCCTCCTCCTTCTGCGAGGCGACCTTCTGGATCTCGCTGGTCTGCGACTGCTTCCTGGTGAAGGCGGTGTCCACCACGCCCACGTCGGCCTTCAGCACCAGGTCGTAGAACTGCCGGCGTACGCGGCGGAAGCTGTCGTAGGCCATGCGTCCCACCAGCTGCTGCGCATTGCCGGAGACGTTGCCCACGTCCTTGCCGTAGCCGTCGAGCAGCCGGGCCTCGGCCACCACCTTCTCGCGGATCTCCGCTCCCCTCTGCCGAACCCGGTCGCGGAGCGCGGACTGCGCGGAGGCGGTGCGCTGCTGCAGCGTGGCGATCTGGGTGCGCAGGTCACGGGTGCGGCCGACGAACGCGGTGCCCTCGCCGGTCACCCGCGGCTCGACCCCGGAGAGGATGCCGCGCGTCGAGGAGGAGGCCTGGGCCATCTCCTGCCGGAGGGCCTCCTCGCCGCTGATGGTGGTGTCCACCAGGCCGCGCTGGGCGAGCAGGTCGCCGCGGAGGTTGCCCACCTCCTTCTCCAGCGCCTGGAGCGAGCGCTGCTCGGAGAGGAGCCGCTCGGTGAACTGCTTCTCGTCCTCGGGCCCGTCGCGGCGCTGCCCGCGGGTGTCCGCCACCCACTTCTGCGTGGCGACCAGCATCGCGGTCATGCTCTGCAGCTCGGTGCCGAGCCGGAAAGCCTCGCGGTCGATCGCGTCCATCCGCCCCTGCATCCGGGTGCGCCGGGCGGCGACCTCGGTGGGGGTGGAGGGCAAGGTGCCCAGCCGGGTGCGGGCGCTGGCGAGTCTGGCCTGGATGCGGCCCAGCTCCAGCCGCTCGTCGTGGGTGAGGACCGGGTCCAGCGCCTCGACCTCGGCGGCGTCGAGCGTGGCCTCGGCGGAGGCCAGCCCGTTGGCCACGGCCTCGGCGCGGGTGGTGCCTTCCTGAAGCGAGGGGAAGGCCTCGGCGCCGCGCTCGTCCAGCGCCTTGAGGATGCGCTCGGCGATCACCCGGCTGTCGGTGACTCCCTTCTTGCCGCCCTCGAGCGCACCGACGACGCGGAGCGCCTGTCCCACGTCCTCCTGCGCGCTGGCCCACTTGAGCGCCAGTGGAGGGAGGAGGGTGTTCACGTCCAGGCTCTTCTCGTTCCGGGCGAGGAGGCTGTCGAAGTAGGCGACCGGGTCCTTCTGCACCGCGAGCATCCGGTCGATCTCGTCGCGCACCGGCGCGTAGGTGCTGATGACGCCGTTGTAAGTCTCGGTGGCCTCGCCGTACTTCTTGAGCTTCAGGAGCAGGTGCCCCTCGAGAATCTGCGCCTCGGGGGCGAGCGGCGAGTCGGGGGCCACCAGGAGAAGGATGTCCGCAGCGTTCCGCGCGCCGGTCCAGTCCTCGGCCCGCACCTTGGCCCAGGCCATCTCGTAGAGCGCCTCGGGGAACGCCGGCGAGTCCTGGCCGATGCCCTGGTACTGGTCGACCGCCTCGGGGACGTTGCCGGTCTCCACCAGGAGCCGGCCGAGACCGAGGTGGCCAAGCTCGACGATGCGCTGCTCCCGCTCGTCGGCCGGCTTGGAGGCGATGACCTCGCCGAACCGCTCCATGGCCCCGGCGTAGTCCTGGGCCTGCACCCGGAGGACGGCGAGGAAGTAGAGGCTCGGGAGACGGAAGCGGTTGCCCTGGACGGTGAGCGGCTGGAAGGCCTCGGCGGCGCGGCGTCGCCGCTCCTCGGCGGGCAGATCCGTCCTCCGGGTGAGCCACTTGGCGTAGACGTACTGGATGTCCGGCGGGAGCTGGCCGTCCGGGCCACGGGCCCTCGCCAGGTACGGCTCGAGGTTCCCCCAGTCGTTCAGCTTGGAGGTGACGTCGAGGTAGCGGCTGAGCGCCTCGCGGTAGCGCGGCGTGTCCTGCTTCAGCAGCTCGCGGAGGTAGAGCCGGGCGCTGCCGTAGCTCTGCTGCTGGTAGAGCGCGTCGGAGAGGTACCAGAGCGCGTCGGGACGGCGGGGGTTGTGGTCGAAGCCCTTGTCGGCCAGCAGGTCGTAGAAGAGGACGGAGGCGGTTGGCCAGTCCTGGAGGAGGTACTGGATCTCTCCGTCGGAGAAGCGCCGCTCCAGCACCAGCTCGTTGGAGGGATCGGCCCGGCCCGCGTACTGCGTCTCCACCACCGCGAGGTTCTCGGCGGCGTTCCGGAGCTGCGCCGACACCTGGTCCAGCTTGGCCGCGGTGGACGCGGAGACCCGCACCTCCGTGGCGAGGGCAGGCCTCTCCACCGCGAGCAGCGCAAGGAGCGCCGCGGCAGTGGTGGGCCTCACTTCGTCTCCTTCTGCTCCACCTGCGCCTGGGGCTTGGGGGCCGCGTCCCGGTTGACCTCCACGTCGTAGCGGACGGCGGGGCGATCCTTCAGGTCGGTGGTGAGGCCGCCCTTCTCGTAGCCCACCACCTTGACCGTGGTGACCTTTCCCGGCTCGGCGCTGAAGGTGTAGCTCGAGCTGACGGTGAACTTGTAGCCCTCGAGGTAGCTGAAGACCCCGAAGCCCTTGCCCCGGTAGATGAGCCGCACCGCGACCTGGTGCTGGCCGGGCACGATGCGCCCGTTGAAGATCTCGAACTCGGGCCGCTTGGAGAGGTCGCCGTCCTTGTCGGTGCGGGTGAGGATGGGCGCCCCGTCGAGCGCGTAGGCCACCGAGTCGAGGGCGAAGCTCCCGCCCATGTCGTTCTTGTGGACCAGCACCGCGCGGGCGCCGGAGGATAGGTCACCGCCGAGCACCGTCTCTTGCAGCAGCAGGAGGCGGGCCTTGGTCCGGTAGATCTTCTCCTTCAGATCCACTACCTGCTCCTCGAGCGTCTTCACCCGCGTCTGGAACGCCTCGTCGGAGGTGACCGGTGGCAGGGAGGCCTCGGAGGGGCTCGGCTTCACCGGGGTGACGGCCGCCGCGGCACCCGGCGGGGGTGCGGCCGGGGGGCCCTTGGCCGGGGAAGAGCTCGGCGCCGGCGGAGTGGCCTGGAGCGTCTTGTCGCCGGTGCGCATCGGCGCCATCTCGCCGGCGCCGGCCGCGGGGTCGGCCCGCGAGTCCGGAAGCGGCGGGGGTGCGTCCGAGGACTGGGCGTGGACCGAGATGCTCGCGAGCACCGTGACGACGGCAAGAAGTACGGGCTGAGCTAGGCGCAAGGACGGCTCCCGGCGGCGGAAAAACGAGTCTTTACATACCACGCCCCCGCCGGACGACCTCCTTCGTCCGACGGTCTGATCCCCGTCGACGGCGCCCACCGCCGCGCCTCCTCGGCTGTCCCCTCGTGCGGGGGACCGAGGCCGTTCTTGCCTACCCGCCCCTTTTCAGCTCGGTGAGGACGAGCTTCGCCACCGCCTTCAATGTGTCGAAGACACCTACCCCGGTAGGGGCGACGGCCTGGAACTCCGGGACCGAGCGCGGGTTGAGTGATTCGCGCAGCTCCTCGATCGTCACCGCGTTCGGGAGATCCCGCTTGTTGTACTGGACCACGTTGGGGATCCGGTTCAGGTCGTAGCCCTGCTCGCCGAGGTTGGTGCGGAGGTTCTCGAACGACTCGATGTTCGCCTCCATGCGCTCGACCTGGCTGTCGGCGACGAAGACCACGCCGTCCACGCCCTTGAGGATGAGCTTGCGGCTGGCGTCGTAGAAGACCTGCCCGGGCACCGTGTAGAGGTGGAAGCGGGTCTTGAAGCCGCGGATCTCTCCCAGCGAGAGCGGGAGGAAGTCGAAGAAGAGCGTGCGGTCGGTCTCGGTGCTGAGGCTGATCAGCTTGCCCTTCGTCTCGGGGTTGGTCTTGTTGTAGATGTACTGGAGGTTGGTCGTTTTCCCGCACAGACCAGGTCCGTAATAGACGATCTTGCAGTTGATCTCGCGGGATGAGTAATTGATGAAGGACATTTCGTGACCTGGTTTTCGGTCGCTATTCGCTGAAGAGATTGTCGATGTCTTCGTCGGAGATCTCGGCGAAGGGCGAGCCCATCCCGCCCGGGCTCTCGGTCTTCTTCACCAGCGCCTCGAAGATCTTCCCGAGCTCGTCCGACGCCTTCTTGACCCGTAGACGGACCAGGCCAAGCGAGGTCCGGGTGTCGAAGATCACCACCAGCACCACCCGGGTCCCCACGATGGTCATGTAGAGCGACTCGCGCGCTCCCTCGTGGATCTGGTTGGGAAACTCGTTCTCTCCGATGAGCTTGGCCAGCCCGCCCATGGCCGCGACGTTGCCCGCGGTGAGCGAGGCCAGCGAGGTGGTGTCGATGTTCTGGGTCTGCCCGGAGGCGGAGATCAGCTGGCCGTTCTTGTCGACGATGAAGACGACCTTCGCGTTGGCGTCCTTGGTGAGGCGATCGCAAACGGCGTTGATGCGATTGTACTCCTCGTCATACATCACCAGTTGCGTGCCCATGGGCGTGCAATGTCCCCTTCGCTGCCGGGAATCGGACCGGGTTTTCCGAGGGATTCCGCGTCAGTTCGTGCCGCCGCGCCCTCATCCGGACGCCCGGGACGGTAGCAGGCAGCAAAGCCATGCGGCAAGGATTGCGCCTGCCGGCCGGTCGGGACCGCTTGCGCGCACGCCCCAGGTCTGGTCGAAGCGGCGGACCACATGATCCTACCCGTCGCGGCCTCCCTCCTCCTTCTGCTCGCGCAGGCGCCTGCCTCGCCTCCGCCCCGCCCCGACTCCGGCGCTGCTGCGCGCGTCTCCTCGCTCCCGGTGGAGGCCGCGCCCGGGCTTCCCCGGGTGCTGGTGAGCGGCGTGCCCGCGGTGCCGGCAGATTTCGAAGCCTGGCTCGCGCCGTACACCGAGGTGCGCTCGGCGGCGCTGGCCGACGCCGGGGACGACGGGAAGGCGGTGCTGATCCTCACCCGCTTCTCCTCGGTGAACCAGATCCATCGGGTGGGCGCGCCGCTGGGCGCCCGGGAACAGCTCACGTTCGGGAAGGAGCCGAAGGCGAAGGCGCGGTGGCTCCCCGGAGATGCCCGCACGGTGTTCTTCCTCGAGGACGTGGGCGGCGGCGAGAACTTCCAGCTCTACCGCCTGGACACCCAGACCGGGCAGCACCAGCGGCTGACCGACGGGAAGAGCCGGCACGAGACGTTCACGCTGTCACGTGACGGGCGACGGCTGGCGTATTCCGGCACCGGCCGCAACGGCGTGGACACCGACGTCTACCTGGCGGAGGTGGCGAGCCCGAGCACCGCGAAGCGGATCACGGAGGAAACGGGGACCTGGCTCCCGGTGGACTTCTCGCCGGACGGCGAGCGGCTGCTGGTGAAGCAGATGCGGGCCATCGACGACGCGGACCTCTGGGTGGTGGATCTCGAGAGTCGGCAGCGGTCGCGGGTGACGCCGGATCCGGCCGTGGCGGGCAAGGGGTCGGTGCGTCAGGCCGCGTTCTCGGGCGACGGGCGCTCCGTGTACCTGGTGACCGATCGGCGCAGCGACTTCAGTCAGCTGTTCCGGGTGGACGCGAGCCGGCCCGAAGCACCGTGGACCAACCTCACCCCGGACCTCCGCTGGAACGTCGAGGCGCTCGCGGTCGCGGCCGACGGCACCCTGGCCTACGCGCTCAACGAGGACGGCTTCAGCAAGCTCTACGTGCAGCGGCCGGGGGCGAAGCGCACGCCCATCGAGGTCCCGCCCGGGGTGGTGGGAGAGATGCGGTTCCCGAACCGGACCTCGGCCGTGCTGACCTTCGCCATCGACACGCCCACCTCTCCCAGCGACGTGTGGCAGGTGGCGGTGAAGTCCGGAAAGCCCATTCGCTGGACCCGGAGCGAGGTTGGGGGGATGGATTCCTCGCGCTTCGCGAGCCCGGAGCTGGTGCGCTACCCGTCGACCGGTGGGCTGCAGATCCCCGCGTTCCTCTACCGGCCGCGGGGGCTCCGGCCGGGCTCGCGCGCCCCGGTGGTCGTGTACTGGCATGGTGGGCCCGAGGTGCAGGAGCGGCCGAAGTTCACCGCGCAGTTCCAGGCGCTCGTGGACCTGGGGCTCGCGGTCCTGGTGCCCAACGTGCGGGGCTCGGATGGCTACGGGAAGGCGTACCTCGCGGCGGACGACGGGGTGAAGCGCGAGGAGGCGCTGAAGGACATCGGTGCGACGCTGGACTTCATCGGCCGGCAGCCGGACCTGGACCCGTCGCGGGTGGCGGCGTACGGGGGCAGTTACGGGGGGTACATGACGCTGGCCTCCGTCGCCTACTACCCCGAGCGATTCCGGGCGGCGGTGGACCGGGTGGGAGTCTCGAGCCTCACGACCTTCCTGAACAGCACCGCCCCGTACCGGAGGGACCTCCGCCGCGTCGAGTACGGGGACGAGCGGGACCCTCAGGTCAGGGCGGTCCAGGAGCGGATCTCGCCGCTGGGCTCGGCGGACCGCATCCGGGCGGCGCTGTACGTGCAGCAGGGGAAGAACGACCCCCGGGTTCCCCAGAGCGAGGCAGAGCAGATCGTCCGCGCGGTGCGCGACCGCGGAAGGCCGGTGTGGTACCTGCTGGCCCTGGACGAGGGGCACGGCTTCAAGAAGAAGGACACCAACGACTACGCCGCGAGCACGGCGTTGTACTTCCTCCGCGAGCAGCTGGTGGGCGGAGGGGCAGGACCTGCGGGAGGCCGATGACCACCGAGCGCGCGGACGTGGTGGTGGTGGGGGCCGGTCACAACGGCCTGGTGGCGGCGACCCTGCTCGCCCGCGCCGGGCTGTCGGTGGTGGTCCTCGAGGAGAAGGACACCGTGGGCGGGGCGGCGAAGACCGAGACGCCCTTCCGAAAGGCGCCCGGGCTGCGCACCTCGACCGGGGCCTATCTCCTGGGGCTGATGCCGCCGGAGCTGATGCGGACGCTGGGCCTGGAGCTGCCGCTGCAGCGGCGGGACCCGCACTACTTCCTGCCCACCACCGGCGAGCGCTACCTCCTCTTCGGCTCGGACCGGGCGGCGATGCGGGCGCAGTTCACGACCTTCTTCTCCGAGGCCGACTGGCAGGCCAACGCTCGGCTCGAGGAGGAGATCGGACAGCTCCGCGAGGACATTGCGCCGACCTGGCTCGAGGAGCCACTGAGCATCGAAGAGACCGCGGAGCGCTACGTCCGGCCGGCGCTCCGCGAGGTGTTCGTGGATCTGTGCCGCGGGCCGGTGGGCCGGTACCTCGACCGGTTCGAGTTCCGGAGCGACCTCCTCAAGGCGATGTACGCCGTGACCGACGGGTTCAGCGGGCTCTGCGGCACCTGGGACACGCCGGGGACCGGGATGAACTTCCTGGTCCACAGCATGTGCCGGCTGCCCGGCGCGGACGGCACCTGGATGATCGTCGGTGGTGGGATGGGCACGGTCACGGCCCGGCTGGCGGAGCTGGCGCGCGGGGCGGGCGCGCGCATCCTGACCTCGGAGAAGGTGTCGCGCATCGCGGTGGGCGCGGGCGGGGTCGAGGCAGTTCACTGCGCCTCGGGGCGGGAGGTCCGCACGGGAGTGGCGGTGGTGAACTCCGATCCGTTCCGGATGCGCGACCTGGTGGGGGCGGCCCGCTTCCCCACGTCGTGGAACGCGCGGGTGGAGGGCTACCGGCGGACCGGGACGACGTTCAAGGTGAACATGGCGCTGAAGGGGCTTCCCCGCTTCCGCTGCCTGCCCGAGGACCGGGGCCAGTTCGGCTCGACGATTCACCTCTTACCCGACGAGGGCGAGGTGATGGCGTCCCTGACTCGCAGCTTCGCCGACGTCGAGGCCGGGCGGCTGCCGGAGTTCCCGACCATCGAGTGGTACATCCACACCACGGTGGACCCCTCGATGCGAGACGCGGCCGGAAACCACAACTCCGCGCTCTTCGTGCAGTGGGTACCGCACACCCTGGCGGGAACGACCTGGGAGGTGGAGGAGGAGCGCTACGTCCGGCACCTCCTGTCGATCTGTAACCGCTTCGCGCCGGGGACCAGTGACCTGGTGGTGGACACCTTCCCCTTGCACCCGAGGAAGATCGAGGCGCATTTCGGCATCACCGGCGGGCACATCCACCACGTGGACAACACCTTCGGCTTCTCCGACCGGCTCCCGTACGCGCAGCCGGTGGACGGGCTGTACTCGGCGAGCGCGGGCTGTCACCCGGCGGGATCGGTCATCGGGGCGGCGGGGCACAACGCCGCGCGTCGCGTGCTGCGGGACCTGGGCCGGGCCTGACGATGTGAGCACGCAGGGCCGGCGCGGGTAGCATCGGCCGGCCTCTGGAGACGAAACTGCGGACAGGGAGGTAGGCGATGCGTCGACTCTCGCTCCTCGTGGTGGTGCTGGCTGGCTGTGCCTCCGCTCCGGTCCCTTCGGCGGCGCCAGGGTGGAAGCTCCTGGGCGCGACTCCGGACACGAACGAGCTCCAGTTCCAGACGGACGACAGCCTGAACCGGGCGACGGTGACCGACTCGGCCGCGCGGGGGCCGTTCCTCGATCTGAAGCGGGCGGACGGGAAGCTCCACGGAACGGTGCGGGACGACCAGCGGGTGGATCTGGAGGTGAAGGGCAACCAGATCAGCGGGCGCGTCGCTGGTGACGCATTCGACCTGACGCTGACGCCCGAGGGCGAGGAGACCCGGGCGACGGGACTGACCCGGGGGATGCCGTCGACGTTCTGGATGAGCCCGCAGCGGATTCGCGGCATGGTCGGCGAGTGCCGGTTCGACCTGGTGTGGGGCGCGGCCCGTTACACCGGCGGGAGGACCTGCGGGCCCCGGAGCGAGACGATGAGCGTGCTCGTGCCGGCGTCGCTGGCGTCGTGGAGCGATCCCGAGACGGCCGCGCTCCTGGCGATCATGGCGCAGCGCCAGTAGCGGTTCTGCTCAGGGGGGCAGTCCGCCGCGGCTGGTGGCGACCAGCTCGTACTCGCGCGTCTCCGCGTCGGTGAGGAGCCGGGAGTGCAGCACGCGGGCGAACTGGACCGACCCGCCGGCGGAGCGCTGGTGCTCGGCAGCGTCATCGTCGTCGGCGGTGATGAGCGTGACGTAGACGTTGGGGTTCCGGCGATCGCGGTAGGTGGTCCAGGAGGAATCCTCGAGCTCGAGCCCCACGTACAGGGCGAACTCGCGCATCGCCTTCTCGACCTCGGCGCGGGCGTCCGGGCGAACGGCGAAACGGACAATCTTGAAGACAGGCATGCTGACCTGGATGACACGCCACCCGGCGGCGAGACAGGGGCGTTGCTGCATTCGGGGCGTTCGCCGCAGGGAGCGTGCAGGAGGAGTCCGATGCGCCCATGGCTGCTGTCCTGTCTGGTGCTCGCCGGGTGCGCCGGGGCGAGGTCGACCGGGACCCCGACCGGTGCCTTGGACGCCGAGGGGTTCCGGGCGCTGATGGAGCAGGTGGCCGCCGGCTGGCGCGAGGGGAACGCGGCGAAGGCGGTGGAGTGCTTCACCGAGGACGCGCTCTACGAGGAGCCGCCGCGGAAACAGTTCCACTCCGGCCGCGCCGACCTGTTCGAGTTCTTCGGCGGCGAGAAGGGGACCGCGAAGCCCATGCACATGATCTGGCACTACCTGGCGTTCGATCCGATCAGCCAGGTGGGCGCGGGCGAGTACACCTTCCGGCTGAACCGGCAGTACCACGGCGTGGTGATGGTGAAGCTCCGGGACGGTCGGATCGCGCGCTGGCGCGAGTACCAGACGGAGTCGTCGCTCTCGTTCGAGGAGTTCTCCGCGGCCACTCGCTTCTGAAGGCTACAGCTCGCGGCGTCCGGACAGCGCGCGGGCCAAGGTCGCCTGGTCCGCGAACTCGAGGTCGCCGCCCATCGGGAGGCCCTGGGCGAGCCGGGTCACCCGGATGCCCATCGGCTTGAGGAGCCTCATCAAATAAAGCGCCGTCGCCTCGCCCTCCACATCCGGGTTGGTGGCGACGATGACTTCCTCCACCTTGCCGTCCTCGAGGCGGACGAGCAGCTCCTGGATCCGGAGCTGCTCCGGGCCGATGCCCTCCAGGGGCGAGAGGACACCGTGGAGGACGTGGTAGCGGCCCTTGAACTCCCGCGTCTTCTCCAGGGCCATGAGATCCGCGATGCCCTCGACCACGCAGAGCACCCGGTCGTCCCGCCGCGGGTCGGTGCAGAAGCCGCAGAGCTGTCCCTCGGTGAGGGAGAAGCAGCGAGTGCACAGCCGGACCTTGCTCTTCACCTCCTGGAGCGCGGCGACGAGCTCCGTGGCGTAGTCGTCCGGCGCGCGCAGGATGTGAAACGCGAGGCGCTGGGCGGTCTTCTCCCCGATGCCGGGGAGCTTCGACAGCTGGGCGACGAGGCGGTTGAGCGGGTCCGGGGTCATCCGGTGATTCCGGGAATCTTCAGGCCGCCGGAGATCTTCCCCAGCTCGCGCTCGCTCAGCTCGCGGGCCTGGGTGAGCGCGGCGTTCACCGCGGCGGCGATGAGGTCCTCCATCATCTCCACGTCGCCGGCCTGCAGCACCTCGGGGGCGATCTTGATCGAGCGGACGTCGCCGGCGCCGGTGGCCACGACCTTGACCCGGCCGTCGCCGGCCTGGCCCTCGACGGTCTCTTCGGCCAGCTCCTTCTTTCGCTGCTCGAGCTTCTCGGTCAGCTTGCTGGCCTGACGCATGAAGTAGTTGAGGTCGACTCCGGGCATGGCGTGCTCCGTGGAATGGCTCAGGGCTGCTCGTCGATGACGTCGCTGCCGGGCGCTCCGGTGCGCTCGCGCTCGAGTACCTGGATGTGCTCCAGCTCACCCCCGAGGACGCGCAGGGTGGCGAGGATTGCGGGGTGGTTGCGGACCGACTGTCCAGTGGCGCGCTCGTGCTCGGCACGGGCCTCGGCGTCGAGCTCGGCGAGGGTCTTCCCTCCGGTGGCGGCGCCCGGTGTCTCGTCCACGACGAGCCGGGTGGGGCGCCCGAAGTGCACGGAGAGGAGGCGCTCGACGACGGCGCGCCCGCTCTGACCGGTGACGGTGGTCCGATGGAAGCCGGCATCGGGCCGGAAGGCGATGGCCACCTCGCCCTCACGCAACGAGAGGAGCCGTGCGTTCTTGAGCGAGGCCGAGTGCCGCGGCGACTCGGCGGCGACCGTGTCCAGCGCCGCGCGCCAGCGCTCGAGCAGCGGACGCGTGGCGTCATCCCGTCCGCGGGGTGCCGCAGGGGCTGTGTCGGGCAGGCACTCCCCGGTGGCACATCCGCCGGGGCTCGTGTCCACGGGCAGAGACTCCGCGGTGGCCGAGCGGGGAACATCCGGCCCGGCCGCCGAACCGCTGATCCCGTTCGCTGCGGCGGACGCGCCAGCCGTCGAGCCAGGAATACCCGGTGCGGGCGAGGGCATCACGCGCGCCACTGGGCGCCCGGGTGTCGATGACGAGGTCGCGGCGGGCTCCCCACCGGCGACGGACGCGGGGGGCGTGGTGGTTGCTTGGTCGGTCCTGCTCGAGCCGGCGCTCGAGGTGTCAGACACCTTCGGCGCCGTCGAGTCCG
>RPRB01000092.1 GCA_003818285.1 Myxococcaceae bacterium
ACTGGGGCGCCTCTACGTCGCGAACTCCAACTTCGACCGGCGGTTCGACATCGGCTGGGTCACGGCGATCGATCTCGCCCAGGTCCGGACCGGCGCGGACGACGGCGCGCGCGCGGTGCCGCTCCCCGGCGATCCGGTCCCGACGCCTCCGGACGGGGGCTCCGACCAGGGCCGGCCGGTCCAGTTCGTCGACCTGGCCACCAATGAGGGGAGCATCGTGAAGATCGCGAGCTTCGCCGGTCTGGCCACGGTGGACGACGCCGGCACCCGGCTCTTCGTGCCCTCGCGATCCGAGGGCGACGAGCTGGCGATCATGGACATCACCCCGCCCACCGACGGTGGCACCCCGATGCGCTGCTTCTTCTCCGGGGGGACCGACTGCACGGTCGATGCGCTCCGGCTCGCGCTCGCCCAGGAGCCGGGGCAGCGGGGAATCCCCGCGGCGCCCCAGCCCTACAGCGTGACGCTCTCCCCCGACAGTGACGAGATCTACGTCACCCACCTCCGCCCGGCGACCAGCCCCGCGCAGAGCGCCACCAACCTCGAGAACTTCCTGGTCACGCTGCATCAGTCCGACCTGGACGCGGCCCGGGCCAGCTATGCCACGACCGGCGGATACGTGGTCCCCGATTCGGCCTTCGCCAGCATCGGCAGGGGATCGTCGAACAGCGTCGTGGTCACCACCGACTTCCTCTACGTCTCGGGCCGGGCGAAGCTCGTCAGCACCGATCCCGACGTCCTGCTCCGGGTCGTGGACCGGAAGGCCGACCTGGTCGCCTTCCCGCAGCTGCAGCTCGTCTGGGCGTCGCTCGACGCACGCGCCCTGCAGCTCCGGCCGCGCGAGGGGCTCCGCCCCCCGCGGCTCTACCTGGCGGTGGACAACCCCGCGGCGCTGCTGGTGATCGACGTGATCGAGCCGGTGGGCGAGTTGCTTCCGCCCAGCTTCACCCTGGTCCGGGGGGTTCCGCTTCCGGCCGGCCCCAACGACGTCCAGCTCATTCCGCGCACCGGCCGCGCGCCGCTGGTGGTGGTGAGCTGCGCCGTCGACGGCTCGCTCGCGTTCTACGACGACGACCTCGGCCAGATCGCCGCACTCATGCCGGGGGTGGGCGCCGTGCCGTTCGCCATCGCGGTCGATCTCCGGTCCAATGGCGCCGGTCCGACGTTCGCGCGGCTCTACGTCAGCAACTTCGGGGACGGGAGGGTCGCCATCGTCGACGTCCCGCTCTCGGCGGAGGCCGCCGGCGGCCGGTTCTCGCCTCACCTGGTCGGGCACATCGGCTCGAAGCAGTACTGCCTGCTGGCCACCGACGACCGCAACTGCGTGGACACCTCTCCGTGAAGACGAGACTCCTCGCCCTCCTCACGCTCGGTCTCGGCCTCGCCTGCTCCCAGAGCAGCGTGCCCCCGCCCACCCAGCTGAGCGGCACCAACTCGTCCGTGGTCTCCGGCTCGCTGCTCTTCATCACCAGCACCCGGAGCAACGAGCTCCGCGTCCTCGACCTCGAGCCGCGACCCGGGTTCCAGCGCGACTTCGTCCGCGCCCCCAACCCGCTGGTCCCCCTCTCCATCCCCACGCTGCCCGCGCCGGTGGAGCTCTCTACTCCCACCCGCTACGGGCCGCTGGGCCAGCCGCTGCAGGGTGACTGGGTCTTCGCCCGCGGCGCCGGTAGCTCCGCGGTGTCGATCATCGGAGCGGTGAACTGCCCCCAGCAGCTGAAGGAGTTCGGCCGGATCGCCCCCCGTCCGGACTCGGTGGTGACCGCGCTCACCTCGCGCCTGACCTTCGACGACCGCCAGGCCCAGCTCTACTTCGCCACCTTCGACGGGACCGATACCACCATCTGGGAGCTGCTCCTGCCCAACCTGCCCCGGGACCGTGGCACCACCGTGGTGGCCTCGGGCACCTGCGGCCAGTACCCGGCCTCCCTCCCTCTCTACGTGCTGCAGCCGCTCGACGTCATCCGGGACGAGGTGGTGACCGCGATGGTCGCCCTGCCCACGGTGCAGCACCCGGCGAAGCCGCCCGACCCCGAGGAGCGCCGGCTGGTGATCGCCACCCGGCTCATGGCCAGCCCCCCGTTTCCCCGGGAGAACCTGGCCGAGCAGGGCCGGGTCCGGGTGGTCACGCCGCAGCCCACCGGTCTGCTGTCGTCGGTGGACGCGGTCTTCAACTCCGACACCACGGTGGCGGAGAGCTTCCCGGTCAAGCGGCTGGTGACCCACGGGAACGTGGTGAAGCTGATCGCCACTCGCCTGCCGGACGGCGGCTTCCCGAGCAGCATCGTCATCGACACCGACGGCGGGGTGGACGGGGGAACCACCGACGTGGTGATGGACGCCGGGACGCGGGTATTCGGAATCCTCGACGAGGCCTCCTGCGCCGGGAAGATCGACTGCGTGGGTGTGCTGGCCGTGGACCTCGACCGGACCGGAACGCTCCAGTCCCGGTTCGACGCGAACGGAGCCCTGATCGAGGATGGAGGAACCGTCCCGGTCACCCTCCATCCGGTGGCGATCGACGGATTCGACGACCGTCGCGATGTGACCACAGCCGACGGGACGGTCGTTTTCGACGACGCCGGCATCCCCTTCCGCTTCGCGGACGTGCAGTACCGGCCCCCCAACACCTTCCCCGACGGAGGAGTCCGCGACGCCAACCGGATGCTCCCCATTCGCTTCGCCAACAACGGCGCGGTGGGAGTCATCCAGGACATCGTCGTCCAGGCCAACGGGCTCGCCCTCTACTACACCGGCGCCCAGTTCCAGTACGGGCTCCTGGGCTTCGTCACCGTGAGCGGGTACGGGAACGCCATCCCGGCGGCGCAGATCTTCGCCTTCGACGCCATGACCCTGCGGCAGATCAACTTCGCCCAGGGGGGGGTCGGGATCACCGACAACAAGCCCATCCTCAACAACGGGGCGACCGCCACCTTCCGGGGAGGGCCGCAGCAGATCACGATCGAGCGCGGGATCTGGCCCTACAGCGAGAGCGTCGCCGTCCTCTACGAAGGCGTGGTGGCCGGCATCGCCCGGGAGCCGCTCGACGCCGGGCTGGGCGACCCTTCGAAGGGCAGGTGGCCCCTGTCCATCAACAGCCGGATCCTGGTCGAGCAGGGCTACGTCGAGCCCGGCGACGTCATCATCCCCGTGGACTACACCGGGACCGAGTGCGAGTTCGCCTTCCCGATCCAGGCCACCGAGGATGGCGGGGTGCTCGTCCCGGGCCCGGGCGCCCTGTTCCTCGAGAGCCGGACCACCGCGCTGGCCGAGACCCTCGACGGGGGGCTCGACGGGGGGAACGTGCTGGTGCTCTCCGATGGCACCGTCGCCAGCATCGCCAACTGCCCGCCTCCGGTGACGTACACCATCCGGAGCAGCAGCCTGGCCCCGCACCCTCTCACCGTGAACGGCACCCTGTCGGGATTCCTCGGGCGGGTGGCGCTGCCTCCGCCGGGGAGCCTGAGCACCTTCGATGCCGGGCCGAACTCGCGCCCGAACTTCGTCCGCTTCTGGCGGCCGGACGCCGATGCCGGCACCGACGCGGCGGAGACCCTCAACCCCACCGGCCTCTCCTTCCAGATGCAGGACACCATCCAGTACACGGACTCGAACAACGACCTCGTGACCGACGCGGGCATCGAGCCCGTGCTCACCGAGGGTGACGTTCCCTCGCTCCGCGGCTCGGGGTACGTCTTCTCCTTCGTCAACGGCTACACCCCGGCCTCGGTGCCCATCAGCTCCGCGACTCTCGGGCTGGGCGGGCTCAACCTTCCGGGAGCGCTGTCCCTCTACCAGCGGTTCGTCTACCCACAGGTTGTGGGCGCAGACCGCATCTTTGTCCTCTACCCGGGGGGCAACGTGATCGTGGACTTCTCTCCCACCACCATCACCTTCAGCGCCGCCACGGCGGGGGACATCGGCGTCCACTACTGACCGTGCTAGCCTTGTCGCCCGTGCGCGCCATGGGCGACTTCAACCCGCCACATCCCGTCCGCAAGGTGGCCATCCCCGACCACCTCTGGGAAGCGTTCGAGGAGATGGCAAGGCAGATGGGGAGCGAGCGGGACGGGCTCATCAATCAGGCCCTGTTCATGTTCGCCCGGCTGAACGGCTTCCTCGAGGTCTCCCCGCGGAGAAAGACCCCCGTCCCGGCCCAGCCCACGCTGAACAACCGGGTGGCCGCGGCAGCGCCGCCCCGGAGCGCGCCCCTGCGGAGCACCGCAGCCGCCGAGGCGGTGGCGCCCACCATCGGGACCCCGGTCCTGGGAAAGGGCGACCTGGAGGACCTGGCCTCCCTCGGCGAGGTGGACACCGGCGCTCCCGACGGCACGCCGGACGACCCGCTGGACATCCTCGACCGCCCGCTCCCCGAGGACGAGGAGCGGTCCGGTTCCGGGGGCCAGCTCTACTTGATGGCCGAGAGCGGCGCCCTGGACCGCATCGGCAAGGACCGGTTCGTCATCGGCCGGGGCAAGCACTGCGACTTCATCATCAACTCGGGCAAGGTCAGCCGTGAGCACGCGGTCATCGTCCGCGACGAGGGCGCCTACTACATCGAGGACCTGGGCTCGTCGAACGGCACCTGGTTCAACAAGCAGCGGATCAAGCGCAAGCAGGTGGAGGACGGCGACGAGTTCTTCATCTGCAACGAGAAGATCAAGCTCGTGCTGCGGTAGTCCGCCTCGAGGCGTGGGTGGGTCGCGAGGACCGAGCCGCTCAGCCGGTTTCCGCTGTATAGGGTTGGGCAGAAGGTCATGCCCAGCTCTCGCCCCGTCCTGACGCTCATCGACGCGTCGGGCTTCGTCTTTCGCGCCTACCACGCCATCGCCAACCTCAGCACCAGCCGGGGCGTGCCCACCAACGCCGTCTACGGCTTCACCCGGATGCTCCTCAAGACGCTCCGGGAGATGAAGCCCACCCACGTCGCGCTGGCCTTCGACAAGGAGAGCCGCACCGGCCGCCAGGAGATCGACCCCACCTACAAGGCCAACCGCGAGGGGCCGCCGCCGGACCTCCCCCACCAGTTCGAGCTGGTCCGGCAGGTGGTCGACGCCCTGCGGGTCCCGGTCCTCGAGTACGCCGGCTGGGAGGCGGACGACGTCATCGGCACCCTGGCCCTGGCCGCCAAGCAGCAGGGCTTCGACGTGCAGATCGTCACCGGGGACAAGGACTTCATGCAGCTGGTGGACGAGCGGGTCAGGCTCTACGACCCGATGCTCGACCGCCACACCGGACCCCGCGAGGTCAAGGAGCGGCTGGGCATCGAGCCCGGCCAGATGCGCGACTACCTGGCCCTGGTCGGAGACCCCATCGACAACGTTCCCAAGGTTCCGGGCATCGGACCGAAGACTGCGGCCGAGCTCATCCAGCAGTTCGGGAGCGTGGAGGGGCTGCTCGCCCGGCTGGACGAGGTGAAGAAGCCGAAGATCCGCGAGGCGATCGAGCAGCACCGCGAGGGCATGCTCCGGGCGAAGACGCTGGTGACCTTCCGCACCGACCTCCCGGTGGAGACCGACGCCTCGCGCTTCATCCGCCAGCCGTTCGACGGCGAGAGATCCCGGGCGCTCTTCACCGAGCTCGAGTTCTACAAGCTGCTACAGGAAATGCCCCCCAGCCCCGACGCGGCCGCGGCGCGACCGATGGGGAGGACGGTGGTCATCGCCGACCGCGACGCCCTGGTGGGCCTGGCGGACGCCATCCGGGCCCACGGACGGGTGGCGCTGGTCCCCGCGCACGATGGCCTTCCGGCCACGGCGCCCCTGGTGGGGCTGGGCGTCGCGGCGGGCGACACCGCGGCCTACGTGTCGCTCGATCACCACGGGCTCGGTGCCCGGCGGCTCTCGCGCGAGGACCTGCGCGCGGTGCTCGGTCCGCTGCTCTCGGACCCGCGGCTGCCCAAGGATGCCCACGACGCCAAGGCCCTCTCGCTGCTCCTCCTCGGGATGGGGATGGAGCTGCAGGGGCTGGACGGGGACGTGGAGCTGCTCTCGTACCTCCTCAACGCCTCCCGGCGGGAGCACGCCCTGGCGGACCTCGCCCGGGAGCGCCTCCACCTCGAGCTGCCGGTTCCCTACGACGCGGCGGCGGCCCGGCGGGCGGGCAGCGGGCTCGGGGACCGCCCTCCCGAGGAGGTGGCCGAGGCCTTCGGTCAGCGGGCCCAGGCGGTGGAGCGGCTCGCCCCGGGGCTGTGGCGGGACATCGAATCCGCCAAGCTCACCGGGCTCGCCCGCGAGCTGGAGCTGCCGCTGATCCCGGTGCTCACCCGGATGGAGCGGCACGGCATCCAGGTGGACCGGGGCGTCCTCGCCGAGCTCTCGCGCGACGTGGACGCCCAGTGCGCTTCACAGGAGCAGGAGCTGCACCGGCTCGCCGGCCGGGTCTTCAACGTCAACAGCAACGCCCAGCTGGCGCAGGTGCTCTACACCGACCTCGGCCTTCCCGTATTAAAGAAGGGGAAGACCGGCCCGTCCACCGATGCCGAGGTGCTGGAGAAGCTGGCGGAGAAGCACCCCTTGCCCCGCGCCCTCCTCGAGTACCGGACCCTCAGCAAGCTCAAGACCACCTACCTCGACGCGCTGGTGCCTCTCATCGGCCCCAACGGGCGGCTCCACACCACCTTCCACCAGGCAGCGACGGCGACCGGCCGACTCTCCAGCTCGGACCCGAACCTCCAGAACATCCCGGTGCGGACCGACGTGGGCCGCGCCATCCGCCAGGCGTTCGTCGCCGAGCGGGGCTGGAAGCTGATCTCCGCCGACTACAGCCAGATCGAGCTGCGCATCCTGGCCCACGTCTCGGAGGACCCGGGGCTGCTGTCGGCGTTCCAGGCCCGGGAGGACGTGCACCAGCGCACCGCTGCCGAGGTGTTCGGGGTCACGCCGGGCGAGGTGACCGCCGACCAGCGCCGCGTGGCGAAGATGGTGAACTTCGGCATCGCCTACGGGCTGTCGCCCCACGGGCTCTCGACGCGGCTGGACATCCCCCACGAGGAGGCGGCGTCGATCATCGACCGCTACTTCGCGCGCTATGCCGGCATCCGCCGCTACCTCGAGGAGACGGTGGACCGAGCGCGCCGCACCGGGAGCGTGGAGACGCTCTTCGGTCGTCGCCGGCTGATGGACGACCTGCACTCCAGCAACCGCGCCACGGCACAGGCCGCCGAGCGCGCGGCGATCAACATGCCCATCCAGGGCACCGCCGCCGACCTGATCAAGATGGCGATGCTCCGCATCGACCACCGGCTGCGGGAGACCGGGCTACGCACCCGGATGCTCCTTCAGGTCCACGACGAGCTGCTCTTCGAGGCTCCGGAGGACGAGGTCGACCGCGCGGTGGAGCTGGCCCGCAGCAGCATGATGGGAGTCGCGCAGCTGCGGGTTCCGCTGGAGGTCGAGGTGGGTCTCGGTCAGAGCTGGGCCGACGCGCACTAGCCTCAGGCCGTGCAACAGCTCTGACGTCGACGTCGATGCACCCCCGCGACGCCCGCCAGACACTCCGCGCGCGGTCGCGATTCACCCGGGAGGCCTGTCCTCCGCTCCTGGTGTAGAGTCTCAACCCCGGACGAACGATGGCGGATCGAGTCAAGGCGGCCGAGCCCGTCAGCCCGGCCGGGCTGCTCAGCGGCCTGACCGACAAACTGCAGGAACTCGAGTCGGCGGTGCTACGCCAGGCGGAGCGCTTCAGCGCGGTGCTGGAGATCGCCACGCTCCTGTCCTCGGTCCGTGACGTCGACGCGCTGCTCCGCACGGTCATGGATCGCCTGAGCTCCCTGCTCCAGGCCGAGGCGGCGACGCTGTTCATGCTGGACGCGGAGAAGCAGGAACTGTGGAGCCGGGTGCTGCGCGGCGGCGGCCAGCTGGACGAGATCCGGCTGCCGCTCGGCACGGGCATCGCCGGGCACGTGATGGCCACCGGGCAGAGCCTGCTCCTGGGCGACGCGTACACCGACTCGCACTTCCACCCCAACATCGACCGGATGAGCGGCTTCGTCACCAAGTCGATGATCGCGGTGCCGCTCAGGCACGTGAGCGGGCGGATCCTCGGGGTGGTGGAGGTGCTGAACCGCAAGACCAACGTCTTCAGCGGCGAGGACCTCGCCCTGGTGGAGGCGGTCGCCACCCAGATCGCCGCGGTGCTGGACAACGTGCTGCTCTACGCGGAGCTGCGGGCCCAGAACGAGGCGCTGCGCCAGGCGAAGTCGGACCTCTCCAACGCGCTGAAGGACCTGGACCTCCTCTTCGAGACCGAGAAGGCGGTCTCCTCGGCGGAGAAGCAGTCCGACCTGATGGACGTCCTCCTGTCCCGCGTGGCGCCCACGCTGGGGGCCACCGCGGCGGCCATCTTCCTGGTGGACCCCGGCGAGTCGCAGGGCGCGCTCTACTTCAAGAGCGTGGTGGGGGAGAACGCCGAGTCCCTGGTCACGGTGAAGCTCAAGCCGGCGCAGGGCATCGTCGGCCACGTGGCTTGCACGGGCGAGACGGTGCGGGTGGCCCGCGCCGCGGATCACCCCGCCCATGATCCGAGCATTCCCGCCCGGCTCGACGTGCGCGCCGACGCGGTGCTCTCGGTGCCGATCACCGTGGACGAGGGGGTGGTGGGCGCGCTGGCGCTGCTCAACAAGCCCTCGGGCTTCACCGAGAGCGACGAGCGGCTGGCGACGCTGATCGCCGGGCAGGCCGGGCGGTCGATCAAGGTGCGGCGGAACCGCGAAGAGGCCGAGCAGCGCGAGCGGCTGGCGGCCATCGGCCAGATGCTCTCGGGCGTGGTGCACGACTTCCGGACTCCGCTCACCGTCATCAGCGGATACACCGAGCTGATGGCCACCGAGCCGGACGAGCAGCAGCGCCTGCAGTACGCGGCGGTGGTCGACAAGCAGTTCGAGCACCTGAACGCGATGATGCGGGAGACGCTGGCCTTCGCTCGGGGGGAGCGCGAGCTCTTGATCCGCAAGGTGTACCTCCAGAAGTTCGCCAGCGAGACCGAGGCCTACCTCCGACAGGAGTTCAAGAAGAGCCCGGTCCGCCTCTCGGTCGTCCCGCGCTATACCGGCCCGGCGCGGTTCGACGAGGGGAAGCTGCGGCGGGTGGTGTTCAACCTGGCCCGCAACGCGGTGGAGGCCATGCCCACCGGCGGGCACTTCCTGTTCAGCATCGATCGTGAGGCGGACGACCTGGTACTCCGCTTCGAGGACGACGGGCCGGGGCTCCCTCCGGAGATCGCCGACCGGGTGTTCGACCCCTTCACCACTGCCGGGCGCCCCGAGGGGACGGGCCTGGGGCTGTCGATCGTCAAGCAGATCGCCGACGAGCACGGCGGCACGGTGAGGGTCGAGAGCGAGCCGGGGAAGGGCACCCGCTTCGAGTTCAAGATCCCGGTCGGCCTCGCGGCCTAGACCCCGCGCTCGATCCTCGCCTGGAGCGGGCGCGAGCAGCCTCGAGAGAAGCCTGCAGCGGCTTGCCTGCCGCCGGCCCGAGCGCGTCGGCTGAGAGATCGCGCCCGGCGGGCCCCGCAGCCGCACCTCCGAGGCCCGCGGTCAACCCTGTCGATCAGGTCGCAGGGAGCAGGGGCTGCTTCGGGAAATCGATGTCGGTCTGGGCGAGGATCGCCACTGCGTTGGTGAACGCCTTCAGGGCCACGTGCGCCAGCACCTCGACGATCTCCCCGTCGGTGAGGCCCGCCTCCTTCGCCCGGACGAGCTCGGTGCCGGCCCCGGAGCCACCAGTGCGGACCACCCGCCGGACGAGGTCCAGGATGGCTTGCTCGCGGACTCCGGAACCGCGTCCGCCCCGCGCGGCCTGGATGTCGTCCGGGGCGAGCCCGGCGAGCTTGCCCAGCGCCCCGTGCGCCGAGACGCAGTAGGCGCAGCCGTTGAGCTCGGAGGTGAGGAGGTTGACTTGCTCCGCCTCGCGGGCGGGGAGGGCGCCGCGCGAGAGAGCATCCATCGCCGCCAGCAACGCCTGGAGCGCCTCCGGCGACTGGCCGATGGTGGCGAAGAGGTTGGGCACCGTCCCGAGCGTTTTCTTCAGGCCCTCGAACGAGGGGCGGACCTTCTCCGGGGCGATGGCGAGCGGAACTGGGGGAATGCGAGGCATGACGTGTCTCCGATGAACGCCAGGACGGGAGGTCCGGCGGTCACCCTCGGATGCGGTGGGCGGCCCGGAGATTGGTCCGCAGCGCGCAGTGGACTCTTGCGTTCAACGCAAGTAACGCTGGAGGCTCCTCGGACCATGGACCTGCTCGCCCAGATGCGCACCTTCGTCCGGATCGCCGAGACCGGCAGCCTCTCCCGAGCCGCGAGGAGCCTCCGGCTGTCGCTGGCTGCGGTGAGCCGCCAGCTCTCCTCGCTGGAGCGGGAGCTGGGAGCACCGTTGGTCCTCAGGACCACGCGCCGGCTGGCTCTCACCGACGCCGGCCGCGCCTACCACGCCGAGGTGGTCCGGGTGCTCGGCGCGGTCGAGCGGGCAGAGCAGACGGTACGCGGCAGTCGACGGGTGGCCGGGCGGGTGGTGGTCAGCGTGGGTGTCAGCCTCGGGCTGCACACGGTGGTGCCGCTCCTGCCGCGGCTCGCAGAGCATCATCCCGGTCTCGTGGTGGACCTGCTGCTCGAGGACCGGAACCAGGACCTGGTCCAGGACGCGGTGGACCTCGCGGTCCGGGTCGGGGAAACGCTGGACGACTCGACCTCGGTGGTCGCCCAGCGGCTGGGCAGCTTCCGGCGCATCCTCGTCGCCTCGCCGGGCTACCTCGACGGGCGCGGCGCGCCGCGATCTGCCGCCGAGCTAGCCAGGCACGCTGCCCTCGTGCAGCCGCAGCTCGAGGCCGGCGCTGGCGTCTGGGTGCTGGCCGGGGAGGGGCGAGTGGAGACGGTCCGGGTGGAGAGCCGCGTGGCCTGCAACGCTCCGCTCGCGCTCCGGGAGCTCGCGGTCGCCGGACTGGGGATCGCGCTGCTCCCGGACTGGCTGGTGGCGACGGACCTGGCCACGGGGCGGCTCCGGCGGGTCCTCCCCACGCTGGGCTCTCCCGAAGTGCCGGTCACGGCGCTCTATCGCGTGGAGCAGCGGGGATGGCCGAGGCTCCGTCCGGTCCTGGATGCCCTCCGGGACGGGTTCCGGCGCGCCCCGGGCTGAGGCGCTTCCCCGGGCACCCTCCTTGCGCACTTTGCAGCCCCGTGGCCCGCGTCTCATCCGGACAGCCCGAGCCGTGCGCGGATGTCCTGCAGCGTCAGGCCTTCGATCCGGACCCGCTTCGTGCGCCCGCGCTCGCCCGAGACCAGTGTGATTGCGCGGCGAGGCAGGTCGAGGACGCGGGCGAGGAGCTCGACGATGGCCTCGTTCGCCGCTCCCTCCACCGGGGGTGCGCCGACGCGGACCTCGAGCGCGCCCTCCCGGACCGCGCCGATGCCCGGCCTCGAGGCGCGAGTCTTGGCCCGGACCGAAAGCTCGACCGCGCCGGGGACCTCCCGGAGGAGTTCCGCTACGGCGTGCCCGCCTTCTTCGGTGCCAGGAAGGACACGTTGTCGTCCACCCGGACCGGGGCCTCGGCCTCGGGGTGGTCGGTGACCGCGTCCAGCAACTTGAGATGGCCACTCACCAAGGAGCGCAGCTCGACCTCGAACCGCGAGCGCTGCCGCTTCAGCTCGTTGATGTCGTCCACCACCTGGACCAGCTTGTGGTGCGCGGCATGGACGATCTTCTCCGACTGGAGCTCGGCCTCGGCGACGACGATCTCCGCCTCCTTCTTCGCTGCGTCACGGAGGTCCTCCGAGACGCGCTGGGCGGTGACCAGCGTCTGCTGCAGGGCGCGCTCCCGCTCGAGGTGACGCTCCAGCTCCACCTGCGTGCGCTTGAGCTCGTCCTTCAGCGCGATGTTCTCCCTCACCACCTCCTCGAACTCCGCCGCCAGGAGCTCCAGGAAGCCCTGCACGTCGCGAGCGGCGTAGCCACGGAACGAGGTCTCGAAGCGCTTCTGCCGGATGTCGAGCGGGGTGAACTTCATGGGGGACGAAGTCTAGCGGAACCCCGGAAGACCCCAAGGAATCGACTTCACGGTCGGCGGAAAGCTCGCGCCGGGCCGCAACACCGATGTCGCACCTTCGGCGACCTGGCTCACCGACGTCCAGGCGGCTGGTGCGGCTGCGGCTGCGGCTGCGGCGAAGGGAGATCGGTGCCCGGCGTGGTCGGGGTCCATCCCGGCGGGTCGCTGGCCGGGAATGACTCCTCGGAGGCCTCCTCCACCTCCTCGTCCCGGTGGACGTGGGGCTCGGGCTCGGGCCGCTTCGGGTCGGGCTTGGGGTCGGGCACGGTCAGTCGTCCTCCGGCCTCTTGAATCCCCCGAGGACGCCCCACGCGCAACGCTTCAGAACTGCCAGCCGGCGATCACGAACAGTCGGCAGAGCGGATCCTCGGGGAAGAGCCCGAAGAGCGCGGTGGCGGTGAGCTTGAGGCCCGCCGGCCGGTAGGCGAGGAGCACGTTCGGCCCCACGAAGCCCGAGGCGTAGAAGCGGGGGCTGCCGTGCTGGTCGACGCCTCCCCGCACCTCCGCGCCGAGGCGGAACCAGTCGCCCGCGACCGGGAAGCTGACCGACGCCGTCGCGCCGAACTCGCCGTCGAAGCCCTCGGCGTAGGAGGCGTTGAAGTAATCCACGTTGCCCTCGGCGAAGAGGTTCGCCGCCCAGAGGCCCGCGGCCGGGAGATCGCCTCCCATCAGGAGCCGGATCTCGGCCCGGTCCTGTGCCTGCTTCCGCGGGTGCCACTCGAGGTAGAGCACGGGGTTCCAGGGAATCTCGTTGTACTGGGAGGCGAACGCGTAGCGGAGCTCGATCTGGTTGCCTTCCACGTCGAACTGCCCCTCGGAGATGACGAAGTTCTGGTAGATGTCGAGCTGGATGTGGGGGGTGAGGCCGATCTCGATCTCCAGCTTCAGCACCGACTCGTTCGGCTCGTCCCGCTTGAACTTCTCGTCCCACCAGACCTCGACCTCGTAACGGCCGAGGTCCAGCTTCCAGAAGCGGCTCGCGCCGAAGACGCGGTCCTGGGTGTAGGCCGGCGACTTCACCCGGGGCGCATTGACGGTCGTCTGGTACTCCGGTGAGCCGAGTCCCGGGCCGGCCGAGTAGCCCCCTGCCTCCTGGGCGAGGGAAGTCGAGCCGAGCGCGAGCGCGGTGAGCAAGGCAAGACGGTTCAGGGGATCTCCTCCGGTGAGGACACCGCCGGCGATCGTTGCGGACCCCGCGTCGCACCGACAATCGGGTGGACACCCGAGCTAAAGCAGTCCGCGGCGCACTGCGAAGCGCGTCAGCGCCTGTGCGTCGTGTACGCCCAGCTTCCGCATGAGGTTGGTGCGGTGGGTGTCGACCGTCTTCGGGGACAGCGACAACTCAGTTGCAATTTCTCGGTTGGTGCGTCCTTCGGCCACGTGGCGAAGGACGAGGCGCTCGCGCGGGGTCAGCCGGTCCCAGTCGTCGTCCGCGTGCTCGGGTCCGACCGCGAGGCCGCTCTCGGTGGCGGAGTCGAGGAATCTGCATCCGGAGGCCACGGCGCGAAGGGCGGTGACGAGGTGCTCGATGCCCGCCCCCTTCACGACGTAGCCCATCGCCCCGGCGCCGAGGGCCTCGCGGACGGTGGCTCCGTCCTGGTGCATGGAGAGGACGCAGACCCGGGTTCCGGGTGCCTCGACGCGGAGCCGTTCCAGCACCGCGCGCCCGTGCCCGGGGAGCGTCCAGTCGAGGAGGAGCACCTCGGGGTGATGGGCGAGGACGGCGGCGACGGCACCGGCGCCGTCTCCGGCCTCGGCGACCAGAGTCACATCGGGCTCGGAGGCGAGCACCGCCCGGACGCCGGCGCGGACCACCGCGTGATCGTCGGCGACGACGACGCGGATCATGGCGTCGCTCCTCCGAGCGGGATGCGGACGCGGAGATGGGACCGCCCCGGCTCCGGCCAGTCCACTGCGCCGCCCAGGCCGGCCACGCGCTCGCGGATGGACTGCGAGCTGGCCTGGTCGGGGAAGCCGCGCCCGTCGTCGTCGAACTCGAGTGACAGCGCGTCACGCAGGTGGCTCACGCGGACCGAGGCGCGTGCCGCCCCGGCGTGACGGACGGTGTTGTGAAGCGCCTCCTGCACGATGCGGTACAGCCCGGCGGCCATCGGCGGGGGCAGCTCGGGCAGCTCGTCCGGGGTCTCGAGCGAGATGTCCACCCCGGTCGCCCGGGCGTAGCTCGCACAGTGCTTGCGGACCGCTCCGAGGAACCCGAGGGTGGCCAGCGGAGCGGGGAGGAGCGCCGAGGTGGACCGCCGGACCTCCTCCAGCGCCTCGTCGAGGTGGTGCTCGACCTGGGCCGCGTCCCCGGGTGCGAGCCCGCGCTTGCGGAGCGCGAGCAGCTGGAGCCTGGCGGCGGTGAGAGCCTGTCCTGCGCCGTCGTGCAGCTCGCGGGCGATGCGGCGGCGCTCCTCGTCCTGCAGCGCCACCCGGCGTTCGGCGAGCAGGGCGGCGATGCGCTCCTCGGCCCGGGCGACGGTGCGGACCGGGAAGAGGAAGAGCAGGGCTCCGAGGATCGAGGCGAGCAGGAGGCAGCCGGCGAGCAGCCGCAGCGACTCGTGCCGGAGCGGCGCCAGGGGGGCACCGGACCAGACGATCGCCACCGGGGCGCCCTCGACCTCCACCGGGACCCGGGCCCAGGCGACGGCGGAGGAACCGGGGCTTCCGAGCGGGACCGGTCGGTTCTGGCGGTCCCGGACCACGAGCGGGCCTCCGAGCAGCCCGTCCTGGTGGAGCCTTCCGGAGAGCTTCGCGGCGTCGTACCTCCACAGCAGGGGCCGGTCGCGAACGGCCTCGGCGAGCACGTGGGCCACCCGCTCCCCCCGCTCCCTTGCGCCCAGGACCGCACGGCCGCGGGCATCGAGGTGATGCGCGAGCGGGACCACCAGGGCGAACAGCCCGCTTGCCACGAGCACCAGCGGCAGCAGCCGCCGGGCGAATGGGCGGGTCAGGGCGACGGGGATCATCCCCCGGTCTCCAGCGGGACGTATCCGAGGGAGCGGATCATCGCCCGGCCTCGCTCGGACGTGGCGAGCGCGAGGAAGGGCATCACGCGGTCGCGGCGCTCGGGCCGAAAGACCACCCCGAGGGTGCGAACCGCGCGCCAGCTCCCACGGGCGATGGACTCGGCCGAGGGTGTCAATCCATCGATGCGCAGCGGCCGGAGGGGAGGGCGCACCGCGGCGAGCGAGAACACGCCCACCGAGCGGGGGGTGGTCGCGAGCGCGAGCGCCATCGCATCGTCGTGGTCCAGGACGCGGAACCGCCCGGTGGCGGCCGCGCGGCGCCGCTCGTCGGCCAGTCCGGGATGGACGGACTCGAGCGCGGCGTTGGCCGACTCGGCCTCATCCCGGAGGAGCACGGTGAGTCCCCGCAGCTCGCCCCGGTAGAGCCGGTGGAGGTCCTCGGACGAGAGATCCTCGAGCGGGAAGTCGGCAGCCGCGGCGAGCACCACCGCGTCCCGGGCGAGGTCGATCCGCTCCAGGCCCGCGGCCTCCTCGGGCCGCAGTGGACGGGCGACCAGCCCGAGGTCGACCGCGCCGTCGCGGGCGGCGGCGATGCCACCTCCCGAGCCGATGCTCGGCTCGACCCGGACGCGAAGCCCGGTTCCGGCCGAAACCTCGCGGGCGAGCGCCATCGCGAGGGGAGTCATCGCTCCGGTGCCGGCGGCCAGCACCTCCGGCCGCGGAGCGAGGACCGCGGTCGCCGTGGAAGGGGGCGGCGGCGGCGGATCGCCGGCGCAGGCGGCGAAGAGGAGCAGGAGCGCCAGGGTGCGTCGCACTTGAAGGGAGAGTCTAGCTCGGCCCGTGACCTGCGCCTCGCTGCGGGGCGGCGCAGAACCGCGAGCGTCGAAGGGGCCGCGCTGGAGGAGCGGTCCATCCGTCGCCCGCCGCTGCCGGCGGGGTTGACGGGCCGTTCGCATAGAGGTAACCAATCAGTCACACAAGGAGAGGGCATGAGGCGCTGGGCGATCGCGGTGTCGGCGAGCTGTCTCGTGGCGGCGGCGGCGTGGGCGGCGGAGATGGCGACTCCTCCGCCGCTGAAGGACGTCCCGAAGGACATGCGGACCTACTACGTGGTCTTCCTCGTGGCCGGTCCGAGATTCGCGCCGGACTCCCCCGAGCGGGCCGCGCTGCTGCTGGACCACCTCGCCTTCATCCGGAAGATGATCTCCGAGAAGAAGCTGCGGCTCGCGGGTCCCTTCGCCGACGATGGCAAGCTGTTCGGCATCGCCATCGTCGATGCCCCCTCCGCCGAGCAGGCGAAGGCGTGGTTGGAGCAGGACCCCTCGGTGAAGGGCGGGTTTTTCGCCTATGAGATGCACCCGGCGATGCTTCCCTCCCTCGACTCGCTCCGGGTGCGGTACTGAGCTCGCTCTGATCTCCGACACGTAGCGCGCATGTGGGCGGGGCGCAGTCGTGGTCGCGCCTTTCGTGAGATGAGTCGCCGAGTGAGGCATTTCCCCATTCTTGAGAGCGCCGGAAGGCGACCCGTAGACTTCGGAGCAATGCGTTCAGCTCCGATCGTTGCTCTCGCTGCTCTCAGCGTTTTCTCCGCCATCGCCGCGTGCGGCGGCGGCGTCAGCTCCGAGGAAGATGCCCGGAAGGCGTATCTCGGCCTCGACACGTCCGTGGACAAGGCCATCACCCTCGGATTCGCCGGATTCAATGCCGCCTCCAGCGCGAACATCGACCCGCAGGTCGCCGACGGCGGCGTCTCCGGCACGATGACCGTCACCGGCCAGGTCGACCAGGGAACTTCGGCCAACAAGGGAATGCGCCTCTTCGATGCGCTGTCCAATTACTCGGACGACGGGAAGGTCAGGTACAACACCGATCAGGCCGCCCTGCCTGCGCTGAACATCAGTCTCAAGAGCATCCCCACCGGGACCGTCGACGGCTCCCTCAACGGCTCGCTCATGATGTCCGGAGAGCTGGGCGGTCAGGTCTCGCTCGCGCTGACCTTCGCCGGCCAGATGGAAGCTGGCGCGGACGGCGGAGTGCAGCGGAAGGCCGGGACGATGCACATCACCGGGACCGCGACCTCGCCGGCCGGCACCTACAACGTCGACGTGACCCGGTAGACCGGCCGCTGGCGCTCTTGCCAGCGCCCGCGGGGGACACGCGCCGCCTGATCCGCCGGGCAGGGCAGGGCGAGCGTGGCCGATCGGCTGGTGGACGAGGCCCGGGCGGAGTGATGCTGCCCCCATGTCCAGCACCTGGCCCGAGATCCCGTTCGCCGCGTGGCGCGACACGTGCGCTGCGCTTCACCTCTCCGCGCAGGTCCTGGGCAAGTACCGGCTGGCCCACACGCCGTGGCAGAACCACTCCTGGCACGCCACGCTCTACGTCACTGCGTCCGGCCTGACCACCAGCGCGGTGCCCGACGGGCCCGGAGCGTTCGACCTCGAGCTGGACCTGCTCGACCACGCGGTGGTGGGGCGCGCGTCGAATGGCCGCTCTGCCCGCTTCCCGCTCGGTCCGGGAACGGTC
>RPRB01000093.1 GCA_003818285.1 Myxococcaceae bacterium
CGCCGGCGTCGCGCAGGGTCGCCAGGCCCGGGGTCCCGGGGTCTGGCGGGCCCGAGGGTCTGGACGACTTCACGACCGGGCTGATGAGTGCCGCGGCGGATCTGCTCACCGTGGACGTGCCGACGCTCGCCGCGCGCATCGCCGAGCGATGTGCCCAGTACGTGAGCGCTCTGACCGAGCGGCGCGTGGAGGGCCTGGAGTTCACCTACGATGGTCAGGGCCTGGCCCGCGTGGGTGGAAAGCAGATCCCCGTGTCCCAGGTGGCACCGCGCGACGTGGACTGGGTGTGGCTCGGGCTGCGTCTCACACTCCTCGAGCGGCTGGTCTCGCAGGAGCCGATGCCGGTCCTGCTCGAGGACATGGCGACCGGGATGGACGAGGCCCGGCTCCCGATGTTGGGCCGGATGCTCAAGGGACTGGGAGGCGGCACGCAGCTGCTTCACGTCACGGCGCACCCGGTCTTCGCCTCGATGTCCGAGGGCTCCCTGAACGTCTGACCCGCCCCCTACAGTCGAGGCCGGATCGAGGTCGGGGGTGGGGAATGGGCGAGGTGGATCGATCGCGGCTGGGCTCGGAGGCCGAGGAGCGGTGCGTGGCCTGGCTGGAGCGCGCCGGCTACTGCATCCGGGAGCGGAACTGGCTGGCGCGGGAAGGCGAGCTGGACATCGTCGCGGAGCGGAACGAGGTGCTGTGCTTCGTCGAGGTGCGGATGCGGACCTCGGCGGTGTTCGGCGACCCGTCGGGCACGGTGACGCGGGAGAAGCAGCGGCGGGTGGTGCGCGCGGCGCTCCGCTACCTGCAGCGCCGGCCCGCGCCCCGGCGGATGATCCGCTTCGACGTGATGACCGTCCTCGGGCGAGGGCCGGCCGCGGTCATCGAGCACCTGCCCGGGGCGTTCGACGCCGGGATGTGAGAGCGTCACCGGCCGGGAACACATGGCCGGGACGCTCCACCTCGTCGCGACGCCGATCGGGAACCTGGGAGACGTGACTGCCCGGGCGGTGGAGGTGCTGCGGGCGGTCGCGTTCGTGGTCTGCGAGGACACGCGGCACTCCGGACCATGGCTGCGGTCGCTCGGGGTCCAGGCGCCGCTCCTGAGCCTGCCGGCGTTCGCGGAGAAGGAGCGGATCGGCGGCATCGTGACCCGGCTGGAGGGGGGAGAGGACGGCGCGCTGGTGACCGACGCGGGCAGCCCGGGCATCAGCGATCCCGGCGAGGCGCTGGTGGCGGAGGCGGTGGCGCGGGGCATCCGGGTGGTGCCGGTCCCCGGGCCGAGCGCGGTCGTCGCCGCCCTCAGCGCCTCGGGGCTGCCGTCGGGGCGGTTCCACTTTCTCGGGTTCCTGCCGCGATCGGGGCCGGACCGGACGGCGGTGCTGGACGAGGTGGCGGGGCTCCGGGCGACGCTGGTCCTCTACGAGTCGGCGCGGCGGCTCGGGGAGACGCTGGCCGATCTCGCCGCCGCGCTCGGTCCGCGGCGTGCGGTGGTCGCGCGCGAGCTCACGAAAGTGCACGAGGAGTTCGTGCGCGGGACGCTGGCCGAGCTCGCGGCTCGCTACCGGGACGAGGCGCCCCTCGGCGAGGTGGTGGTCCTCGTGGAGGGGCGGACCGAGGCCGGGCGGTGGAGCGAGGACGAGGTCCGCGCCGCACTCGAGGCGGGGCTCGCGCGCGGTGAGCGACTCAAGACGCTCTCGAGCGAGATCGCGCGTCAGGCTGGATGGACGAGTGCCGAGGTGTACCGGATCGGGGCGAAGAAGGGCTCCTGACCCTCTCCCACCGTGGCCGGCGGTCAGGCCGTCACGAGGAGCTCGCCGCCCGACTCTGACCGTGGACGGACCTTCTCGCCCTCTTCGCGATCCCGTGCGCGGGCGGAATCTACCGTGTCGGCACGCCCGCGGGAGCGGTCGCCCCGGGGACCACCCCCGCGGTCGGCGTGGTGGTGGTCGCGGGAACGACCGCCGGCGAAGGAGTGGCCGCCACCCGCGTGGTCATCATCGACCGCCACTTCGCCACCTGCTCGGTGAGCGCCGGCCTGTCCGCCGCGAGATTCACCTTCTGCGTCGCGTGCACGTCGAACGGATCCAGCACCCGATCCGAGGGCGACATCAGCTGGTAATGCAGGTGCGGCGCGAAGCTGTGCCCGCTGTTCCCGCTGTGGGCGATGACCTCGCCCTTCTTCACCTTCGTCCCGATGGTGAGCGTCCGCGGCAGCTCCGACAGGTGAAGGAAGATCGCCTTCATGTGCGGCGGACCCGACGAGGTGACCTCCAGGCTGTTGCCGTTCCCGCGGAAGAACCAGTTCTTCCGGGTGATGGTCCCATCGAAGGTGGCCTTCACCGGCGTGCCCACGGGGGCCTTGAAGTCCACCCCCTTGTGCTTCCGGCCATCCTTCAGGAGCGAGGTGATCTGCTCCCAGCTGTCGAGTGGCGACGGGTCGAGACGCAGCTCGAGGTCATCGCCGTCCGGCCCGTAGAACCGGGCGAACTGCGAGCCGGCCGGCTTGAACCGGTACGCCTCGAAGGTCCGGCCCGCCTTCGCGCTCTGCAGCCGCACCACGCTGACCAGCGGCTCCTGCCCGGGCTGCGGCTCGTACACCACCTCCAGAAGGTCGCCCTTGCGGAGGTCGCCCGGCACGGTGATCCACCACACCAGGACGCGCTTCACCACCTGGGTCAGCGCGGGGCCGGTCTCGTTCCCGGCACCAGCCACCAGCGCCGCCTCGAGCGGACCGTCGATGCGCACCGACAGGAACCGCGGGCCCGTCTGCACCGGAGGGGCCACCGGCGCCTGGGCGAGGCCGGGCACCGCGGTCGACCCCGGGGCGCTGATGACCGGCGCGGGCGCGACCACCGGGACCTGGGCCACCGGCGACGGCGCCGGTCGCTGCCTGCGGTGCCACAGGTATCCACCCGCGGCGAACGCGAGCCCGAGGAACAGCACCCACCCGAAACCACTCGACTTGCGCCGGGCCGGCTGGCCCAGCACTGGCATCTTCACGGCCATCGTTGCCCGTCCGTCTCCACGATCACTCGTCGCTGTCGTCGCGAAGAGAGAACTCCTTCATCTTGGTCTGCAGCGACTTGCGGCTGATCTGCAAGAGCTTCGCCGCGCGCGTCACGTTGCCGCCCGTCTCCTCGAGGGCGCGGGTGATGATCTCCTTCTCCAGCTCGGCGGAGCGCTGCCGGACGATGTCCTTCAGGCCCGTCTCTCCCGCAGGCACCGGCAGCGCCCCCGGCGCCGGCGCGGGTCCGGGAAGCGGCGTGGCGGCACCAGGAGAACGCAGAGATTGAGGCAGATCCGCCGCGCCGATCAGAGGCCCGTCCGCGAAGAGGAGGGTGCGCTCGATCAGGTTCTCCAGCTCCCGGATGTTGCCCGGCCAGGCGTAGGCCTGGACCAAGGCGAGCGCCTCGTCGGTCATCCCCTCGATCCGCTTGTTCAGCCGGCGGTTGTACTTGTCGACGAAGTGACGCACCAGGGTGGGGATATCGCTCGGCCGCTCCCTGAGCGGGGGGAGGCTGATGGGCACGACCGCCAGCCGGTAATACAGGTCTTTCCGGAACCGCCCCGCCTCGATCTCGGTGTTGAGGTCCCGGTTGGTGGCCGCGATGAGCCGGACGTCCACCCGGGTGGTCTTGATGCCGCCCACCCGCTCGAACTCGGACTCCTGGAGCGCCCGGAGGAGCTTCACCTGCATCTCGACGGGGATCTCCCCGATCTCGTCGAGGAACAGCGTCCCGCCGTCGGCCAGCTCGAACCGGCCCGGCTTCGAGGTGACCGCGCCGGTGAAGGCGCCCCGCTCGTAGCCGAAGAGCTCGGACTCGATGAGGTCGCGCGGGATGGCCGCGCAGTTGATCCGGATGAAGGGCTTGTCGTGCCGGGAGCTGCCCTCGTGGAGCGCGGTGGCGATGAGCTCCTTCCCGGTACCGCTCTCGCCGGTGATCAGGACCGTGGAGGGGGTGTCCGCGACCTTGTCGATGATCCGGAGCACCTCCTGCATCTGCGGAGACTCGCCGACGAGGGAGGGGCGGCCGTGCTCGCCGCGCGCGTTGCGCCGGGCCGACTCGTGCGTCCGGATCGCCTTGGCGATCACGTTGCTGAGCTCGCTCTGGTCGAACGGCTTGGTGACGTAGTCGAACGCGCCGAGCTTGATCGCCTCCACCGCCGAGTCGACGGTCCCGTGGGCGGTGATGATGATCACCGGCACCTCGGGATCGGTAGCGTTGACGGCCCGGAGCACCTCCATCCCCCCGAGCTTGGGCATCACCAGGTCGGTGATCACCGCGTCCGCGCCGTTCTTCTGGAACTCGGCGAGGCCCATCTCGCCGTCCTCGGCAATGGTGACGTCGTAGCCGTCACGGCGGAGCAGCGCGGCGAGCACCTTGCGGAGGTTCGCCTCGTCGTCGATGACCAGAACCTTTGCCATGTGTGGCGAGCCGGGCACGATGCGGGGAGAGCACATGCCAGGTCAAGAGGAGCCCCGGAGCCCGTCGGTGCCTGCGCCTAGAGTCCGCCACCGAGAATCCCGCCGCCCGTGACCGACGCCACCGCACCAGCCAGGAGCTCGGGCCGGGGCGCCACGCTGGTGGCGCTGGGCATCCTCGCCTCGCGGCTGATGGGGCTGATCCGCCAGCGGGTCTTCGCCCACTACCTGAGCACCTCGGCGCTGGCCGGCGCCTTCACCGCCGCGCTCCGCATCCCCAACGTCCTGCAGAACCTGTTCGGCGAGGGGGTACTCTCTGCCTCCTTCATCCCGGTGTACGCCCGGCTCCTCGGCGAGGGCCGGCGCGAGGACGCCGACCGGGTGGCCGGCGCGGTGTTCGGGCTCCTGTCGCTGCTGGTGGCGGTGCTGGTGGCCCTGGGCATCTTCGCCGCCCCGTGGATCGTCGGCGTGGTGGTGGGCGGGTTCGTCGAGACCGGGCCGGCCGCGTTCGCCAAGGCGGTGCAGCTGACCCGCATCCTCTTCCCGAGCACGGGGCTCCTGGTGCTCTCGGCCTGGTGCCTGGGGGTGCTCAACAGCCACCGGAAGTTCTTCCTCTCCTACGCCGCGCCGGTGGTGTGGAACCTGGCACAGATCGCCGTCCTGGTCGTCGCTGGACCGCGGGTGGACGAGGACCGGCTGACCACGCTCCTGGCGTGGGGCGTCGTCGCCGGGAGCGCGCTCCAGTTCGCCATCCAGCTCCCGGTGCTCTGGCCGCTGCTGGGACGGTTCCGGCCGTCGCTCGACACCACCAGCGCGGCGATGCGGGCCGTGCTGCGGGGCTTCCTCCCCATCCTGGTCGCCCGCGGCGTCGTCCAGATCAGCGCGCTGGTGGACACCTACTACGCCTCGCTGATCTCGCCGGAGACGGTCGCAGTGCTGGGCTACACCCAGCTCCTGGCGCTGCTGCCGGTGTCGCTGTTCGGGATGTCGGTCTCGGCGGCCGAGCTGCCGGAGCTCGCGCGCGAAACGGCGCTCGGGCCCGAGGCCTCCGAGCGGCTTCGCCTGCGCATCGACCGCGGCCTCGAGCGGATCGCCTTCTTCGTCGTCCCGTCGGCGGTGGCCTTCCTCGTCCTGGGGGACGTGCTCGGCGGGCTCCTGTTCCAGACCGGCCGCTTCGATGCCGCGGACACCCGCTGGCTCTGGTACCTCCTGATGGGCTCGGCCGTGGGACTGGTGGCCGGGACGCTGGGACGCCTGTATGCCTCGGCGTTCTACGCGCTCCAGGACGCACGGACGCCGCTCGCCTTCGCGTCCCTGCGAGTGGTTCTCTCGGCCATCCTGGCCTACGTGTCGGTGCGCTACGGCCCGGGGTGGTTCGGGGTGCCGGTGGAGATCGGCGCGGTGGGCATCACCGCCACCACCGGGTTTGCCGCCTGGCTCGAGTACCACCTGCTTCGGCGGGCGCTCGCCCGGCGCATCGGGACGACCGGAATTCCCGCGCGCCGGCTCCTGTGGTTCTGGGGAAGCGCGCTGGTGGCCGGGGGGCTCGCGCTGGCCGGGAAGGTGTGGCTCACCGCCCAGGCAGGGCCGGCGCCCTCGATCATGCGCTTCTGGGGCTGGCAGTTTCTGCCCGCGCCGGCGCTGGAGCCGGTCCTGGTGGCGGCGCTGCTCGTCCCCGTCTTCGGCGGGGTGTACCTGGGGTTGACCGCGCTCGGAGGGGCCTCCCAGCTCCGGAATGTCCTCTCCCGGCTTCGCCGCCAGTAGAGGGCTCCGCTCCCGTTGCAATCCGCGCGCGTCCCCCTTTGCCCCCGAGGGGAGGATGTGCAATGACCCGCGACCCTCACGTGGGGGCGCGCTCCCCCGGTCGTGGAGCAGCGAGGTGCATCGAGGTGAGTGAAGATCAGAAGCGCCCGGACAAGGGCTTCGGACCCAAGAAGCCGCGGGCCACCTTCGGGGACGCGATGCTGGGCATCCCCGCGGGACGTGGGGGAGAGCAACCGGAGAGACCGAAGGGCGAGCGCCGCCGCGCGGAGCCTGCGTCCGCTGCCCCCGGAGAGACCCCGCCCGCCGAGCCCCCTCGCCGCGAACCACGCAAGCCCGAGCGCCGGAAGCCCCAGGGACCGCTGGTGGTGGTCCGCAAGGCGAGCGGCGCGATCGAGACCCGCGGAACGGAGGCGCCTGCCACCGCGGAGCCGACCGCCCCGACGCCCGAGAGCGCCGGCCCGACCGAGACCGCCGGCCCGACCGAGACCGCCGGCCCGACCGAGACCGCCGGGCCGACCGAGACCGTCGCGCCCGCGCCCCCGCCCGCTCCGCGCAGCGCGCTCTACGAGGAGGTCCCCGAGGACCAGTCCTTCGCCGAGATGTTCGAGGCCCACTCGAAGCAGGAGGGCGGGGCGCACCGCAAGATGCCGCGGGTCGGCGAGCGGGTCACCGGCACCATCTTCCAGCTCGGCGCGGACACCGCGTTCCTCACGCTCAGCGGCCGCACCGAGGCGATGATCGACCTCCGCGAGCTGAAGGACGACGAGGGCATCCTCCGCTTCGGGGTGGGTGACACCGTGGAGGCGCACGTCGTCGAGTCGGGCGCCAAGGGGGTCATCCTCAGCCGGACCCTGAGCAAGGGCTCGGCGTCGCTGGCGATGCTCGCCGAGGCGCGGGCGAGCGGCATGCCCGTCGAGGGGCTGGTGCTGGCGGTGAACAAGGGCGGCTTCGAGGTCGCGGTCGGCGACGCGCGGGCGTTCGTTCCTCTGAGCCAGATGGACCTGCGCTTCGTGGACAAGCCGGACCAGTACATCGGCGAGCGGCTGCGGTTCCGGGTCACCGAGGTCCGGGAGCGCAACGTGGTGCTGAGCCGCCGCGCGCTGCTCGAGGACGAGCAGAAGGCCCTGGCCGCCGAGACGCGGAAGAACCTCGCCGGAGGAAAGGTGCTCCAGGGCAAGGTGACCGGGGTGCGCGACTTCGGAGTGTTCGTCGACCTCGGCGGCGTCGAGGGCCTGGTCCCGGTCTCCGAGCTGTCGCACGTCCGCGTCGGTCACCCCAGCGAGGTGGTGAATGTCGGCGACACGGTCGAGGTGGAGGTGCTCCGCATCGAGGCGCCGAACCCGCATTCGCCGGACAAGGGGAAGCACAAGGAGCGCATCACCCTGTCGATGCGCGCCCGCCAGGAGGACCCGTGGAAGGCGTTCGCCGCGGGTCTCAAGGAGGGAGACCGCCTCCAGGGCAAGGTGGTCCGGCTCCAGCCGTTCGGCGCGTTCGTCGAGCTGCGGCCCGGAGTGGACGGGCTGATCCACATCTCGGCGATGTCCGAGCGGCGGATCGCGCACCCCCGTGACGTGCTCAAGGTCGGAGAGACGGTCGAACTCGCGGTGGAGAAGGTGGACCTGGGCGAGAAGCGGATCGGGCTCCGCCTGGTGGTCGACGGCGTCCCGGTGGGAAGCGGCGTGTCCACCTCGGCGCCGGCATCCGAGCCTGCGCGCGAGAGCACCCCGAAGAAGGAGACCGCTCCACGCCCCAGGGCGGGCCAGGTGGTCGAGGGCACGGTGGATCGCATCGAGCCCTACGGCGTGTTCCTGGTGTTCCCCGGCGGACGGGGGCTCGTCCCCGCGAGCGAGAGCGGGACCGAGCGGGGTACCGATCTCAAGCGGCACTTCCAGCTCGGGCAGGCCCTGAAGGCGCAGATCCTCGAGGTGGACGGCAGCGGGAAGATTCGCCTCTCGCTCACCGCGGCGGTGCGGGCAGCGGAGCGAGCGGAGATGGAGGCCTGGCAGCGCAGCCAGCGTCCGTCGAGTGGTGGCGGAAAAGGCTTCGGCACCCTGGGAGACCTGCTCAAGGGGCGTAAGCTCTAGGGATGGCCGGGGAGTCCAGCGGGCCGGTGGTGGTCATCACCGGCGCGAGCGCGGGCATCGGGGCCGCGCTGGCCCGCGAGCTCGCCGGACGAGGTGCCTGCCTGGTCCTGATCGCCCGCCGCGAGGAGCTGCTCTCCGAGATGGCGGCGACGCTGGGGACTCCGGTGGAGGTGGTGCCGGGCGACGTGACCCGGCGCGCTGACCTCGAGCGGGTCCTGGAGCGGGCAGTGGCGCGCTTCGGCGGCGTCGACGTGTGGGTGAACAACGCCGGTCGGGGCATCACCCGCCCGTCGCTCGAGGCCATCACCCCCGAGGATCTGGAGGTGATGATCCGGGACAACACCCGGTCCGCGCTCCACGGGATGCAGGTGGTGCTGCCGCACTTCAAGGCGCGGAAGCAGGGCGTGCTGGTCAACGTCTCCTCGATGCTCTCCCGGATTCCGGATGCCATCCCGCGCGCGGCCTACAGCGCGGCGAAGGCGGCGCTGAATTCGCTCACCGAGTCGCTGCGCTCCGAGCTGGCGAAGGACTACCCCGGCATCCGGGTGGTGCTGGTGCTCCCCGGGGTTGTGGCCACCGACTTCGGGAACAGCGCGATCGGCGGTGGGGTCGATTCCCGCACCATCCCCGGCGCCCAGTCGGTGGAGGAGGCGGCGCGCATCATCGCCGACGGGCTCTTCACCGGGCCGGTGGACGTCTACACCCGGCCGGGAAGCCTCGCGAAGGTGCTCGGGTATCTCGAGGGGCTCGGCCGTTCCTCACCCTGAGCCGAGCAGCCCTTCATGCTCTCGAGGCTGGCGGCGGACCTGGCGGCGGCTCGCTGACCCGGGCCCGACCGCCGGGGACGGATGACGCTCTGCGGCGCACTCCGTCGACCAGCCGCTCCAGCGAGCGGTGAAGCGTGGATCCCGACCCTGCGCGCCCCCTAGGATGCGCCGGCCTCGCGCGTCACGGGCTCTGGAACGTTCCCGTGCTCGCGAACCCGGGCGGGAGGCGACATGCCGGCGCCGGACACCTTTCCGCGACTGCTCATCGAGCACGCGCAGACGCGCGGCGACCGCCCGGCGACACGGGAGAAGGACCTCGGCATCTGGCAGACCTACTCCTGGAAGCAGGTGCTGGACGAGGTGCGGACCCTGGCCTGCGGGCTCCACACCCTCGGGCTCCGCCGTGGCGACACCCTGGCGATCATCGGCGACAACCGCCCGCGCCTCTACTGGGCCATGGACGCGGCGCAGGCGCTCGGCGCCGTCCCCGTCCCGCTGTACCAGGACGCGGTCGCCGAGGAGATGGCGTTCGTCCTCTCCAACGCCGAGGTGCGCATCGCGGTCGTCGAGGACCAGGAGCAGGTGGACAAGCTCCTGGAGGTGAAGGCCCGCTGTCCCATGCTGGAGATGATCGTCTACGACGATCCGCGCGGGCTGCGGCACTACGACCGGAAGCTGCTCCGCTCCTACGACGACGTGCAGGCCGCGGGGCGTGACCTGTTGCGTACCCAGCCGGACTTCTTCGACCGGGAGGTGGAGAAGGGCCGCGCGAGCGACGTGGCGATCATGCTCTACACCTCGGGGACCACCGGGACGCCGAAGGGCGTAATGCTCACGCACCAGAACCTGATCGACACCGGTCGGGGCGGCATCCAGAGGGAGCGGCTCACCGCCGACGAGGAGGTGCTGGCCTACCTCCCGATGGCCTGGGTGGGGGACAACCTCTTCAGCTACTGCCAGGGGCACGTCGCCGGCTTCTGCGTGAGCTGCCCCGAGAGCCCGGACACGGTCCTCACCGACATGCGGGAGATCGGGCCGACCTACTTCTTCGCGCCTCCTCGGGTGCTGGAGAACCTCCTGACCACCGTGTCCATCCGGATGGAGGACGCCTCACGGTTCAAGCGGTGGCTCTACGCCCGGTGCATGGAGGTGGCCCGGCGCTGGGGGCCGGCGATCCTGGATGCGAAGCCGGTCCCGGTCGCCGCGCGGCTGGCGTACGCGCTCGCCGACCTCCTGATCCTCGGTCCACTTCGCAACGTGCTGGGGTTCAGCCGCGTCCGGGTAGCCTACACCGCCGGCGAGGCGATCGGACCCGACCTCTTCCGCTTCTATCGCTCGCTGGGCGTCAATCTCAAACAGCTCTACGGGAGCACCGAGACCTCGGTCTTCGTCTGCATCCAGCCCAACGGGCAGGTGAAGCTGGAATCGGTCGGGACCCCGGCCACCGATGTCGAGGTCCGCATCTCCGACCAGGGCGAGGTCCAGGTGAAGAGCCCGGGCGTGTTCCACGGCTACTTCAAGGCCGAGGCCGCGACCCGGGAGGCGATGACCCCGGACGGCTTCTTCCGCACCGGGGACGCCGGGTTCTTCGACGAGGACGGCCACCTCCGGATCATCGACCGGGCGAAGGACGTGGGCCGGCTGCATGACGAGACCCTGTTCGCGCCGAAGTACCTGGAGAACAAGCTCAAGTTCTACCCCTTCATCAAGGAGGCGGTGGCCTTCGGGGACCGCCGTCCGTACGCCGCGGCGTTCGTGTGCATCGACCTGGCCGCGGTGGGGAACTGGGCCGAGCGCCGGAACCTCCCCTACGCCGGGTACCTCGACCTGGCCGGGCAGAAGCCGGTGCACGACCTGGTGCGCGGGTGCGTCGAGGAGGTGAACGCCGCGCTGGCCGCCGATCCGCGGCTGAAGGGCTCGCAGATCCGGCGCTTCCTGGTGCTGCACAAGGAGCTCGATCCCGACGACGGCGAGCTCACCCGGACGCGGAAGGTGCGCCGGGGGTTCATCGCCGAGAAGTACGGACCGCTCGTGGAGGCGCTCTACTCGTCGCAGCCCTCGGTGCACGTGGAGACGCAGGTCAGGTTCGAGGACGGGCGGACGGGGATGGTTCAGGCCGAGCTGGCCATCCTCGAGGCGATGATCGTCGAGGAAGACGCCGCGCGGAGGGCCGCCTGATGCAGGGGAGGGTGCCCGGCCCGGTGCTGCTCGAGGTGCGCGGCGTCTCGCTGAGCTTCGGCGGGGTGCACGCGCTGCGCCACGTGGACTTCCACGTCCACGAGGGGGAGGTCTGCGCGATCATCGGTCCGAACGGGGCGGGGAAGTCGAGCCTGCTCAACGTGATCAACGGCGTCTACTCCCCGAATGCGGGCACAATCACCTACGCCGGTGAGACCCGCCGGGCGATGCGCCCGCACTGGGCCGCGGAGCAGGGCATCGCCCGGACCTTCCAGAACATCGCGCTCTTCAAGGGGATGTCGGTGCTGGACAACGTGATGGCCGGCCGGACGCTGAAGATGCGCCGGGGAGTGCTGTGGCAGGCGCTCTACTGGGGTCCGGCCGAGCGCGAGGAGCTGGAGCACCGGGCCCGGGTGGAGAAGATCATCGACTTTCTCCAGATCGAGCACGTGCGGAAGACGCCGGTGGGTCGGCTCCCCTACGGGCTGCAGAAGCGGGTGGAGCTGGCGCGGGCGCTGGCCGCCGAACCGCGCCTGCTGCTCCTCGACGAGCCGATGGCGGGAATGAACATCGAGGAGAAGCAGGACATGTGCCGCTTCATCCTCGACGCCAACGACGAGCTCGGGGTGACGGTGGCCCTCATCGAGCACGACATGGCGGTGGTGATGGACATCGCCGACCGGGTGGTGGTCCTGGACTACGGCCGGAAGATCGCCGACGGGAGCCCCGCGGAGGTGCGCGCCAATCCCGAGGTGATCGCCGCGTACCTCGGCGTTCCCACCGCGGCCGACGATCGGGCCCTGAAGGAGGCGAGCTGATGGCCTTCTTCATCGAGGTGCTGGTCGGGGGGCTGCTGGCGGGGGTGATGTACTCGCTGATAGCGCTGGGCTTCGTGCTGATCTTCAAGGCCAGCGGGGTCTTCAACTTCGCGCAGGGGGCGATGGTGCTCGCCGCGGCCACCACCTACGCCGGGCTGGTGGACATGGGCTGGAGCGGGTGGCTCGCGTTCCTGGCAGCCCTGGCGGTGATGATCGTCTTCGCCCTGCTGACCGAGAGGCTGGTCCTCCGGCCCCTGGTGAACCAGCCGCAGATCAGCCTGTTCATGGCCACCATCGGGCTCACCTTCGTGCTCGAGGGCGCCTCTCAGGCGGTGTGGGGCAGCGTGGTGCGCGGGCTGGACCTGGGCATTCCCGACACGCCGCTCGAGGTGAGCGGGGTGCTGATCTCCAAGTTCGACCTGGTGGCCTCGGGCACCGCGGGGGCCCTGGTGGTGCTCCTCGCCTCCTTCTTCCAGTGGACCCGGACCGGCCGGGCGCTGCGGGCGGTGGCGGACGATCACCAGGCGGCGCTGAGCGTGGGAATCCCTCTGGAGCGGATCTGGGCGCTGGTCTGGGCCGCGGCGGGCGCGGTGGCGCTGGTGACCGGGCTGCTGTGGGGTAGCCGACTGGGGGTGCAGTTCGCGCTGACGCAGGTCGCGCTCAAGGCGTTGCCGGTGATCATCCTCGGTGGCTTCACCTCCATCGCCGGGGCCATCGTCGGCGGGCTGATGGTGGGCGCCTCGGAGAAGGTGGCCGAGGTGTACCTGGGGCCGATCATCGGTGGGGGAATCGAGAACTGGTTCCCCTACGTGCTGGCGCTGCTGTTCCTCCTGGTGCGGCCGGACGGGCTGTTCGGCGAGAAGCGGATCGAGCGGGTGTGACGTGATCTACCGGGAAGCGGGACAGTTCCGGACCACCTACGCCGCCGACCAGCGGATCTTCCCCATCCTCCAGGATCGGGTGGGGATGGTGCTGCTCCTCGCGGCGGCGTTCGTCGTGGTACCGCTCACCGCCAGCGAGTACGCGCTGAGCGCGCTTCTCATCCCGATGCTGGTGCTGGCCCTCGCGGCGCTGGGGCTGAACATCCTCACCGGCTATGCCGGGCAGTTCAGCCTCGGGACGGCGGCCTTCATGTCGGTGGGGGCGTTCGCCGCGTATAATTTACAGTTAAGGCTTCCCTGGATTCCCCTGCTGGTCATCTTCGTGCTCGCCGGGTTGATCGCCGCCGGGGTGGGGATGGTGTTTGGCCTGCCGTCGCTGCGGATCAAGGGCTTCTACCTGGCGGTGGCGACGCTGGCCGCGCAGTTCTTCGTGGACTGGCTCTTCACCAAGGTGGGCTGGTTCAGCAACTACTCCAGCTCGGGGGTCATCACCGCCCAGCCGATGGCGATTGCCGGCGTCCCGATCGAGACGCCGGTGCGGCGGTACCTCCTGGTGCTCTCCATCGTCGCCCTGATGGCGCTGGTGGTGAAGAACTTCTCCCGCACGCGGACCGGTCGCTCGTGGATGGCGGTGCGGGACATGGACGTGGCGGCCGAGGTGATCGGCATCCCCATCCTGCGAACCAAGCTCCTGGCCTTCGGGTTCAGCTCGTTCTACTGCGGTGTGGCAGGTGCGCTCTGGGCCTTCGCTTACCTGGGAACCGTCGAGCCGCAAGCGTTCGATCTGCAGCGCTCGTTCCAGATCCTCTTCATGGTGATCATCGGAGGGCTGGGGACGGTGATGGGGGCGTTTCTTGGCGCGGCGTTCATCACCCTGTTCCCGCTGTTCCTGAACTGGCTCTTCCACGCGGTGCTGCGCGGTGGTGAGGTGCGGGCGGGGCTGCTGAGCCAGCTGGAGCTGCTGTGCTTCGGTGCGCTGATCATCGTCTTCCTCATCGTCGAGCCGCACGGCTTCGCGCGGCTCTGGCAGATCACCAAGGAGAAGCTCCGGCTGTGGCCGTTTCCTCATTGAACCTGGAGGCAGACATGCGGACGACGAAGCGATGGTGGTGGAGCGGGGCTGTATCCGCCCTGGTCCTGGTCTGGGCGGCGCCGGCGCGAGCAGAGGGCGAGCAATTCATGCCGGTTCCGAGCTACCGGGTCGGGCCCTACGCCGCGGGCGGGACCAGCCTCTACGGCGGGTTCATCGACTACATGAACCTGATCAACATGCGAGACGGGGGAATCAACGGGGTCAAGCTGACCTGGGAGGAGTGCGAGACCGAGTACAAGCCCGATCGCGGTGTCGAGTGCTACGAGCGGCTCAAGGCGAAGGGGCCCACCGGGGCTTCGATGTTCCACCCCTACAGCACCGGCATCTCCTACGCGCTGATCTCCAAGGTCGGCCACGACAAGATTCCCCTGGTGACCATCGCCCACGGGCGGACCGACGCGGCGGATGGCCGGTACTTCCCCTACGTCTTCCCGCTGATCACCCACTACTGGAGCCTGAACACGGACATCATCCGGTACATCGGTGAGCGCGAGGGCGGGATGGCGAAGCTGAAGGGGAAGAAGATCGTCCACCTCCACCACGGGAGCGCGTACGGCAAGGAGCCGAACGTGGTCTTCCAGAAGCAGGCCGAAAAGTACGGGTACGAGGCGAAGATCATCGAGGTTCCCGCTCCGGGGAGCGAGCAGCAGGCGCAGTGGCTGGAGATCCGCCAGTTCAAGCCGGACTGGGTGATCGTCACCGGTTGGGGGGTGATGAACCCGGCAGCGCTCAAGAACGCGGTCCGGGTGGGCTTCCCGATGGATCACATCGTCGGGAACTTCTGGACCGGCTCCGAGGAGGACGTGGAGCCGGTGGGAACTGCGGCGAAGGGCTACATCAGCGCGGCGCTCAACCCCCCCGGGAAGGAGTCCAAGGTCATCCAGGAGATCGAGCGGGTGGTGTACGGCGCCGGCAAGGGCAACATGGTCGACAAGAAGCGGGTGGGGAGCATCTATTACAATCGCGGAGTCCTCACCGGGATCGTGTCGGTGGAGGCCATCCGGGTGGCGCAGGGCAAGTTCGGAAAGAAGCCGCTCACCGGTGAGCAGATTCGCTGGGGGCTGGAGAACCTGAACCTCGACCCGGCGCGGATCGCGGCGATCGGGGCGACCGGATTCATCCAGCCGCTGAAGGTCACCTGTGCCGACCACGAGGGCGGTGGCGCGGTGAAGTTTCAGCAGTGGGACGGCACGAAGTGGAAGATCATCAGCGACTGGGTCCAGGCGGACAAGGAGCTGGTCCGGCCGCTGATCGAGGAGAGCGCGGCGAAGTACGCCAAGGAGAACAACATCACCCAGCGCGACTGCGCCAAGGAAAGCACTTAAGTGCTCCGACCGGGGCGTGCTGACCGCTGGGGCGGCCGATCCTCTCGCTGCGACGCGCAGCCTCGCCGCTACGCTGCTCGACGTGTCTTGGAGCACGCCTCCGCTGCTCGCGCCTCGGGTGCGCCGTCTCGCATCGGTCTCGGCCGCCTCGCCATGCTCACCACACCCCGGTCGGAGCACTCGTCGTGACCGCCGTCGCTCCCGCCTCACCCGGGCCGCTGCTCGTGGTGAACAACATCGAGGTGGTCTACGACCACGTCATCCTCGTGCTCCGGGGCGTGTCCCTGGAGCTGCCGAAGGGGAAGATCGTCGCCTTGCTCGGAGCGAACGGCGCGGGGAAGACGACGACGCTGAAGGCGGTGAGCAACCTGCTCGCGGCCGAGCGGGGAGACGTGACCAAGGGGAGCATCGTCTTCGACGGGGTGCGCGTGGATCAGCTCACCCCGTCGGAGCTGGTGCGGAGGGGCGTCATCCAGGTGATGGAGGGGCGGCACTGTTTCGGCCACCTGACGGTGGAGGAGAACCTCCTCACCGGGGCGTACACGCGCGGGCCCCGCTGGCGGCAGATCCGCGAAGATCTGGAGAAGGTCTACGCCTACTTCCCGCGGCTGCGGGATCGGCGGCGGTCGTTGGCCGGATTCACCTCGGGAGGGGAGCAGCAGATGACCGCGGTGGGACGGGCGCTGATGGCGCGGCCGAAGCTGATCTTGCTCGACGAGCCCTCGATGGGGCTCGCGCCGCAAGTGGTGGAGGAGATCCTGGGCATCGTCCGCTCGCTGAACCGGAGCGAGGGGGTCAGCTTCCTCCTGGCCGAGCAGAACGCGGTGGCGGCGCTGCGCTTCGCGGACCACGGCTACATCCTCGAGGCGGGGCGGGTGGTGATGGACGGGGACGCCGCGACGCTGGCGGGGAACGCCGACGTGAGGGAGTTCTACCTGGGCCTGGGTGGGGCGGGGCGGAAGAGCTTCCGGGACGCCAAGCACTACCGCCGTCGCAAGCGCTGGCTCGCCTGAGCAAGAGAGGCAGGGGCATGGAGGAGGACGACCCCAGGGAGCGGCGATCGCCGGAGGAGCGGGAGCGGGCCTTGATGAAGGCGCTGCCGGCGGTGGTAAGCCACGTCTTCGCCCGGGCGCCGGGCTACCGGAAACGCGATCCGGAGGTAGTGCCGGAGGAGGTCACCGACCGGGCCGCGCTGGCGAAGCTGAAGCTGCTGCGGAAGGCCGAGCTGCCGGAGCTCCAGCGGGCGGATCCGCCGTTCGGGGGGCTGTCGGTGATTGCGCCGCCGCAGGCTGCGAAGCTCTTCTCCTCGCCGGGGCCGGTCTTCGAGCTCGAGCCGCGGTCCGTGGATCCGTGGCGCGCATCGCGGGCGCTCCGGGCGGCCGGATTCAAGGCCGGCGACGTGGTGCACAACAGCTTCTCGTACCACCTGACCCCGGCGGGCACGATGATCGAGACCGGGGCGCATGCCCTCGGGTGCGCGGTGATTCCCGCGGGGACGGCGCCCACGGAGGCTCAGGCGACCGCGGCCGCGCAGTTCCGGGCGACGGCCTACGGGGGGACGCCGTCCTTCCTGAAGGTGCTGCTCGATCGGGCGGCGGAGATGAAGCTGGACCTCTCGTCGCTGACGCGCGCGTCGGTGACGGCCGAGGCGTTGCCGGCGGCGCTGCGGAAGGGGCTCGCGGAGCGCGGGGTCCAGGTGCTGCAGTGGTACGGGACGGCGGACGCGGGCCTCATCGCCTACGAGACGCCGGCGATGGAGGGGCTGGTGGTGGATGAGGACGTGATCCTGGAGATCGTCCGTCCGGGCACGGGGGACCCGGTTCCGCAGGGGGAGGTGGGTGAGGTGGTGGTGACGATCCTCTCCGGGGATCATCCGCTGCTCCGGTTCGCGACGGGGGACCTCTCGGCGATCCTTCCCGGCCAGAGCCCGTGCGGGCGGACGAACGTGCGGATCCGCGGGTGGATGGGGCGCGCGGACCAGTCGACGAAGGTGCGGGGGCTGTTCGTGCACCCGAGCCA
>RPRB01000094.1 GCA_003818285.1 Myxococcaceae bacterium
CCGTAGTCGCCGCCCAGCGAGGGCAGATTCCCGTCGAACACCAGGCCCACGATCTCCGCGTTGCGGTTGATGACCGGAGATCCGGAGTTGCCCCCGATGATGTCGTTGGTGGAGACGAAGTCGAACGGCGTGGTGAGGGTGAGGCGGTCCTTCGCCTTCAGCCACGAGGCGGGCAGGTCGAACGGGGGCTCACCGGTGGCCCGGGCGTAGGCCCCGGCGAACTCGGTGAACGGCGGCACCTGGCTCCCGTCCTCCTGGGTCCAGCCCCGCACCGCGCCGTACGACAGCCGCGCGGTGAACGTCGCGTCCGGGTAGTGGTTGGTCCCGTCCAGCTGGAAGCGGGCCTTGGCGATGAGCTCGGAGTTCTTCCGAACCACCGATTCCACCTGGTCCTCGTACGCCTTGCGGGCACGGCGCATGTCCGGGTCCAGGCGGTGCACGAAGACGATCATCGGGTCGTCCGAGGCGGCCACCGCCGCCGGCCCGCCAGTCCACAGCGAGCGCCGCAGGCCCACGTCGTACAGCTTGGTGCCCTGAACCAGCCGGGTGGCGAGCTGCCGGGGCGACTCCTTCCCCAGCACCTTCTTCACGTAGGCGTGGTCCGCCCCGAGCTCCTCGCGCATCTTGGTGAGCCCGAGGGTGAGGAGCTCCACCTCCAGCTCGGGGTAGATCGGCGCCTTGCTGAAGGTGACCAGCTCGGTGGCGGGGAGCCGGGCGTCGGTGAACTCGCGGTAGCGCTCGATGTCCGGCTTCTGCCGCTCCGCCCCGCCCCACACGAGATTCCGCGCGATGCCGAACAGCTCCGAGAAGTACTTGCCCTCCGAGCGGATCCAGGTCGTCTCCCGCTCCAGCTTCTCCTCGGTCCGGGTGGCCTTGGCGATGGCGTCCCACGCCCCACCGACCTCCTTCTGCAGCGCGGGCACCTTCGCCACCCGGGCCCGGAGCGCCTGCTCCTCCTTCACCTTGGCGGCGAAGAACGCGGGATCGGCCAGCGCGTCCCGCTTGCCGAACCAGGCCTTGTACGAGTTCTCCACGCCGAACAGCGTGGCCCGGCTGATCCGGCGGGCCTCGGCTCCGCGCTCGGCGAACTGCGCCACCCAGCCGCGCTCCTGGGCCAGCCGCGCGAGCTTCAGGGGAATCATCTCGTCCCGGAGCGAGGTGAGCTGCGCCACCGTCAGGAGGCGACTGGTCTTGCCCGGGTTGCCGGAGACGAAGGTCAGCTCTCCATCCCTGGGCCCGGCGTCGCTCCACCGGAAGTACTCGGGGGTCTTCAGCGGCTTCCCGTCCTCGTAGACCCGGAGGAAGGCCACGTCGAGGTCGTAGCGAGGGAAGTTGAAGTTGTCCGGGTCGCCACCGAAGAAGGCGATGGACTCCTCGGGGGCGAAGACCAGCCGAACGTCCTTCTTCCAGCGGCGGTAGGTGTACAGGTGGTACTGCCCACCGTGGTACAGGGTGACCACCTCGCAGCGCAGCTGCTCCGAGGTCTGGCAGGCCTTCTCGATCCGCGCGAACTCACCCTTCTGCGCCCGGAAGAACGCCGCTCCCGAGAGTCCCCGGGTCGTGCCCTGGACCCGGCTGGTGACATCCTCGATCCCGATCAGCTGGTTGATCTCCATCCGCGGACAGGTCCGCTCCTCGGCCTGGGTCCGGGCGTAGAATCCGCCCGCGGTCAGGTCCTGCTGGGGCGTGGAGAGGTCCTGGATGCAGCGGCGCGCGCAGTGGTGATTGGTCATCACCAGCCCGTCGGGGCTCACGAAGCTCCCGGAGCAGCCGAGCGCGAGCCGCACGCTGGAGAGCCGCACGTGGTCCAGCCACGGCTTGTCGGGCGAGAAGCCGTAGGTCTTCTGCACGCGGGCCGAGGGGAAGTTGTCGAAGGTCCACATCCCCTCCTCTGCGCGGAGGGCAGGGGCGGAGACGAGGACGGCCAGGAGGGTCGGGGCGAGGAATCGAGTCATCCGAATGGCGGGGGCGTCCCGTAGGTGGGACAGACGCTCATGTCAACCGAATCTGGGCCTCGAGCAGGTCCGGCAACACCCGCCGGCCCAAAGCAACCCAGGGGCAGGCCAGGGTCATCCCTCTGACGGGAGGCCGGCCCGCCCCCTGCAAGCAAGCTGGCTCTCGACATGCGCTCCCTGCTCCTCGGACTCACCCTGGTGCCCGCCCTCGTCCAGGCCGCGCCCGTTCTCGTCCCCCTTTCCCGCGGCATCGAGCTGCGCACCCAGGCACTGGCGGACCCCGCCGCGGCAGACCTGGTGGTCCAGTCCCGGCTGCTCGCGGCGAAGCACGGCATCCGCTGCGTGAGCGGCGACGCCTTCGGGGTGAAGTCCCCGGTGGTGACCGGGGCGGCCTGCGAGGTGCGCGACGCCACCGGCGTGACCTACGAGGTCAAGGTCACCGCGGTGAGCAGCGTCTCCGTGGCGCTCGAGGTGCGCCAGACCGGGACCCTGTCCCGGGCGGTCGAGCAGACCCCGTTCGAGGCGCTCCCGGCCGACCCCGAGGCCGGCGTGCTCGCCCGCTACCAGATGACCGGCTACTCCATCGACGGCTCGCTGGTGACCAGCACCTTCGCCTCGCTCGTCCTCCGGGGCGACGGGAGCTACGCCTTCGGCGAGCGGAAGGGCCGCTGGTCGGTGGTGCAGGGCCTGTTGCTGCTGGATGGGGAGTACACGGCCTGGGGCCCTGGCGCGCTGTCCGAGGATGCGCGCCGGCTGACCTTCCACGCGAAGGGCCCCCGGTTCACCGTCTCCGCCGCCCTGGCGTGGATGGACCCGCAGGCCGTCGTGCTGAGCCAGGCGAGCCGCTGAGCGAGCGCGTGGGCGCCGCGCCCGACCCTTTCGAGGGGCGTCCCGACGCCCCGGACAGCCAGGCCCCCGGGCGGGAGCCACCCGAGCCCCACCCCTTCCCCGGCTAGCCGCCCCCCGAGGTTCACCGCGACTCGCCGCAGAACGGGCCCCGGAGGGACTGGGACCCTCCCGGGAACACCGAGCCCTGAACGGGGTTCCAGGCGGGGTTGCACCCGGGCGCCGGTCGATCTGTCATCGGGCCTGTCATGTGACGTTTCACCCACCCACGCACTGGAGGCCCAGCGCCATGCACCTCGCTATCACCTTCCGCAACTTCGAGGCGTCCGAGTCCCTGAAGGACCACACGCGCGAGAGGCTGGAGCGGCTGGCGAGGAACCTGGAGCGGGCCTGTACCGCGCACGTGGTGATGAACCTCGAGCGGCACATCCATCACGCCGACCTGACCTTCACCCACGGGCCGCTGGTGCTCCGGGCCAAGGTCTCCACCCCGGACATGTACGCCTCGGTCGACCTCGCGGTCGACTGCCTCGAGGAGCAGCTCCGGCGGGACAAGGACCGCTCCAAGCATCACCACCGTCGCGCCTGGGTGCACCACCAGCAGGGGGTGCTCCCGCCCGAGGAGGAGGAGGCGCTCGACGGCGCCGCCTGAGCGCGGGAACCGGCCGGGTTGCCGGGTCCCCGCCTGCGATCCTGACCATGGCCCCGGGCCCGCTCCGCACTGAGCGCGGCCGGCGCGCGCCGAGCGACGGATCGCCTCGACCGGAGAGGGCGGAGCCTTGCGCCGCTCGCAGGCACGGGCTATCTCGCGCGAACGCTCCCCAGTGGCACTGGCCGGAGTCTTCCGCCGGGCGAGCGTTCGTGCCCATGAAGATCACCGAGTTCCTCAGCCCCCAGGCGGTGATCCCCGAGCTCCGAGGGCAGACGAAGCTGGACATCCTTCGCGAGCTCGCGGACGCGCTCGCCGGCGCCTATCCGGGGCTGAACGGTGGACGGGTGCTGGAGGTGCTCGCCGAGCGCGAGAAGCTCAACACCACCGGGATCGGCGAGGGGGTCGCCATCCCGCACGGGAAGCTCGCCGGCCTGCCGCGCCTCTACGCCTCCTTCGGCGTGTCACGGGTCGGGGTGGACTTCTCCTCCATCGACGGCAAGCCGACCCAGCTCTTCTTCGCCCTGGTGGCACCCGAGAACTCGGCCGGGATCCACCTCAAGGCGCTGGCCCGCATCTCGAGACTGTTCCGCAACCCGCAGTTCCGTGAAGCCATCCTCCAGGCGCCGGACGCTGGCCGGGTCTACGCGCTGATCGCCGAGGAAGACGCGCGCGCGTGAACCTGGTCATCCGACCGGTCCACGACGTGTTCCTCGAGGAGGTGGCCTTCCCGGCGCTCGCCGTCGGCGTGGTGGACGCCACGAGCGGCCTGGGCAAGCTGCTGGAGTGGATCGCCGACGAGCGGGTGTCCTGGCTGCTCGGGCGCGTCCTGGACCGGACCGTCGGGGGGAGCTTCTTCGGTCTCGTGGACGACGAGTGGCTGGAGCTGGTCCACATCCTGCTCTTCTCCGAGTGGGAGCGCCGGCGTGACGGCTGGCACGTCGCCCGGGAGCACCCCGGATACGCCGCGGACTACGAGCTCGGGCTGCACGTGGCGCTGATGCTCCAGGACCCGAGCTATCCCTACGGTGACGCGGCGGCCGCGGAGCGCTTCCGGGAGGAGTGGCTGGGGAGGGTCATCCGGAGCGGCCCGGTGGCGCTGGTGGCGGGCATCTGGGACCCATTCCCCCCCTTCCCGCCGGACCAGGTGCTGGTGACGGTGGGCCGGAGCACCTATGCCCCGGCGGAGAACCTGGCCATCGCCGACTGGAGCTATCGCCCGTCGCACGCCGTGAAGGCGTGGGAGCGGCGGCTGGACGAGCAGCTGCGAAATCTCCTCGGGCGCGAGCGCACCCGGCTGGGGCCGGTCAGCCTGCGCGAGTCGACCGAGCTGCTCGCGTACTGGAGCGGTGAGCTGCCCGAGGCGCCGACCCTGAGCGTGGCCTTCAGCGGGCTCGGACCCACCGCGGGCGCCTGGGTCCGCGAGGTGGGGGAGATCAGCAGGCTCATCCGGAACGCGGCAGCGGCCGGGCACGGGCTCACCTCGCTCGTGACCCGCGAGGGCGGCCCGATCAGCGCGTCGGAGCCTGGGGAGACTGCTCCAGCAGGATGGTGACCGGCCCATCGTTCACCAGCGCGACCTGCATCTCCGCGGCGAAGACGCCCTCCTCCACGCGCACCCCGAGGGCCCGGAGGGCCTCGCAGGAACGTGCGTAGAGCCGGCGGGCCTCGTCGGGCGGGGCCGCGTCGATGAAGCTCGGGCGCCGGCCCTTCCGGGTGTCGGCGTAGAGGGTGAACTGGCTCACCACCAGCGCCGCCCGGTGGGTGTCGAGGAGGGAGAGGTTCATCTTCCCCGCCTGATCCTCGAAGATGCGCAGGCCAGCGATGCGGTCGGCCAGCGCCACCGCGTCGGCGTCCCCATCGCCGCGGCCCACCCCGAGGAGGACCAGGAGTCCGGGCCCGATGGCGCCCACCGTGCGGCCCTCGACCACGACCGAGGCCTCGCGAACGCGCTGGAGGAGGGCTCTCACCGGGGCCGGGGACCCTACCTCACCCCACGGGGAGTGGGATCGTCCTCCGCCGGACAGCCGTGGGAGCCCACGGATCACCCCCTCGCCTCCCACCCCGGGATTGCGGTACGGGTGTCGAGCGTTCGGTCGAGCGCTCGCCCCTAGGAGGTCCCATGCGTCCTGCGGTCCGTGTCCTCTGGTTGACCCCACTCGCGCTCGTCGCCTGTGCGCATCAGCAGGCGGCGGAGGCCCCGCCGGCCCCCCCGGTGGTCGCGGAGGCCGCGCCGCCGGTGGCGGAGGCTCCCGACCAGAGCAAGGCCGACGACACGGCCGAGCTGCAGCGGATCCTCTCCGGACCCATCGCCCACTTCGAGTTCAACCAGGCGCAGCTGACCAGCGAGAGCCAGCAGAAGCTGCAGGCGCTGGCGGCGGCGATGAAGGCGCACCCGGCGGCCCGGATCCGCATCGCCGGGAACTGCGACGAGCTGGGGACCACCGAGTACAACCTGGCCCTCGGGCAGCGGCGGGCGGAGGTGGCCCGGAAGTATCTGGCCAACCTCGGAGTGGCGACGTCGCGGGTGGAGACCATCAGCTACGGCGAGGAGAAGCCGGTGGCGACGGGCCACGACGCCGAGTCGCACGCCAAGAACCGCCGCGACGACGCCGAGTCGCTCAGCACGCGCTGAGAGGGGCGCGCTCGTCGCCTGGTGACGCGTCGGCCGGGACCGGAGCCCGCGCGAGCCCGCGGCCGCTGTCGACCGCGGTCACGAACGCCTGCGGCTCGGGACGGGCACGCTCGTCGGGTGGTGACCCGGACCGGAGCCGGCCCGAGCGCAGGGCCGTGGCTCTGGCGGCCAGGCACCGGGCTACACCGCACGCGCCGAGAGGGGCGCGCCCGTCGGCGGCGCGGGCCAGCGCCCGTCACAGAGCCCCGCGCCCGCTCGGTGTGACGGTCGGGCACACGTGACTCGCGTCACCCGGCGCAGCCCGATCGACCGCGCGTCGTTGCCGCCTCCGAGGTCCACGCCACGCGGTGACCAACCGTGAGGTCCCCGCGCGCGGTTGATTTCCCGACGCCTCGCTCGCAGCCATCCCGAATGTGCTCCGAGAGGCGCGGGCGCAATTATCTTGCCCGCCGCCATGGCCGAACCCGCGCACCGACCGCCGCCGCCGCTGTTCCGGACGATCGTCGACCCGATCCGCGCGTTCACCCGCCTGGAGGCGGCCGGGGGAATCGCGCTGTTCGGGGCAGCGCTCGTGGCGTTCGTGCTCGCCAACTCGCCCTGGCGCGAGGGATTCGAGCGGCTGTGGACGACGCCGGTCGAGCTGAGGTTCGGACCGGCGGGGTTCGAGGCCAGCCTGCGTCAGGTGATCGACGACGGGCTGATGACGATCTTCTTCTTCGTCGTCGGGATGGAGATCAAGCGTGAGCTCGTCGAGGGAGAGCTTCGCAAGCTTCGCCAGGCGCTGCTGCCGGGAATCGCCGCCGCGGGGGGCGTGCTCCTCCCGGCGAGCATCTTCTTCGCCCTGAATCGGGGCACACCGGGAGAGGCCGGCTGGGCGATCCCGATGGCGACGGACATCGCCTTCTCCATCGGGTGCATCATCCTCCTCGGGAGGCGCGTGCCGCGGCCGCTGCTGGTGTTTCTGACCGCGCTGGCGATCTTCGACGACATCGCGGGCATCCTGGTCATCGCCCTCTTCTACGGGGGCGGGCTGCATGTGGACTCGCTGGCCTGGGTGCTGGCGCTCGTGGTGGTGGTCTGGGCGGTGGCCCGGCTGGGCGTGGAGAGCTGGCTGGTCTACGCGGCGGGCGGGGTGGGGATGTGGATCGCGCTCCACCACGCGGGCATCCACGGGACGTTGGCCGGGGTGATCCTCGGGCTCCTCATCCCGGCGGTGAGCCGGCGGCCGGCGCGGCAGGTGCTGAGGGAGGTGCGGAGGCACTCGGAGCTGACCCTCGAGGTGAGCGAGACGCTCGACACCAGCGACCTGCTCTACCTGCGTGACGAGGTCCGCGAGGCGGTGCCGCCGCTGCAGCGGTTCGAGCACGCGCTCCACCCCTGGGTGGCCTTCGTCATCATGCCCCTGTTCGCGCTGGCAAACTCGGGCGTGTCGGTGGCGGGGATGACCGCCGCGGAGCTGACCGGGCCGGTGTTCCTCGGCGTGGCGCTGGGGCTCTTCGTCGGAAAGCAGCTGGGGATCTTCGCCTTCACCTGGGCCGCGGTGAAGCTGGGCGTGGCTGACGTGCCGGGAGGTGCGCCCTGGAGCCGGGTCTACGGGGTGGCGATGGTGGCCGGCATCGGCTTCACCGTCGCGCTGTTCATCGCCAACCTGGCGTTCGGCGGCGACCCCGCGCTGCTGAAGGAGGCGCGCCTCGGAGTGTTGCTGGGCTCGCTGGCTTCGGGCCTCTCGGGGATGCTGGTGCTCCGGTTCCTTCCGGCTCGAACGACCCGCGCCGTGCCGGCCCCCGCGACCGAACCAGCCTGAGCCGGCCCTGCGCCGCGCGCAGTGGCTTGCCGATCCGGACGGTCGACCACGCTGATCGTGGGGGACGTGGGCCGGGGTTGTCCCGCGGGACCCTTGTGCCCCGGTCCTAGTCTGTGGACCCGGATCCGCGGCCTCGGCACCACGGTTCAGGGGCCCCGGCCCCCCATTCGGGGCAACCGCTGCCCCGATCCCGGGAGCCGTCGGCCACGACTGTCCGATCCGGTGCACCCCGATTCGCCGTGCCCGCTCGCCCGTGGAAAGGGACACAGCGTGAGCGCTCGCCCCACCTTGCGGTAACAAAACGGCGCGGGGGAAGATCCAACCATCGGCCGATTGCCCCGGAGTGCAGCCCGTTTGTCTTCCCGTCGTCCCTGTCTAGCTGCCGCGCTCCTCTGCACCTGCCTGGTCGCCGGTCCAACTCGGGCCGCACCATCGAAGGCCGCGGACCGCGAGGCCCTGAAGAAGACGCTCCTCGACCTCGCGCAGCGCGCCCCCTTCCGCGAAGCCCGGCTCGGACTCCAGCTCGTCAGCCTCGACGACGGCAGCGTGGTGTTCAGCAAGGACGCCGACGCCCTGATGAACCCGGCGTCGAACGTGAAGCTGGTCACGGCGGCCGCCGCCCTGGCCCGGCTCGGGCCAGAGTACCGGTTCGACACCGAGTTCCTCGTCGAGCCCGGCCCCAGCGAGCGGGTCAAGACACTCTGGGTCCGCGGCAAGGGGGACCCCAGCATCACCACCGAGCGCCTCCACGCCATGGCCTCGGAGCTCTCGCACCTCGGGCTCCGGGAGGTGGGCGAGCTCGTCCTCGACGACACCTGGTTCGACGCCGAACGCCTCGCTCCCGGCTTCGAGCAGGAGATCTCGGACCGGGCCTACGCCGCCCCCACCGGCGCCCTCAGCCTCAACGCCAACGCGGTGGGGGTGTACCTCCGCGCCTCGTCGCCAGGCGGGCGCGCGGTGGTGGAGCTCGAGCCCCCCTCGGAGTACTTCGAGGTCGTCAACCAGGCCGCGGGTGCCTCCAGCCGGGCGCGCCGGGCGTCGGTCTCGTCCCAGTGGACCGGCAGTGCCCAGCGGATCACCGTGCGCGGCACCGTTCCCGTCTCCGGCGAGTGGGCGGTCTGGAAGCGCATCGACAACCCGCCGATGTACTTCGGGTACACCTTCAGGAAGGTCCTGGAGATGCACGGCATCCGTGTCCGCGGGAAGCCCAGGCTCGGGGTCGTCCCCGAGCGCGCGCGCCTCCTCTACGCGGCCCAGAGCGAGACCTTCGATCTGGTCCTCAAGCGGATGAACAAGCACTCCAGCAACTTCGTCGCCGAGCAATTGCTCAAAACGCTGGGCGCCGAGGTCAAGGGCCCGCCGGGCAGCACGGCGAACGGCGTCGCCGTCGCCGAGGAGTTCCTCGATCGCGAGGCGGGCATCCCGCGCGGCTCATACATCCTCCGCAACGGCTCGGGCCTGAACGACACCAACCGCTTCACCCCGCGGCAGCTTGCACAGCTGCTCAAGGTGATGTGGGACCGCTTTCCCCTCGCCCCCGAGTTCCTCTCCAGCGTCGGCATCGCAGGCAAGGACGGGACCCTGCGCTACCGCTTCGAGGGCAGCGAGGCGGTGGGCCGCCTCCGTGCCAAGACCGGGACCCTGGAGAACGTCTCCGCGCTCAGCGGGTACGTCCAGTCGGTCGGCGGCGAGCGCTTCGCGTTCAGCGTCATCGTCAACGACCATCCTGGCCGAGCCGCACCGGTGATCCAGGGCATCGACGCCATCGGCGCGGCGGTCGCCGCGGTGGGTGCGCCCGGCGGCCCCGACCGCGCGGTGGCGAGCCTCATGCAGCCCTCGAGCGTCTCCCCCAGCTCGAACGAGGAGGCCAAGGCGCGCATCCGGACGTACCTCGCCGTGGCTCAGAAGGCCGACCAGCGGAACCTTCCCTTCCTCCGGACCGCCTGGCGGACGGAGCACGACCCGGCGGTCCGGGCGGTGCTGGCCGACTCCATCTACGAGAGCGACCCGCGCGACTACCTCGGCACCCGCGCCCTCCTCGATAGCTTCACCGCGTCCGACGAGGTGTACGGCCGGCTCCGGCGACTCGCCCGCGAGCTCAAGGTGGAGCTCCCCTGCGTGGGGAGCCTCACCTCGCTGGGCGCGGAGGGCAACGGTGAGGCCCTCGCGCGCCTGGTGGAGCTGGCCCGCGCCTCGGCCGGGGATGCCGCCGCGCAGCGCACCGTCTCCGGGGCCCTCGCGGACGTGGCCCGGACCGCCCCCGACGAGCTGCTGATCTCGCTCCGGGGAGCGTCCGCCGCCGACCGGGACGCGGCCCTCGGACTCCTCGCCCAGGGCATGGCCCAGCAGCAGGACGCCGACCATCCGCTCTGGCCCGCGGTGCGCAAGGTGATGGCCTCGACCGATGCCGCCGTGGCCGCCTTCGGGCGCGAGCTGGACGCCACCCTGAGCCAGCGCATGGCCGCGGAGAAGGCCCCAAGGGTCGTCCAGGCCGCCGGGAGCACAGTCCCCCCGGCGACGACGCAGCCAGCTGTGGCCCCCGCTCCCACGGACCGTCCGGGCGGATAGCTCGCCGCGGTTGTCATCGGCGGTAACTCCTCGCAACCGCTGGGGTTGGGAGGGCGCCCGCTCGTTCACGGAACTTCATGGAACGGCCCCGCACTTTCCCGAGCCTTCCGGGACGGTTCCGGGTAATTCACCGCGCCCCCCGTTCGTTACGCAGGGGCGCTCCCCCACTGGCGAGGATCGAACGTTCCATGTTCCAGCCTGCTTCGACCACCACCCGTGACGAACGGAGCTTCGACACCGGCTCCGGCGTGAAGGTCACCCGCCGCTCCAATCGCAAGCGCTGGCTGATCGCCGGCGGTGGCCTTCTCGCGATCGTGGTCTTCCTGGCCGGGACGAAGTTCTTCCAGATCTTCACCATGATCCAGGCGGGGAAGCACATGGTTCCCCCGCCCGTGGCGGTCACCACCACGAAGGTGCAGCGGATCGAGTGGCAGCCCCTGCAGCCTGCGGTGGGAACGCTCATCGCCCTGCGCGGGACGACGCTCAGCGCCGAGGTGACCGGCACCGTCCGGGACATCGGCTTCGAGAACGGCTCGCTGGTGAAGAAGGGCCAGGTGATCGTCCGGCTCGACACCTCCGCCGAGCAGGCGCAGCTGCAGAGCGCGCAGGCCGACATGGCCCTGGCCAAGCAGACGCTCGAGCGCAACGAGGGCCTCCGTCGCCAGGAGGTCAACACCCAGGCCGACCTCGAGGCCGCCCAGGCCCGCGACAAGCAGACCCAGGCGACGGTGGTCAACCTCCAGGCGATCATCAACAAGAAGGTCATCCGCGCGCCGTTCGACGGCCGGGCGGGCATCCGTGCCGTGGAGCTCGGCCAGGTGGTCTCGCCGGGGACGCCCATCGTCTCGCTGCAGACGGTGAGCCCGATCTACGCCGAGTTCCAGCTTCCGCAGCAGACGCTGGCGGACGTGAAGCTGGGCCAGAAGGTCATGGTCAAGGTCGACGTCTTCCCCGAGGCCAGCTGGGAGGGGACCATCACCACCATCAACCCCGAGGTCGATCCGGCGACACGGAACGTGCGGATGCGGGCCACGGTGGAGAATCCGGACGGCCGGCTCAACCCCGGGATGTTCGCCAACGTCGAGGTCGAGGCGGGCAAGGCCACCGACACCCTGGTGGTCCCGGCGACGAGCGTGATCTACGCCCCCTACGGCGACTCGGTCTTCCTGGTGGAGGAGAAGAAGGACGAGCCGCCCAAGGGCGCCGACGGAAAGCCCGCCGAGGCCAAGGCCGCCGAGGCCAAGGCGCCGCCTCCAGCGGCGAAGAAGAACGGCGAGGCGAAGAACGGCGAGCACGGGCCCGAGCTGGTCGCCCGGCAGCAGTTCGTCCGCCTGGGGGCGCGGCGCGGTGACTACGTGCAGGCTCTCTCCGGACTGAACGGCGGCGAGACCGTGGTCAGCAACGGCGCCTTCAAGCTCCGCAACGGGCAGACGGTGATGGTCAACAACGCCCTCGCACCTCCCAACCAGTTCGTCCCCGCGCCCGTCGATCGCTGAGTCCAGAGCAGGAACGTCCCATGAGCAGCGAGTCTCCTTCCCAGTCCAGCTCGAGCTTCACCGACCTCTTCATCCGGCGGCCGGTGATCGCCATCGTCGTCAACCTCGTCATCATCATCGCCGGGGTTCAGGCGATCCGGACGCTGAACGTCCGCCAGTACCCGCGGAGCGAGAACGCGACCATCACCGTGACCACGGTCTACGTCGGAGCCAGCGCCGACCTGGTCCGGGGCTTCATCACCACCCCCCTGGAGCGGGTGATCGCCTCGGCGGACGGGATCGACTACGTCGAATCGACCAGCGCCCAGGGCCTGTCGACGATCAACGCCCGGCTCCGGCTGAACTACGACTCGATCAAGGCGCTGGCGGAGATCAGCTCCAAGGTTGATCAGGTCCGCAATGACCTTCCGCCCGAGGCGCAGGTTCCGGTCATCAACATCGAGAACGCCGATAGCACGATCGCCTCCGCCTATCTCAGCTTCTCCTCCAAGTTCCTCCGCCAGAACGAGATCACCGACTACCTGGTGCGGATCGTCCAGCCGCGGCTCACCGCGGTGGAGGGCGTGCAGAAGGCGGACATCCTCGGGGCCCGGACCTTCGCGATGCGGATCTGGCTCAAGCCGGACCGGATGGCCTCGCTGAACGTCAGCCCGGCGCAGGTCCGCCAGGCGCTGGCGGCGAACAACTACCTGGCCGCGGTGGGCACCACCAAGGGCGCGCTGGTCCAGGTGAACCTCACCACCAACACCGACCTCCGTTCGGTGGACGAGTTCAAGAGGCTCATCATCCGTCAGAGCGGCGGGGCGGTGGTCCGCCTGTCCGATGTGGCGGACGTGGTGCTCGGCGCCGAGGACTACGACACCGCGGTGGCCTTCACCGGGGAAACCGCGGTCTTCATCGGCATCTGGTCGCTCCCCAACGCCAACTCCCTCGACGTGATCAAGAAGATCCGGGTGGAGCTGGCGGCGATCCAGAAGGAGCTCCCTGCGCAGCTCACCGCCACCATGGCGTACGACGCGACCGAGTACATCCAGAGCGCGATCGACGACGTGGTCCGCACCCTGCGGGACACGCTGCTCATCGTGGTCGTCGTCATCTTCCTCTTCCTGGGTTCGTTCCGATCGGTGCTGGTGCCGGTGGTGGCCATCCCGGTCTCGCTCATCGGCGCGGTGTTCCTGATGCAGGTCTTCGGGTTCACCCTGAACCTCCTCACCCTGCTGGCCATCGTCCTCTCCGTCGGTCTGGTGGTCGACGACGCCATCGTGGTGGTGGAGAACGTCGAGCGACATCTCTCCGAAGGGAAGACGCCGCTCCAGGCGGCGCTGGTCGGCGCCCGGGAGCTGGTCGGGCCGATCATCGCCATGACCATCACCCTGGCGGCGGTCTACGTGCCGATCGCCTTCCAGGGCGGTCTCACCGGCTCGCTCTTCCGCGAGTTCGCGCTGACCCTGGCCGGTGCGGTGACCATCTCCGGCGTGGTCGCGCTCACCCTCTCCCCGGTGATGTCTCGCTACTTGCTGCACGCCGGCGGCGAGCACGAGGGCTTCGCCGGGGTCATCAACCGCGGCTTCGACCGCATCCGCCAGACCTACGGCCGCTGGCTCGAGGTGGTGCTCGCCAGCAAGGCGATCGTCTACACCGCCTGGGGCGTGCTCACCCTGCTCACCGTCCTGATGTTCAACATGGCGGTGAAGGAGCTCGCTCCAAACGAGGACCAGGGCTTCCTCTTCGGCATCATCAACACCCCCTCCAACTCGACGCTGGACCAGGTGTCCGTCTCCACCAAGGCGGTGCACGACACGGTGATCCAGGTCCCTGAGTCGAAGTTCACCTTCCAGCTCACGAATCCCGGCGGCGGCTTCTGGGGCGTGGGGCTCAAGCCGTGGGACCAGCGAAAGCGGACGACTGCCAAGGTGCTTCCCGAGATCCAGCAGCGGATCTCGGCCATCCCCGGGATAGAGGCCTTCGCCGTGCTGCCTCCGGCGCTTCCCGGAGGCGGTACGTTCCCCGTGGAGTTCGTCATCGCCTCCACCGCCGAGGAGGGGCAGATCCTCGAGTTTGCCAAGCAGCTTCAAGAAAAGGCGGCGGCGAGCGGCAAGTTCTGGTTCCCTCCTCCCATCGACGTGAAGGTCGACCAGCCGCAATCGGAGATCACCATCGACCGGGAGAAGGTCGCCCAGCTGAACCTCAATCTCCAGCAGGTCGGCCAGGACCTGGGCGCGGCCGCCGGAGGAAACTTCGTCAACCGGTTCAGCATCTCCGGCCGGAGCTACAAGGTCATTCCCCAGCTGCTCCGCACCGAGCGGCTGAACCCCGAGCAGCTGGCCGACGTGTACGTGACCGGGGCCAACGGACAGCTGGTCAAGCTCTCGTCGATCGCCTCGGTCAAGGACACCGTGGTCCCGCGCTCGCTGAATCGCTTCCAGCAGCTCAACGCGGTGAAGATCAGCGGCGTGGCCCAGTCGGTGGACGAGGGACTCAAGTTCCTCGAGGGCGAGGCGAAGAAGATCCTGCCCCAGGGCTACAAGATCGACTACACCGGCGAGTCGCGGCAGCTCCGGGTGGAGGGGAACAAGTTCCTCCCGGCGTTCGCTCTGGCGGTGGTGCTGATCTTCCTGGTGCTCGCCGCCCAGTTCAACAGCTTCCGCGATCCGTTCATCATCCTCCTCGGGTCGGTTCCACTCGCGCTGTTCGGGGCGATGATCCCCTCGTTCCTCAAGATGCCGAACTCGCAGATCCCCTTCTTCACCGACCCCTTCAGCACCACCTTCAACATCTACTCACAGGTGGGGCTGGTGACGCTGGTGGGGCTCGTTTCGAAGAACGGAATCCTCATCGTCGAGTTCGCCAACAAGCTCCAGGAGGCGGGGAAGACGAAGGCCGAGGCGGTCAAGGAAGCATCTCTGACCCGGCTCCGGCCGATCCTCATGACCAGCATCGCGACCATCGCCGGCCACTTCCCGCTCACCTACGTGAGCGGTCCCGGAGCGGCGGCCCGGAACAGCATCGGCCGGACCCTGGTCACCGGGATGGCGGTGGGGACCTTCTTCACCCTCTTCTTCGTGCCGGTCATCTACCTGCTCATCGCCCGCGACCACCGGGCGGAGGCAGCCGCCCGCGAGGCGGAGCTTGCCGAGGAAACGAGCGGGGGCGGACACCTCAGCCCCAGGCCGGCGTCGCCGGAGATCTGAGCGCGGCCCGCGAGGCCGCAGGGGGGAGCAACCGATGATCCGGCTCGCCGCGGTCGGCGCGTCAGCGCGCCGCGGGAGGGGTCGCCGGCTCTCCGCGGATCGCGCGGACGGTCTCCAGCGCTCGCCGGGTGTGACCCTCGGCGACCAGCTGCGCCGAGTAGGCCATGCGCACCACGCCCGAGCGGTCGATGACGAACGTCGCCCGACCGTCCAGGACGCCCAGGGTCTTCGGGATGCCGTATGCCCGGCGCACCTTCCCGCCCGGGTCGCTCAGGAGCACGTAGTTCAGGCGCTGCTTGCGGGCGAAGGCCTCGTGCGCTGCCTCGTCGTCGGAGCTGATGCCCACCACCGCCGCACCGGTCTCGGCGAAGTCTTGGTGCGCGTCACGGAAGGCGCAGACCTCGCGGGTACAGATGGGCGACTCGTCGCGCGGATAGAAGAACAGGACCACCGGCCCACCGGCCCGGAGGCCGTCGAGCGTCCACGGCGTCCCCGCGGCATCCTTCAGCGTGAAGTTCGGGGCTGGCTGTCCTTCCTGGATCATTGGCCACCTCGGATGCCCGAGCCCGCCCGGCGTTGCAGCCCGGCCAACACTCGCACACGGCCAGTCCTGTCATCCTGAGGGCACGTCCGATCCGCTCGTGGCGGAACGCCCCCGACCGGCCAGGCTCCTGGCGCGACGGATGGTGGCGAATTCGCGCCATCGCATGGGGCCTGGGCATGCCGCTGGCTTTCCTGGCCGTGCGCAACCTCGCCCTGCACGGGGTGAGTCCGCCGTCGGTCGTCCGGTCCGCGGCCGCGCTTGCCGTGGGGCCGGTGCGGTCGTGGGTCTCGTGGAGGGGCGTTCCTGGTCCGGCTGCTCGGCCCCAGGCCTCCGTCGGCTCCGTCGAACATTTGATGGGATCGCAAGCATTTATGTCGCACCGCGTCGCGTCTGCGGTCGGTAGTCTGGCGCCCGTTCACAAGCCACGAGACCGACGAGCCCGCCGGTCCCTGTGAAGGAGCCAGCACATGGGAATCTCCAGACGAAAGCTTCTCCAGATCACGGGAGCCGCCACGGTGGGGACCGCGCTCGGGATGCACCGGCAGGTCTTCGCTCAGGGCGCGAAGAAGAAGCTGAAGATCCTGCAGTGGAACCACTTCGTCCCCGGCTACGACAAGTGGTTCAACGGCGAGTACATCAAGCAGTGGGGCGAGAAGAACGACACCGAGGTGACCGTCGACAACGTCGGCATCCCCGCGCTCAACCCCACCGCAGCCTCGGAGGTCTCGGCGAAGAAGGGGCATGACCTCTTCGGGTTCCTCTGGCCGCGCCCGGTCTACGAGAACGACGTCATCGACCACAAGGAGATCTACGAGGAGTGCGAGAAGAAGTACGGCAAGCCGATCGACCTCGCGATCAAGAGCACGTTCAACCCCCGCACCAAGAAGTACCACGGCTTCGCCGACAGCTTCGCCCCGGACCCCATCAACTACCGCAAGGACCTCTGGGACGAGATCGGGATGAAGCCCGACAGCTGGGACGACCTCCGCGTGGGCGGAGCGAAGATCAAGCAGAAGACCGGCATCCCGGTGGGCATCGGGCTCTCCAGCGAGATCGACACCGCCATGGCGATGCGCGCCCTGCTCTACTCCTTCGGCGGCTCGGAGCAGGACGAGAAGGGCAAGCTCATCCTGAACTCGAAGAACACCGTGGAGGCGGTGAAGTTCGTCACAGCGCTCTACAAGGAGTGCATGACGCCCGAGGTGCTCGCCTGGGACGCTTCGAGCAACAACCGGGCGATGCTGGCGGGGAAGATCTCGGTGGCCCTCAACGCCATCTCCATCACCCGCACCGCCGAGAACGACAAGATGCCCATCAGCGACAAGGTCTGGCTGACCAAGGCGGCGAAGGGCCCGGTCCGGCGCATGGGCCTCGAGCACGTGATGAGCGTGTACGTGATCTGGAAGTTCGCGGAGAACATCGACGGGGCGAAGAAGTTCCTGGTCGACTACATCGGGAACTTCAACCAGGCCTTCGCGAAGAGCGAGTTCTACAACTTCCCCTGCTTCCA
>RPRB01000095.1 GCA_003818285.1 Myxococcaceae bacterium
TGCCAAGGAGTCCGTCATGAAGGCGCTGCTCTGCACCCGGCTCGGTCCGCCCGAGTCTCTCGTCCTCACCGAGGGGCTTCCGTCGCCCAAGCCGTCCGTCGGCGAGGTCAACCTCAAGGTGCTGGTGGGCCCCGTGAGGGACACCCACGCTCGCCGAAGGGCCTCGTTGCTCGAGCGCCTGGTCAACCTGGTGGTGGGGATCCGTGCGACCGCCGGCGAGGGCCTCGACGTGGACGTCGCCCGGGCGGTGGACGAGGCCTTCGCCTCGATCGCCCGCGAGTACCGACGCTGAGGTTTCCATGATCGTTCTCGATCGCGTGCCAAGGAGTCCGTCATGAAGGCGCTGCTCTGCACCCGGCTCGGTCCGCCCGAGTCTCTCGTCCTCACCGAGGGGCTTCCGTCGCCCAAGCTGTCCGCCGGCGAGGTCAAGCTCAAGGTGCTGGTGGCGGGGATCAACTTCCCCGACACGCTGATCATCGAAGGCAAGTATCAGTTCAAACCCGACCTGCCCTTCGCGCCGGGGGGCGAGGCCGTGGCCCGAGTCGTGGAGCTCGGCGAAGACGTCGAGGGCCTGGCCATCGGCGATCGCGTCATCGCCTGCAACGCGTTCGGAATGCTGGCCGAAGAGGTCTGCCTACCCGCGTCTCAAGTCATCAAGCTGGCAAGTCCCAAGCTCTCGGACCGGGAGGCGGGTGGCTTCCTGATGACCTACGCGACCTCCTACTACGCCTTGAAGCAAAGGGGGGGACTCCGCGCGGGAGAGACGCTCGCGGTGCTCGGGGCCGCCGGCGGCGTTGGTCTCGCGGCGGTGCAGCTCGGGAAGGCCATGGGCGCCAAGGTCATCGCGTGCGCCAGCACTGACGCCAAGCTCGCAGTGTGCAAAGCCCAAGGTGCCGACATCTTGATCAATACCTCCACGCAAGAGTTGAAGGATGCGCTTAGGGCCGCCACGAACGGCGACGGGGTCGATGTGGTCTATGACCCCGTCGGAGGGACCCAGTCGGAGGAAGCGGTGCGTGCCTTGGCCTGGGGTGGGCGGCTGCTGGTGGTGGGGTTTGCCAGCGGTTCCATCCCCCAGCTCCCACTGAACCTGACCTTGCTCAAGAGCTGCGCGGTGATTGGCGTCTTCTGGGGCGCGTACGCCGCGCGCGAACCCGAGAACTTCCGGCAGGACATGGCGGAGCTCCTCGCGCTCGTGGACGCTGGCCGATTGAAGCCGGTGATCAGTGGCAGCTTTCCGCTGGCGCGCGGTGGCGAAGCGATTCGGCAGCTCGCGGACCGCAAGGCCAGCGGTAAGGTCGTGGTCACCATCGGCTGACGCGGCATGCTCCTGACGACAGCTCCTCCTCCGGCGGCTGGATGGGCTACGTTTCCACGGGATGGCGCTCCCCGTGACCCGCTACGCGCGCAGCGGCGAGGTGCACATCGCCTGGCAGTCGCTGGGTGATGGTCGGCTCGACCTGATCTTCATCCCCGGCTGGGTCTCGCACGTCGAAGCGAACTGGCGCTTTCCCGAGGTGGCCTCGTTCCTCCGCACGCTGGCGGAGCGCTGCCGGCTGCTGGTCTTCGACAAGCGCGGCACCGGGCTGTCCGATCCGATGCCGCGCGCCTCGACGATCGAGGAACGAATGGACGACGTGCGCGCGGTGCTGGACGCCGCGGCGGTGCGCCGCGCGGTCGTGTTCGGAGCGTCGGAGGGCGTATCGCTGGCGATCCTCTTCGCTGCCACGTATCCCGAGCGCACGCTGGGCCTCGTGGCCTACGGCGGCTTCGCCTGCCGCCGCCGCACGCCCGACTACCCCTGGGCGCCGTCCGACAAGGCGAGCGCGAGGCTGATGGAGCTGGTGCAGCGCTCGTGGGGCGGCCCGATGGAGCTCGACACGCTGACGCCGTCGCGCGCGAACGATCACCGCTTCGTCATGCGCTTCGCCTCCTACCTGCGCCAGAGCGCGAGCCCCGGCGCCGCCGCGGCGCTGCTCCGCTACAACACCGACGTCGATTCCCGGGCCGCGCTCGCGCACGTGGCTGCGCCGGCGCTGGTGCTGCACCGCACCGCTGACCGCGACGCGAAGATCGACGAAGGCCGTTTCATCGCCCGCCACATCACCGGCGCGCAGTTCGTGGAGCTGCCCGGCGCCGATCACTGGCCGTTCGTAGGCGATTCGGCGGCGCTGCTCGGGGAGGTGCACCGGTTCCTCGAGCGGCTCCCCTCGCTGCCGCGGCGACCGGGCCGGCGCATGCCGAAACCGCCACGCAAGCCTCCGGTGATGTCCACCCTCACCTCGCGCCAGCGGCAGATCCTGGAGCTGCTCGCCCAGGGCCGGTCGAACCGGGAGATCGCGCAGGTGCTCACTCGCAGCGAGCACACCGTGCACCGACACGTGGCCAACATCCTCGCCCAGCTCGGCGTTCGCACCCGCGCGCAGGCGGTGGCGATACTGGTGCGCTGAAGGTTGGCCCGTCCGGACTGAGTCTTGCCTGCGCGTGCCGAGCGTCGGAGGGTTACGCGTCACCCCGCGGTCCGATCCAGTTTGGCGGATTCACTGGCAGCTCGGACAGCGCAGCCAACCCTTGCTGATAGCGCGGTGGCAGCGGTCGCAGAGCACCTCCACGTCTTCGTCCAGGAACTGGGGGTGATCCGACGGACGATGGTCCGCGCGCCCTGGGTCACTCCGCCCCCTTTGAGAAGATGCCGGGCAACCGTACTGCCGCTCGAGCGGCGCCTTTCCGGTTCGAGTCGCCGGCTCCGTCCGAGAGCCTCTCACCATCGGGCTGGGACCGGCCGCGCTCGTGGCATGACGGCCGGGAGACTCTTTCTGCGCAAAGGGAGCTGGAGTCGGAGCTTTGCGCGAGGAGTTGCCTATGAAGGCAACACTTTTCTGCAGGATCATCGTGACGTGGGGGTTGGGACTCGGGGCGCTTACTGCAGCGGCGCAAAGCCGCCCGCCGACCACCGAGCAACTCGGCAGAGACCCGGGCGCGTTGCGCCAGGAGGCCGAGCAGCAGCGCGCCCAGGAGACCGTCCAACAACAGCAAGGTAGCCAGCAGCAGGCCGACCAGCAGTGGAACGACGCGCTGCGCCAGAATCAGTCGCGTGCCGCGGCCAACACGGCGCAGGGCGAGGCCGTCCGGCGAAGCTGGCAGCAGCGGCCGCCGCTCGCGCCCGATCACAACCCGCTGCTCGGCCGCTGGGAGTCGCTCGGTTCCGGCCGGCGGCCTTCCGCGGCCGGCGTTTCGCCGGAGATCGCCAAGCTGGCCTCCGAACTGATCGGCGGGATGACGAGTGGGCTGTGCGACTCCATGCTCGGCCACGGCACGATCGAGTTCCGGCCCGCCGGGCTCGTCGCGATTGGTAGCGACGGCCGCGAGCACCCGATGTACCGCGCCGAGTACCGCGGCGGCGGCTCGCGCGTCGTCGTGCTGCCGCAGGGCGGCATCACGTTCACGCACATGATCATCGATTTCAGCGGACGGGACCGCGCCACCGTCGCGGTGGTGGGCTGCGGGCTGAGGCGCGTCGGCGGCAGCGACGGAGCGAGGCCGACGGCGATGACCACCGCCCCGGCCGCAGATGGCCCGGCGCCGAGTCAATGGATGCTGCTGGGAACGACGGCCGCGAACGGCGGCATGGATGTCTACGTGTCGCGCTCGACCATCCGCAGGTCGGGTTCCCTGGCGAAGATGGCCGACCTGTGGGACTTCAAAACTCGCCACGAGTTCGAGGGGAACCCGTTCCTGTCGGCGCGCAACCACTACGAGTACGACTGCGCCAGGTCGCGTCGCCGCATGCTCGCGACGACCGGCTTTTCCGGGCACATGGGCCAGGGGACGGTCGTCGGTTCCAGCGACGATGTCGGCGCCTGGGAACCGGTCGGGACCAGCGGTGTGCTACACGACCACTGGAAGGTGGCCTGCACCCGGCAGTAGCGACGACGCTCAGCGCAACGTGCCGACATAGATCGCGCCGCCGGAAGCTCGCTCGCCGTCGGGTCGGGCCTCAACCGGAGACATCGCAACGAGCCAGAACGAGATTGCTCCACGCCGTCCGTTCTACCCCGCTCGTCCGGCTGTGCTCGTCGTGATTCCCCCGCCAGTTTGACTCTCGCCGGACGGCAAACTGTGCCGAGTAGAAGCCTCGCCGGCTTAGATCTCCGCGGACAGGAAAACCTGGGTCATCCGGAGTTCCCGGGCACGGCGGACCCATCCGCAGAGATGGACGCCTCCGCTTGGCGCACAGCGGGAAGCGTGAAGCTTCCGTGTCGCCACCGCTCCCTGCGTTTCCTCGGCTAACCACTCCAACTCGCGAGAACGGTCGGCCCGGAGCGCCGCGCACGGCCGCTGCTATACCTAGAGACATGACGATCAAGAGATTGGACCACGTCAGCGTCGTCGTCGACGACCTTGCAGCCTGGGGGAGCGCCAACTCCCTCAATCCTCCCTCAATCGCCTTCGAAGTGATTTACCGGTTCCCGCGGCTGCTCGTCGGTCCAGCGGTTACCACCAGCCGCCGTGCGAGGTGGAGCGCGAGGAGCACGAGGAGAGGGGCGGTGGCCAGGCCCGGCGTGTAGCGGCCCTCCAGCAGGGACCAGCCCAGGTGGCCGGTCCCGTTGAGGATCTCCAGTCCGACCCAAGCCCAGGCGATCGCCCGTGCTGGACGCCAGCTCCCGCGGACCGGGCCGAGAAAGCAGAGGAGACCGAGGGCGATCAGGACGCCGTTGGCGATGACGAAGCCGCGCCGCAGATCGCTGGAGACGAGGCCACTGACGAAGCGCGCTGGAGGGAAGACCTCGTAGAGCTTGCCCAGGTACTCCTCGACCGAGTGCGCTGCCTGCGCAGCGATGAGCGGGACGAACGGGCCGGAGATGCCCCGCGGCGCGGCGATGGTTGGATCCCTTCCCATGCGGACGAGGAAGCCTCCCCAGCGCGATCGTACTCCGGAGCAGACCGCACAATTCCGTTCCGAGGGGTTACGCCCAGATGAGTGAGCGGCGCGTTCGGACGGCGATAGCGGGCGCCCCCCCGGATCAGGGTCCAGCGTCGAGCACCGCGAAGCCCTCGCGGCCGGCGCCCTCGCGCGCGACCGGGTCTCGGAAGAGCGCCCTCCGGCGTACCTTCCAGACCGACGTCCCTCGCCTGCCCCCGCTGCGGGGGCACCGCAGCGTCGTGGCGATCGTCCTCCGTTCCTCGACGGCCCAGGCCATCCTCGAGCACTTACGGCTCCCCTCCAGGCCGCTTCCCCTCGCTCCGGCCACCTCCCCGCCCCAGGTCGGCCTCTGGTGAGTGCCGTCCGACGTTCGAGACTCGCCTTGGCCTGCCGACGGGCCCTTGACTACTCTACCCTCGGCGGAAATGAGTTTTCACTCGTAGAGTTAAGCCGAGGAACACAAATGCCTATTGCTGCGTTCAACAACGTAACCGACGGACTCGATCCGAGTCGAAGAAACCGCGGGCACTTTATCGTCAACACCAATTTGGATGATGACGGGCCCTGGGTTCCGTATGCGGAGGGGGTCTGGATCCAGCCTTGCTGTTTTAACGCCACGACTGGAGGGTTCAGCGTTGTTCTGAAGGGTTTGCCCGGCGCCAAGCTCGGCGTCCACTACCACGTTGGCATCGTTCGTGGGTATACGATGCGTGGCCACTGGCGGTACTTGGAGCATGAATGGACCGCAAAGCCAGGAACCTTCATCTACGAACCGGCTGGCGAAGCTCACACGCTGGTCATCACCGACGATTCACCAGAACCAGCGCTGATCCTCTTCATGGTCGAGGGCGGCCTCGTCTATCTGGACAAGGGGGTGAATGGCGCCTTTGCTGCTTTCGAGGACGGGTTCAGCGCGCTTGAGCTGACTCGGAAGTACTATCGCGAGGCTGGTCTGGATGTCGGCCAGTTGGACCTGCTGATTCGTTAGCTAACGCACCCGGCCTAACCCGGCGCTCAACCGGGCGTGCAAAGCCCGTGTGCGAGGCGGTGTAGCAAGCCAGGCATTGATACAAACTTTTCGTGTATCCGGGTCGGATTCCCTTCGACCTCCCACAGTTCACCCACCGGCTCGAGCAGCTCACCCGCCGCGTAGAACTGCTCGAACGCGCCCTAGAAATGGGAGACGGCAGCGGGCGAGGGCGGGGAGCTTGCACTCTAGCGGGGCAGCGAGGGCCGCTCCGTCTCGACACTAGTCGGCGAGTGCCGCGCAGAACGGGTCGTACGCAAGGTCGAGGATGTCGTGCCTCCCGGCCGACCTGATCTGCCCGGTCGTGTGGTCGAACTCGACGAGACCCGTCTCCTGGAGCAACGTCCCGTCGTGCTGCTCGTTGGCGATCAGGAATACGCCCGTGATCGTCTGCGTGTCCTCGGCGTAGACGTACGTGGAGGCGTAGTGGCCGCGGAACTCCACCACGCGGCCGGTGAGCAGGTTCGTGTGCGTCTCCGTGATCGTGTGGTGACCCACGTTGCGCACCGGGTTCCCGTCGTTGTCGAAGTAGACTGTGTGCTTGCCCGTGTTCAGCCCGTCGATCGAGACGTCGAAGCCGTCGCAGCTGTATGTGAACGCGTACGGGTCGTAGTCGTCCGTCGTGATGGGTTGGACGGCAGCGGCTGTACCAGGGACTGCGGCGCAAACCAGGACTACGAGAGACAGCACAGCTCGGACCAGCCTCCCTGCTTTCATGTGGAACCCCCACGTCTGGCGTCCCCAGCATGCACAGGACGCCTGGGCCCACAGGAATGCAAGAACCACCGCGTTACACGCTGCCGACGCGGAAGAAGCGAGGTCTCAACTGGGACTACGCTTGACGAGCGCCATGCAAGATCCGCGGCCTCCCCCGGAGCCACAGTCTTGCCTGACCCAGAGGAGTAAGAGCGGATGGTCCAGATTCCGTCGGGTTGGTCCAGCCCCATCCCGTCGGATAGGCCGCCCGTCCGACCCTCTACGGCACAAGGGAAGCACACGGCTTTGATGGGCCCGGACCTCGCTTGGGAGCCAATTGTCCCCGAGCGATACGGAGGCATCGGGCTCGGGAACTCACAGTTTCCGCCGTACCCGGCCCCCTGACCAGCCTCGCCACGGGCGACGCCTCGCCGAGGCTGGTGGAGGCCTACCGTCCGCACCCGAACGCCATCAAGGCGCTCGCCCGCTGCGACCATTGCTACTCCTCCGGACGAGGGGCTGGCTCCGGTCGCCTACGGAATGATGCCGGCGATGAGTGCGGACTACCCGCTGCGGAGGAGGGATCAGCGGGCCGCGCGGGGGCTGAAGCTCTATGAGACGTTCGTCGCGGCGTGAGGAGTGGCCGGCTGCAGACTCAGCGTTCCTCGACGGGAATCACGAGGGGGAATCAGTTGGGGACGCTTGCGATCGATCACAGCCCGGGCAGCCACCGGTCCAGACAGAGGCAACTCCCACAAGCACAGCCGCTGAAGCGGAGCATGAGGCGCAGGAACGGCGTACTTGTTGGACGAGGAGGTGGCCATGATTGCCGTGTTCGTGACGTTCGAGTACCACGAGGACTTCGACCGCAAGCGCATCCTCGGGATCGCCGAGAATGCGAAGGGGACATTTGCCGGGATGCCTGGCCTCCGGCAGAAGGCGTTCACCGTCGATGACGAGAACCGGAGCGCGAGGAACGTCTATCTCTGGGAGTCCGAAGAGGCGGCGCGAGCATTCTTCACACCAAAGCTTGCCGAGCGCATCAAGGGCCTCTACGGCGTCGCGGCGCGCATCGAGTTCGCGGAGGTCGCCGCGCTGGTCGACAACGCGGCAGCGCGGGCCGCGTAGAGATTCGCTCGGCGAGCCGGCCTCTCACGAGGGCTGGATGGCCACCCGCCTCCGCCGAAGCCCGAGGTGTCCGGAGGCCTTGAGGAGGTTGGCCGCGACGTCTCAGTTCGCGTGGGTTCGTCTCACACGAGGGAGGGCGCCCTCGTTCTCCTCACCCACACCCGGGAGCTCACGTGCGCCAGAACAGAGGGCCGCGGACGAGTTCGGTGGAGGTAATCTGAAGTTGCTCACGGGTGCTCGCTCGAATTTGCGACAATGCCCCCCATCGGCAACGGCGGCACCGGGCCTTGGCGCACTTACTGCGGGGCAGTTGAACCGGCTTTGGACCTCCGCGCGAGAAGCAGGACAGCGGCGAGCGAGACACCGAACCCAGCGCACGCAAGCACGATCCAAGCCTCTGGACGGATCAACCAGGCCCCCAGCCTCCGCGGTGCCGTCCGGTCGTCGGCGGCCAGGGCCCGGCGGTGGGCTGAGCTCAACTCCTCCTTCGAGGGCGGCCCCGACAGGGTTGCAGCCCAGAGGCCCTTCGGCGAAAGGACGAACGTCTGGTCGGCGTGAGTGAAGCCCGAGCCGCTGTTCATCACGCGGAAATCGAGATCGTCGAAGAGCTCGCGAGTCGCCGCCGCGTCGATGGAGCGCACCACGAGCCACTCGGAAGGAAAGTCTAGCCGTTCGCGGAACCGCCGAAGATCTGCCGCGACGTCCTTGGGATCGAAGGAGAGCAGTACCACACGAAAATCTGCCGACGCTCCTGGAAGCGCCTGCTTCAGAGCAACCGCCGTCAACGGGCAGCTTCCGGTGCAGCGCGTGAAGATGGGCACGAGAAGCGTCGGCTCTCCCGCGGTTCCGAGATTCTGGTGCCGGTCGTGCTCGTCGAGAATGGCCAGGCTGCGTGGCACCAGACCCGGCCGCGCCGGCGGGAGCAGTTCAGCCAATATCAGGCTCATGACCCAGAAACCGCTCATGCGACTACTCCGATACGAGCGGGTACTTGGCGCCGAGCACCTGAATCAGCGGCGGGATGTATGAGATCAGAATCGCAATCACTCCGGCGACGATCCACGGCCTAAAGTTTCTAACAGCTCCAACGTCCTCGTTGTGGTACGCCTCCGACTCGGGCAGCGCGAACGAGTCGGCCTGCTGCTCGGATCGCGCGCTCGCGAGGCTGCGGACGAGCACATAGAAGAACAGCAGCACCGCGAGACCCATGATGCTCCCACCCACCGCTCCGATGTATTCGCCGATGCGCCAGTCGGGCCGGTACGCGTCAGAAAGCTCGTCGAGATACGACATCCCCAGATTGGTCCTCCTCGGTACGCCCTTCAGGCCCCCGTAGAAAAGCCCCGCCGAGAAGGTGAACACACCGATGGTCCACACGTACGGAATCGATACCGCTACTCTCGGCGCAACGATCTTCTTCCCCAAGACGCCTACCGAAAGGTAGAGGCTCATCCCCAGAATGGCGAGGAACACCGGACCAGCAACGGTCAAGTGGAAGTGCGCTGGGAGCCACGATGTATTGTGAATCACCGCGTTCATCGAATACGAGGCATTCACGATGCCGGTGATTCCGCCGAGGATGAAGATGACCAGGCCGAGGAAGAGATAGGGAAACAGCCACCGCTCCTTGTCGAAGTGCGGCAGCTTCGCCCACCAGGCGAAGAGCCCCTTCCCGCCATTCTGACGGGCTCCGTGCTCGAGCGACGCTGCCAGCGTGAATGCGGTGAGCAGGCTCGGAACAGCGACCAGGAAGGTCAGCGCTGTGTGCAGCGCCTTGTATCCGGAGGAGATGGCCGGCTCGGCGAACTGGTGGTGCAGACCGAGCGGCGTCGACAGCACGATGAAGGCCAGGAACACGAAGCGTCCATAGAAATCACTGTACAGCTTGCCGCCTGCCAACCGCGGCATGATCACGTAATACATGACATAGGCCGGCAGGAGCCAGAAGTAGACCAGCGGGTGTCCGAAGAACCAGAACAAGAGGCGTGAGAGGACGACGTTGACACCTGCGGTCAAGCCCAGCGACCAGGGGATCAGCTGGACAAGCAATTCATACGCGACCGGCAGCGTGCACATCTGCCAGATGATGAAAGTGGAAAAGATTCCAACTGCCCCCAGCGGCGTCTTCTCCCTCGGATGGTCCTTGCGCCACCGTAAGTAACCGGGAATCCACCCCCAGAACGACACCCAGGAGCCAACGACCAACAAGACGACTCCAATGTAAAAGAGCGGATGTGCCTTCATCGGCGCGTAGAAGGTGTAGAGCACGTCGGCCTTGCCGGCGAAGATCGGACCGGCGGCGACCAGCGTCCCCACGACCATCAAGGCGGCTCCGGCCTTCGCGGCCGCGGCAGAAACGCTCGGGCCCAGCTGCTGGCTGACCACCGCGTGCCCGAACGCCACTGCAAAGAAGGTGGTGAGCACGATGGCATTGATCACGCCATGTGCGGTCAAGCCCTTGTAGTAGCCGATGCCGAGGAACGACGTCTCCTGGATCAGTCCCGCCCGATAGAACACCTGCAGCACGCCATGGTACGCGCCAAAGATAAACAAAGTGAGCGGGAAGAGCAGCTCGAGGACGATGGTCGCGCGCAGATCTTTCTGGATCACGGCGTCACCTCGATCCAGCCCATCATGTTGTCGTGCCCGGACTTGCAGAATTCGTGGCATAGAATCTGATGCTTGCCGGCTTTGTCGAATCGCGCCTGCGCGTAGTTTACCGCGCCGGGAATGGCCATGAGATTGACATTGGTCCGGTCGATCATGAAACCGTGCACGATGTCCTTACTGGTGACATAGAAGTCGACGACGGAGCCCCTCTCCACCTTGATCCGGTTCGGCTTGAAGGACCATGTCTTCGCCACCACGTGAGCCTCATACCGGCCGGGAGCCACCCGGATCAGCTCGCCCTCCTCGAAGGGCTTGACGTTGGTGATGCAGGTGGGCACGGAGATGCCAAGGCGAATCGCCGCGTAAGCGATCAACCCCAGCATCGCGGCGGCGAACATCAGCGAGGCCAGGAGAACCTTCTTCTCGACGTTGGGAACGGCGGAATTGATGGCCATGGTGTCAGTGGCGGCGGATCATCAGAACGTAGAAGAACAGCCAGACCAGGGAGAAGAAGGCGACCATCAGAACAAAGAACGCGACGGCTCCCCTGGGGAAGAACTCCGCTTCGTTCGATGGTGTCTGCATCATGCTCGCCCCCTCGGGACAGCCGCACGATTCCGGAGGTCCAGACGGTACCACTGACCCTGTTCTCCCGCGAGTTGGGAGTGTGATGTCATCAGGGAACCGACGTCAATGCGAAGGGTGAGGAAGATTGAGAGGCGGCGACGCGGAGTGCCGAGGCAGACCTTCGTGGGTCAGCGCGAGGGAACCCCCGGGGCTAGGCACGCGCAGGAACATCGCGGGGCTCCGTCCGACGGGTCTTCAGGTTCCCGACCTGGACCTTCGAGGGCAGCAACAGCACGGCTTCCAACCTGACTCCACCCTGCAGTCCTCGAACTGCTGGACACGACCGGGCTCCTCGAGAGCTTCTCGATGCCGAGCGACTGCGCCTGGTCTTCGACCTGGAGTTCCCACGGGCGGGGCTCATCCGCATCGATGCCGCGGATCAGTTGCTGGTCGATGTCCGCGAATGGTTGCGATGAGAAAGGGTCGATCTCAACCTGCATGTTCTTCAGCAACTCGGCCGCCGCCCTAACGCTCACGGCAGGCCAGCTCGTGCACGAGATCGCGCGCACCTGGGCAAGCCCACCAGGCCAGGTGCCCGCAGGCGACTGCAGTGCGACGCTTCGACGATGTCCGCGTTCCTGAACCCCTGGCATAGCTCCGGAGCCGAGTCCGAGCGCTCATTCCGTGGGGCCAACGATCAGATTGGCCCCAGAGCGCTAGAGCCCAAGCACCTCGCCGCAAGCTACGGGATTCGTTGGGCGACCAAGCGGGCTTGAACCGCTTACCCCCGGAGCAACAGTGGCCTGACGCTCCACCGTCTCCCCACGACAGCTCCCGCCCTGGATCGCCGCTCCCCCTCGCGGAGCCCGATCTCCCCTGCCTGCTCGACCCGAGCGCCTCCCGCCGCAACCATGGGACCCCGGCAAACTGCCGGAATCACTGACACTTCTCCGAGGAGGCGGGACGCGCTTGACAGAGGTAACTAACTAGTTGGATGATATAACTATCTAGTTAGTTGTCTCTGGTCGGAGGTTGCAATGCGCGGGGTCATCACGGGGCGCGATGTGATGGGGAACGTCAGGATCATCTACCGGGAGTTCGGCGCTCGCTGTCTCGCGCGCTGCCTCTGGGTGTTGGTGAGCGGCAAGCGGACGACGTTCCTCGACGTCGTCAGTCAGCACTGAAGGTGGAATAGGTGCCGCCTCGGCGAACCCATCCGGCAAGGGCCGGGATTCCTGGCCAGGGAGGTCGGTGGTCATGGCCATTTCGCTCACGCCGTCGCAGCTGAAGACCATCTGTCCCGACGCGCCTGCCCACGCCACGCTGCCGCTGAACGTGGTGCTGGCCCAGACGGGCAGCATCACCCCCCTGCGCGCCGCGATGCTTGTCGCGCAGCTCGCGGCGGCCTCCGAGCGCTTCCGCCTGCTGGAGGAGCCGGACGGTTGGTCGCGGCCGACGGCGCCCTACTTCGCCCGAGGGTGGGTCCGGCTCACCGGCCGCAGGCAGTACCGGGAGGCCGACGGCGCCCTGGACCTGGATCTCCTGGGACATCCCGAGCTGGTCACGGCGCACAACGCCGAGGTCACCGCCTGGGTCTGGAACGCTCGGCAGCTGCATCTCTTCTCCGACGCCGGCGACGTCGAGGGGTGCACGCGGGCTCTTGCCGGCGCTGCCGCGACTACGGACCGGCTTGCCCTCACCAGGGTGCTGTACGATCGGGCCTGCACCGTGTTGGCTGGGTCGCACGAGCTCATTGCGGCCTGAGGTGGTTCGGGGGTGGTCTGGTAGTGGCGCTCCGGGTTCGTGCGCTGCACCGGTCGCGGAGCGGCGAGCGAGGACCTTCCGGGGGCGCGGCCGGCGCAGGCACCGTGGCTTCGGCCTGCGTCACCGGCTGCCGAATCAGTGAGGCTCTCGGTTTGATTTGGGATGACGTCAACCTGGCTCGAGGCGAAGGTCAGATCCGCGCGCAACTCCTCCCGAAGGGTAGCCGCGGCCCTCTAAAGAACGAAGAACAGCGAGAGGACGCTGAAGCTGCCGCTCGAGGCTGTCCACGCTCTCAAGCACCAGCGCACAAAGGCCCGCGGCTTCGTCTGGCACAGCAGAACGGGCAGGCCACTGCAGCGTCGGAACGTGAGCAAGGCTTTCGACTGGGCACAGATCGGCCTGAAGGATACGGACCGACTCAACCTGCATGGTCTTCGGCGCACGGCCGCCACCCTGATGCTCACCGCGGGCCAGCCGGTACACGAGGTCGCCCGGTACTTGGGCCACAGCCCCCAAGTTCTCCTCACCTCGTACAGCCACGTGCTCCGCGGGCGGCAGGAGCACGTGGCATCGACCACGTCGGCTCTTCTGAACCCGCAGCGCAGCTCAGAGGCGGAGTCCGAGCGCTCATTCCGTGGGGCCAACGATGAGATTGGCCCCAAAGCAGCGCAGAACCCGAGCACCTTCGCCGCAAGCTGCGGGATTCGTTGGGCGACCAACCGGGATTGAACCGGTAACCCCCGGAGCCACAGTCCGAGCAGGACCACCCTCTAGCGCGAGGCGCCCGTCAAGGCTCCTGATAACTCTAGGCGGTCTCTTGGGTCGACGAGAGCACCGGACGAACACGGTTCATGCCGTCGGGGCTTGAGGGAGCGCGAACGCCCTCAATCTTCCCTCAATCGCCTTCGCGGCATTTCCGTGCGCTCGTCCTCGCCTGCCCTCGCTGCGGGGGCACCCGCCGCGGCGTGGCCCTCGTCCTCCGTTCCTCGACGGCCCAGGCCATTCTCGAGCACTTGCGGCTCCCTTCCAGACCTCTTCCCCTCGCCCCGGCCACCTCCACGCCCCAGCTCGGACTCCGGTGAGTGCTGGCCAAGGTTCGAGACTCGCCCCGGCCTGACTATGTCCCCGGGAACTGCTCTAGGATGACGCGGTACGTCTTCGCTGTGACTACGGTTCCCGCGGCGCTCACCCACGCTCCGTCGTCGCCTGCCCTCGCTGCGGGGGCACCCGCCGCGTCGTGGCCCTCGGCCTCCGTTCCTCGACGGCCAGGCCATCCTCGAGCACTTGCGCCTTCCCTCCAGGCCTCTCCCCCGCACCCCGGCCACCTCCCCGCCCCGGCTTGGCCTCTGGTGAGTGCCGTCCGAGGTTCGAGACTCACCCCGCCCTGACGACGGCCCCGGGACTGCTCTACCCTGGATAAGCGCGAGCACCCCGCCCGAATGCCACCCGGCTTCGTCGTCCTGCCCCTCGCCCCGGCCACGTCCCCGCGCCAGCTTGGGTACTGGTGAGGTGCAATCCGAGCCTCGAAACTCCTGCCCGCCTGACGACGGGCACCGGAGTGCTCTACCCTCAGCGGCCTGAGCACCCCCCAAGAGCTCCTCCGGCAAGAGTCTCGCCGCGCTTCTTCGGCCCAGCGGCCCGGCCTCCACCTGGTCTGCGCCGCGAAAACCCGGTCTGTTCTTCCTTGGGACTGGCCCTCGGTCCGACGATCTCTTTCGCCCAGGATGGCGTCCCCCCGTGCGCCACTGGAGTACGCCGAATGAGCGGGCTCCCCCACGTCCCTGCTCTGGTCTTGGGCCACCAGGGCGTTCCGGACGTGACGTCCCGCTACGATCGAGCCGACACGGTGCCCGAGGTCGCGACCGGGCTCAATGCGCGGGCAGCCTTCATTGAGCAACTGACCAAGGAGACCCCGCCGCAACGTGTCGTTTCGATCGACCGGAAGCGCATGCGCCGCTGACGCTGTCAGCTCCAAGCTCCAGCATCCTCCTCGCGCTCCCCGCGGCAACAGTGGCTGCTGCCATGGATGCAACCTACAGTAGTCTCGGGTCCTGAAGGCATACTCAAAGATGTAATAATAGGATGCGCCGTTCTAGCGTTATAGCGCGAGGAAGGAAATCCCATGACGCACGTCTCTTTGCTCCGCTTGTATGTGCTCCGGGCTACGTACCTTTTTGTGCTCGTAGGGCTGGGACTGACGGTATGGCCTTCAATCCTGAACCACACACAGGCGTGGCCACTGATGAATGGGGTGGTTAGCTGCCTGCTTGGCGGGGTGTCTATCCTGGCGGCGTTGGGTATTCGTTATCCGCTGCAGATGTTGCCCGTGCTTCTCTTCGAACTGATCTGGAAGTCGATATGGTTGATCTCGGTTGCGCTGCCGCTCTGGTCCGCAGGTCAGATGGATGCGCGAACATGGTCCACAGTCACCGATTGCCTGGTAGGGGTTACTTTGATGCCTATTGTGATTCCTTGGGGCTACGTCATTTCTAATTACGTAAAGCGTCCCGGCGATCCGTGGAAGCGAGATGCTATTTCGGCGGCCCGCGCTTTGACCCAACAATGAGGCGGGCTCGGAGGGCGCTTGGGGGGAACACGCTCAACTGAGCGCCGAGGCGGCGCCTCCTGCGCCGGCCCAGTGCACATGAGCGGATCCGTTCGAACATACATTCGAGCATGTTTGCAGGACATTCACACATTGGAAGAAGAGCGACATGACCGAACGGAGCACCGAATTGGCGCCCGAATTGAGCGGCGCGACGGACGATGCAGCCGTATCACCGGCGCGTCTCAAGGCGAGGATCGCTGGCGCGCTGTATCTGATCGTCATAGCGGGGGGCTTGCTTGCCGAAGGAGTTGTTCTGGGATCTCTCACTGTGCGTGGCGACGCCGCGGCCACCGCGCACGCGATCGCCGCCAACGAGTCGATGTGGCGCTCGGGGATCGGGGTCCATTTCCTCTATCTCGCCGGCGCGGGCATTGCGATGTACGTGCTGTTCTATCGCCTGTTTAGACGTGCGCAGCCCACATTGGCGTTGGCGGCATTTGCGTTTGCCATCACTTCGGCGGCGATAGAGGGGGCATCTCTTCTTCAGCTCTACGTCCCATTGGCGATCATCGAGAACCAGGGTGCCTTGGCCGGAATGAGCGAAGGAGAACGGCACGCACTCGCCTATCTCGCAATCCAGCTGTACGAGACTGGTTTCGGTTTCGCCCTACTCTTTTTCTCTGGCTTCTGCGCGGCGATCGGACTGCTGATCCTGCGGTCGCGCCTGGTGCCGCGCGTCATCGGGGTGATGATGGTACTAGCCGGCATTTGCTATTTGGTGAGCAGCTTAGCCACCATCGTGGCGCCGGGCTTGGCTGGCCTGCTCTTCCCGTGGATCTTACTGCCGTGCCTTGTCGGTGAGGCCTCCCTAGCCATGTGGCTGGTGGTTAAGGGCGTTGATGCTACCAAGCTGCCCAGATAGGGCACAGCGATCCATGATGAGGCGCCAGCAGCTCATGGTCGTGACGGACAACGGACCGGAGTTCACCAGCAAGGCGCTCGACCAGTGGGCGTACCAGCAGGCAGCACCGTCCGTGGAGCGGCCGCCATCCTCTTCCGTCGCTTCGTCCTGACCGAGAGGCCTTCGAGACGGTAGAGCCGGTAAACCCGCTTGTGGTTGACGACGACGCCGTCGCGTCGGAGCAGCAGGTGCAGCCGGCGGTAGCCGAACCGGGGTCTCGCCGCAGCATGCGCTCGGAGCTGGTCGAGCAGTACCCTCGGCTCCTCCCGTCGACTCGAGTACCGATGGCTGGAGCGAGAGAATCCCAGCGCTCGGCAGGCTCGACGCTCGCTCCAGCTGAAGCTCGCCCTCGTGCCCGCTGGCACCCGAGGCTGTCCGCCCCGGGCAGCCTGGCCTTCGCCCAGCGAGGTGCGCCGGCGGCGCCTCCGCCCGCTCAGCCCGGTCCGGCGCAGGTGGGGCGCATCTCGCCCCCTGCTGCGGCCCGTCCCGCCGCCGCGCCGGCGGCTCCTACTCGCCCGGCACAGGGCGGCCGCGGGCTCCGGCGGTGGACTTCCGTCCGCCGACGACGACTTCCACATCGAGCGCTTCTGAAGTCGGGCGCCGCCCGTCGCGCGCGCCACTGAAGTCGCCGGCACTCCGACCGAGCCGACTCCGTTGCGCGTCGTCCGTTGACTCGATCGAGACCGGACACCCATGTGCGCGATCGTTGCGCGCGCGCGCCAGGTGACTCCGCATCCATTCGATTCTCGACGCGTCGATGCAGTGACCGGGCATGGCGTGTCACCTCGGGGTTCCGTCTACCTCTCGCTCGAGAATCTCGAGGGACTCGAGCGGCACCGGATACGCGGCTTCATCGCGACCGGCCGGCAGAAGCACGGCCGGTCGAACGCGACGGGACGCTTCCGCGGCACCCAGCGCAA
>RPRB01000096.1 GCA_003818285.1 Myxococcaceae bacterium
GATCAGGAACGGCACCGGCTCGTCGAGCACGCCCCGATCACCGGTGACGTTCACGTAGTGGTCCACCGCGAAGGGTAGCCAGGCGAGATCGTCGGAGAACCGCGTGCGCACGCCCCGACCGCTCTCCGGATGCCACCAGTGCTGCACGTCACCTTCCGCGAACTGCCTGCTGGCGGCTCGAAGGAGGTGGGCGCGTGCGACGTCCGGGGCGGCGTGGAGGAAGGCCATCGAATCCTGGAGCTGATCGCGAAAGCCGTAGGCCCCGCTGCTCTGGTACAGGCCCGAGCGGCCCCACATCCGGCAGGAGAGCGCCTGGTACAGAAGCCAGCGGTTCAGCAGGGCGTCGAAGGCGGGCTCGGGCGTGCGCACTCTGACGGTCGAGAGCCGCTGCTCCCAGCCGTCCACCGTGCGGTCGATCGCCGCGGACGCGGGCGCCGGGCCACGGAGCCCGTCCACGGCCTCGCGCGCCAGCTCCGCCGACGGCGCCGCCCCGAGGAGAACCACCACCTCCCGGCCTTCTCCGGGACCGATGGTCAGCGCGCATTGGAGCGCCGCGCACGGGTCGAGCGCTGCACCCGTGCGACCGCTGAGGCGCCCGATGCCCGCCGGAGCCTCGATGCTCCCATGGCGGCCGAGGAACTCGCGCCGATCGGCCGTGTGGCCCTGCACCTCGGGGGCGAGCGCACAGAACGCCACCCAGCCGGCGAACTGGGGGTCGAAGGTGTTCCGGGCGAACAGGGTTCCCCGGGCGGCGTCGAATTCGGTCCGGATCTGATGCTGGGTGTGCTCGCGCTGGCTCCCCAGCGTCCACTCGACGTAGCTGGTCACCCCGATGCGGCGCGTCCGGGGGCCGTGGTTGGTCAGGCGCAGTCGCGAGATCCGCGTCGCCGAGCCGTCGGCGAGGCCCACCGTCAGGAGGCTCTCCACGTCGGAGTGCCGGTGCTCGAAGGTGGACGCGCCGGTCTCGTGGCGGACCCGGTAGGGCGAGGCGTGACGGATGGGCGCGGGAGTCGGGGTCCACAGCTCGCCCGTCTCCTCGTCCCGGAGGTAGAGGACGTCGCTCACCGGGTCCGTGATCGGGTCGTTGTGCCAGGGCGTCAACCGGTAGAAGAAGCTGCTACCGGCCCAGGTGAAGCCGGCTCCCCGTTCCGAGACGAGGAACCCTCCTTCCGGACTGGCCACCACGTTTGCCCACGGCGCCGGGGGGAGGGCCGAGCCACGAAGGCGGATCCGGTATGCACCTTCGGCATCCAGGCCCCCGAGCCCGTTGTCCAGAAGCAGGGGCGGGTGGGCCGGCGCATCCTCGCCCGCGGTCGCCAGGTCCACGGGCCCGGCTCGCCCCGGCGCCTGTCCGACGCTCGCCACCGGTGGCGGGATGCGCAGCCGCTCCACCAGACCGGCGAGGGTGCGCTGCAGTGGACGGCGCGGAGGAAGGCGGACCTCCTTCACCTCCTCGGTGGCGTCGGTCAGCGATTCGAGGATGGCCCCGAGGCGCCGGCCATCGCAGGGGAGGTGGACCCGCGCGGTGGCGCGGAGCATGCGGAGCTCCTCCGGGCCGAGGAGATCGCGGCGGCGGATGAAGACCCCGCCCGGACGGTCGACCATTCCCGCCTCGCTGGAGGAGAGAACGGTCGCCATCACCTGGTCCCCGAGGGCCTCCAGATAGGACGGGGCCCGGGTGTTCAGGATGACGAGGTCCACCATCATCCCGCGCCGGCGCCAGTACTGGTGCGCGGAGAGGAGCTGCCGCAGGGTTGGCAGCCCCTCCGTCGAGTCGATGGTGGCCAAGAGGATCGGCCAGTCCCCCGAGAGCCCGACGGCCCAGAGCATGGGCTGGGAACCCTGGTTGGCGAGGAGCTCCGCCTCCGGCGCGCGCAGCCGGGGATCGGAGAAGAAGAGCGCGCCCGCGAGCTGCTGGAAGACCCCTGCGTCCATCGACGAGGTGTTCAGCTCGCGCAGCTCGATCTGCGCCGCCGTCCAGGCGAGATCCAGGGCACGGTGCGCCGACCGGGGATCGCGATAGCGGTCGGCCAGCTCGAAGGCTCGCTCGGCGCTGGTGGTGACCAAGGTGGTGAAGGCCGCCGAGGCCGAGCGTCCGGGCTCCAGACGGAGGCGGCAGCGGAGGGCGAAGATGGGGTCGATCACCGCCCCTGTGCTCCCGCTCAGCCCCGCACCGTGGTCGAGCGCGGTCGGAGCGCGGGTGGACCGGCCCCGTCCGAGGAACCGGCTCCGATCGGTCTCGCAGGTGATCTCACCCACGCGTTCCTCCCCCGTGGCCACGACATGGGTGCACCACACCCGCTGCTCGGAGGGAGCACGGGGCCGCCGCGTTCCGGTGACCGCCGAGCACCAGGCATGCCACGCGGTCTCGACGAAGAGGCTCCCGAAGGCAGGGTGGGCGCGATCGGAATCGGGCGGAGCGAGGACCAGCTCGCCGTAGCTGGTGAGCTCGATCTCGCAGGCGACGCTGCCGTTGTTGGTGAGCGTCACCCGCCGCACCTCCGCCGAGTCGTCGGGGACAGTGGTGATCTCCGTCCGCGTCTCGATCGGCCCGTCGGTCCGGTGGAAGACGACCCGGTCGGTGGCCAGGGAGACGTGGTAGGTGTCGGCCCGGGCGCAGACGGGCTGGTGGGCGGTGGACCAGATGCGCCCGCGCGCGAGGTCCTTCACGTAGCAGTGCTGCCCCGCGGAGTCGGCAGTTCCGTCGGCGCGCCAGCGGGTGACGGCGAGGTCCTCGTAGCGGCTGTACCCGGAGCCGCCGTTGGTGAGCATCACCGTGTACGGGAGCCGCCCCAGCAGCGCCACCCGGGGCTGCGGAGTGAACGGGGTCTCGAGCTCTCGCACCGCCGGCGCCTCCAGATCGGGGTTGGGGAGCGAAGCCTCGGGGCGCGCGGCCTGGGGCTTCTGGAGCATCAGCCGGCGCGGGATGCGCTCGTAGAGCAGCAGCTCCGCAGCGCGCACCAGCGGATCGGCGTGGAAGCGGCGCTGCCAGATCTGGCCGCTGAGGGCGTTGGTGAGCGCGCCCAGGCCCATGCCGAGGTGGTGGGCCATGAAGGTCTCCACCACCGAGCACGCCTTGCCCGGGTCGGGCCGGGTGTAGTCCAGCGCATCTCGGAATCCGTACGGCCCCAGCGCGCCCCTGCGTTCCAGCGCCCGGAGGTTGGCGAACGCCCGTGCCGGCTCGACCATCGTCGCCAGCGCCGAGGCGTAGGGCGCGATGACCAGGTCAGCGTCGAGTCCTCGCTTGAGCGCCAGGTCCGGCACCCCGAAGGCCCGGTACTGGTACGTCCCGAAGCGATCGCGGACGTTGTAGCCGCTCTCGCTGATGCCCCAGGGCACCGCGTGGCCCGCGGCGTAGGTGATCTGGCGCCGGACCGCTCCCCGGTAGGTCTGGTCGAGGAGGGTCTCGGGGAACGAGCGCATCAACAAGAGGGGCATCAGGTACTCGAACATCGTCCCGCTCCAGGACATCAGGGCGGTCTCCCCGGCGGCGCGCGACAGCTCGCGTCCCAGGTGGAACCAGTGGTCCACCGGGACGTCGTCCTTGGCGATGGCCACGTAGCTGGCCAGCCGCGCCTCGGAGGCCAGGAGGTCGTAGTACGACGGGTCCAGGGTGTGGCTGGTGAGCTGGTATCCGATGGAGAAGAGCGCGCGCTGCTCGTCGTACAGGAAGCTGAAGTCCATCGCGCTCGCCTGGCGGCTGGCGCTGGCGGCCAGGGCCTCGAGGCGCGTGACGAGCTCTGCGGCCCGTGCGGTCTTGGCCGAGAGATCGCGAAGCGTCGGGAAGACGCGGGTCGCCTCGCCGAGCCGGCCGACGCCGTCCGTCGTCTCCAACCCCTCCACCCGGCGCCGCTGCTCGGCGACCAGCCGGCGCGTCCAGGCGGTCCACTCCGAGGCGGCCCCGAGCGGCGCGTGAAGCTCCCGCCCCGCGGCGATGGCCCGCTCCAGCTCCTCCAACTGCCCGAGCACGCCATCCAGTCCCGCAGCGAGGTCGGTGGCCCGCTCCGCCGCCGCCAGGGCCGAGCGCGCCAGCCGGAGCTTCGGCTCGATCCGGGCGCTGGCGGTCGCTCCCACCATGCCCAGGGCGGTCTCGGCGGCCCGCCACGCGCGTCGATCGAAGACCGGCTCGTCGGGGATGCCCAGGCAGGCCTGGCGCACGGCGATGAGCAGGCCGGCCAGGTTGCCGCTGTCCACCGTCGACACGTACGCCGGCGCGAGCTCCCGGAGGTCGTGGAGGTCGTACCAGTTGTAGAGGTGGCCCCGGAACCGGGGCAGCCGCTCGAGAGATGCGAAGGCCCGCTCGAGCCGTGACACCATCTCCTCGAGCGGGAGGAAGCCGAGATCGTGAGCGCTGACGATCGCCAGGAGCTGCAGGCCGATGTTGGTCGGTGAGGTCCGCATCGCCACCACCGGCGCCGGCCCCTCCTGGACGTTGTCCGGTGCCAGCCAGTGGGTCTCGGCGGTGACGAAGCGCTCGAAGAACCGCCAGTGCAGGAGGGCGTAGCGAAGCGCGTCGGCCCTCAGCGCGGGGGCGAGCCGGCGTTCTCGACGCCTCGGAGATTGACCCAGCCAGTGGGCGACCTGGGGCGCGCAGACCCACGCCACGGTGAGCACGCCGCAGCCGAGGATCCACGTCCAGCGATGGGCGCCGTGACGAAGGAGGAGCGCGACGAAGAACCCGGCCGAGAGGAGCACCGAGGGCCACATGGCGCGCCAGGTGTCGCGCGCCGAGGAAGACCGCGAGCGCTCGGACTGGAGCGCGGTCTGCCATTCGAGGAGATTTCGCCGGGAGATCCCGATCCGCCACCAGGTCCGCACGATGGCGTCGGCGGAGATCCAGGCCTGGTGAGGAAGGAAGACCAGCGCGAGCCCCAGCTGCCGGGCGCTGGTCACCGCATCACGGGCGATCGCCCCGTAATAGGCGCGCCAGGAGCGGTCGAGCGGTGGGCGGAGGGCTCCGAGCAGGAGGGTCACGATCCACGGCGCGGCCACGGCGAGGACCCAGAGCGCCGTCCAGCGCAGGGGCGAGCCGGGAAGCACCGTCCATCCCGCGACCAGGAACGCCAGCTGGGCGAGCTCCACCACGCTGCGGCGCAGGTTGTCGATGATCTTCCAGAGCGAGATCGCCGGGAGCGGATTCGGCGACGGGCCGCCGGGCCCGGGGATGGTGCGCCGTGTCCAGGGGAGGAGCTGCCAGTCGCCGCGGATCCAGCGGTGCTTGCGCCGGGTCCAGGTCAGGTAGCTCGACGGATAATCGTCGAACACCTGGATGTCGGTCGCCAGCCCGGCGCGGGCGAAACAGCCCTCGATCAGATCGTGCGAGAGGAGCGTGTTGGGCGGAAATCGACCGTGGGTCGCTTGCTCGAAGGCGTCGACGTCGTAGATGCCCTTCCCGGTGAAGCTGCCCTCACCGTAGAGGTCCTGGTACATGTCCGAGACCGCGGTGGTGTACGGGTCGACACCGGGGTGGCCGGAGTAGATGGCCGCGAAGCGGGTGCGGTTGGCGCTGGGGAGCGAGACGCCGACCCGCGGCTGCAGGATGCCGTAACCCCGCACCACCCGCGCGCCGACGGCATCGAAGCCGGGGCGGTTGAGAGGGTGGGCCATTGCTCCCACCAGGAGCGGAGCGGTCTCCGGAGGGAGGATGGTGTCCGCGTCGAGGGTGATGACGTACCGAACGCCGCGTAGCACCGCGAGGTCCCCGAGCATGACCGAGAAGGCGCCCTCCGCCCCCGTGCGGACGAGGTGATTGAAGTCGGCGAGCTTTCCCCGCTTCCGCTCCCAGCCCATCCACACGCCCTGCTGGGGGTTGAAGCGGCGCGGGCGGTGGAGAAGGTAGAAGGCGTTGCCCCCCGGCCCGTAGCGCGCATTGAGGGCGGTCACTCCGGCGATGGCGGCCTGCACGATGGCGGCGTCGCCTTCCTGCACCTCGGTCGGTGCGTCGGTGAAATCCCCGAGCACCACGAAGTGGAGGTTCGATCCGCGGTTGGCGAGGAACTGCACCTCCAGGTTCTCCAGGGCCTGCTCCACCGACTGGACGCTGGAGAGCAGCGTGGGCATCACCACCGCGGTGCGTGACTCGGCGGGGACGCCGCTCTCGCGGAAGTCGAGCTTGGGCAAGCGCTGCGGCCGGAGGAAGCTGGTGATCAGCTGCTGGATGACGTTGAGCGCCACCTCGTTGGCCGGGAGCAGCGCGAGGAGGGCGAGCGGGAGCCAGGCGGGACGGGACCCGGCTCCGGCCATCCAGAGGAGCGCCGCCAGCGCCGCGGCGGTGCCGAGCATTGCGCTGCCCCCCAGCGCCAGGTCGGGGTGGCGCCGGGCGGCCCGGAGCAGGCGCTCGCCCAGGGGAGGCCGGTAGCCGACGGACTGCTCGAGCGTCGCCCGTCCGGCGCCGAGCAGGAAGAACCCCACGTGGGAGCTGGCAGCCGACAGGTCTTGCGGCGAGCGCCGGGCGAGATCCACCGCGGTCGCCGCGACCTGCTCCTCGGGTCGTCCGGTCCTGCGGGCGAGCCGCTCGACCACGTGCCGGTACTGATCACGCGTCTCGAACGTCATCCGGGAATAGGTCCCCGCCGGGTCGCGGCGGAGCGCCGCCTCGAGCACGCTCTGCGCCTCGACGAACTCGGGCCAGTCCATCCCCCCCAGCGTGCGGAGGCTGGTGATGCTGTTCGCCATCATCACCTGGGTGAGGGCGAGCCGCTGGGTTGCGCGGGCGGCGGACTCCTCGGCCCCGTGGCCCTCGTCGTCGAGCCAGCGATCCAGCCAGGTCATCGCGGTGGCGCTGGCCTCGAGCAGGCGGAGCTGCGCGCGCAACCGCGACACGAGCTCGGCGGTCAGCGCGGGGTGGTCGGCGATGAAGCCCTGGAAGGCGTCGACCAGCTCCACCGGCCCGGCGGCGTCGGCCGCGCAGAGTCGGCGCGCCCAGTCGTCGGCCAGCACGAGCTGCTCGAGGCGCTGGACGGTGCGCAGTGTCATTCGACGCACGTTCTCCACCAGCCCGAGCCGGAGCATCGCCGGCAGCGCCCAGAGCTCGCCGATGGCGAGCGGTGCCACCTCCTGGAACGCGGTGGTGAAGGCGCCGATGTTCTCCGCGTCGAGGCGGCCCTCGGAGTGGGAGATGAGACCGATCGCCAGGTCGTAGACCCGCGGGTAACCCGCGAGCGGACCGTCGGAGAGGTCGGGCAGTTCCCCGTAGTAGCCGCGCGGAAGATTGAGGCGGACCTCTGCAATGTGGTCCCGGACGACGTAGAAGTTGTCGAGCAGCCACTCTCCGGCCGGACCGACGTCGAGCGCAGCCGACTGGGCGGCGATCCGGGCGTGCGCGTCCTCGAGGATGGAGAGGGTCCCGTCGAGCCGGCTCAGGAGCGGGCCGATGCGCCCGGTGCGCCGGCGGGGCCGGAGGTGCTGGCGACGGGCGACGGTGCGGGCGTGCTCGGTGAGCCCCTCGACCCCCAGCAGCTCGCCGTGGATCGGGCCGGAGAGAAGGTCAGATCGGGCGCGATGGCGCGAGAACGCGCCGAGCAGTGTTCCCCAGGACATCCGACCGCTCGGCCTCAGCACCCGCTTGGGACGGGCATTGAGAGGGCGTTGGGGCGAGGCGCGACCATCGGGGGCTGACACTGGGGGCTCGAGGCTCCGGTCTCAAGCCACATCGACCTGACGTTCACCATCTGTTGCCTGGCAGCGACAGTGGATCTCGAAGGGCTTGCAGGCCCAGCTTCCGGCCACCGCCAACTGGGAGCGGTTGACCGGATCCGGGCGGTGATCGACTCGCAGGATTATTGCGCCTGACCAGCGGGGGTCGGGGCATCCGGCACCCGGGCGACCGACTTTCCTTCGTCCAGCGACTTCATCACCGCCTTGCTCTGCGACTGCTGTGCCTGGCGCTGCTCGTCGCCCGCGATCCCAAACTGCCCCTTGCGAGCGGCATCGTCGGAGTTCCGCTGGTGCTGCTCCGCCTGGCGCTGCTCCTGGGCGGAAGTGGTCGCGCAACCTGCGCCCATCAATCCCGCCAAAACCGCGACCATCGTGAACGTGTTCTTCATTGTGCGCCCGAGTGTGTGTAGTGGTGTGGAAGCACCGTACGCTCTTCCTGCAAGTTTGCTTGCTCACGGCAATTGCCCCATAAGCCGCTGACTTCGTTCGATCAGCCAGCAAGCTGCCAGCCACGGTTGCCTTGAAACCCGTGCTCGGCCGCGGCCGCTCGGTGACCCTCGGCTGCCTGGCGCGGCCGCACGCTGACACCCGGGACCGAGCCGCCGAAGGAGTCGCCCGGTGGATGTCCGAGGCGGCGCTCCGGACCCGCATTTGCCCGCGTCTCCATATTCGTGTTAGCGCCATTAACATTAACATGGCTGCACGGCGTCGCTACACCATGACCGCTCGCGCCGCGGCAGCGGCAGCGACCCACGCGCGGATCCTGGCGACGGCGACGGAGCTGTTCCTCGCCCGGCCGTACGAGCAGGTCTCGCTGGAGGACGTGGCGAAGCGCGCCGGCGTGACCGTGCAGACGGTGCTCCGTCGCTTCGGCTCGAAGGAAGGGCTGGTCGCCGCGGCGGCGGAGATCGGGCTCGAGCAGGTCCGGGCGCAACGGAACCTGGCGCCGATCGGCGATGTCGCGGGGGCGGTCCACAACCTGATCGACCACTACGAGGAGTGGGGGAATCGCGTCCTGCGCATGCTCGCCCAGGAGGAGCAGATTCCGGCGTTCGGCAAGGTCGCCGAGGCCGGCCGCGACCTGCATCGTCACTGGGTCGCGCGGACCTTCGCCCCCTGGCTACGGGTCCCGCGTGCCGCGCGCGCTCGCCGGCTGGCCCAGCTGATCGCGGTCACCGACGTCCATGTCTGGAAACTCCTGCGGCGAGATCAGGGCCTCCCGCGCAGCGCCACGGAGACGGTCCTGGCCGAGCTCGTCCAACTCATCACCGGAGTCTCCTGATGGCCCGCTACCTCGCCTACACGACACCCTCTCGCGGTCACCTCTATCCCATCGTGCCGATGCTCACCGAGCTGCGCAGGCGCGGCCACAGCGTCGCCGTGCGGACGCTCGCCGAGGAGGTCGATCGAATGCGGACCCTCGGTTTCTCGGCTGCGCCGATCGCATGGAGCTCGCGGGGGCCGGCACACGGTTGCCGGCGTCGCGACTCCGCCCCGACCGTCTGCGGGCGGCCGTTCAGGAGGCGATCGGGTGCAAGGCAGGCGCGGAGCGCATCGCCGCCGCCTTCTCCGCAACGGGAGCACGGGTGGCCGCCGATGCGCTCGAGGAGCTGCTCCCTCCCGCGCAGCGCGGGAAGAGGCCGGCGGCATGAGACCCGGGCGGTGGCCAGGGCCGGCGAGCCCTGCTTCTCGGCAGCTTCAGTCCGAGGACGCGGCGGGCGCCGCGGGCGCCGGGGACGAGAGCTCCGCCACGGCCTGGGCCAGGTCATCGATGTCGACGGGCTTGGTGAGGTAATTCTGGAACCCGGCAGCCATAGCGCGTCGCCAGTCTCCGACCCGGGCCAGCGCGGTGAGGGCGACGGCAGGGACACCGCCTCCTCGCGACACGTCCAGGGCTCTCACCCGGCGAATCAGCGAGTACCCGTCCTCGCCGGGCATCGCGATGTCGCACACCAGAACTTCCGGACCGAACTCCTCTAGGTCCCGCATGGCCTCGCTGGCGGAACCGGACGCTCGAACCGCCGCTCCCATCACGCTCAGCATCTCGACCACCGCCTCACGGCTTCCCGGATCGTCCTCGACCACCAGGATTCGCACGCCGCGCAACGCGTCTCGCGAACTGGTCCCCCTGGGCCTGGGCTTCGACGCTGGGCTTCCGGAGGAGGTCGATGTGTCCTCGGGCGCATCGGAAGGGGCGTCGCTGATCGGAAGGAAGACCGAGAAGGTCGACCCTCTTCCCTTGCCCTCGCTCTCACCACGCACGGTCCCACCGTGCGCCTCGACGAGATCGCGGACGATGGCCAGTCCCAGAACCAGCCCGCCGTGCTTCCGGACGGTCGTTCCATCTTCCTGGGCGAATCGCCGGAAGACGTGGGGGAGGAACTCGGGCTCGATCCCGATCCCGGTATCCCCGACCCGAAGGCGGGCGTGTCCGTCATGTCTGTCCAGGAGAACCGTCACTTTCCCGTTCTCGAAGCCGAACTTGACGGCATTGGCCAGCAGATTGGTCACCACCTGCTGGAGGCGCGTCGGATCGCCCCAGACTGGGCCGAGGGTCTCATCGAGCACGACGTGGAAGGTCACCCCCTTCGCCTCGGCGACTCCGGTGACGCCCTCCACCGCCGCCCGGACGACCGCGCAGAGGTCGACGGGCCCTTGGTCGAGCGTGAGCTTGCCAGCGACGATGCGCGAGACGTCGAGGAGGTCGTCGACGAGCCTGACCTGCATCCTCGTGCCTCGCTCGATGGCGTCGGCCGCACGCTTGATCTTCACCGGGTCAAGCCCCCCCCGTCCGAGCAGCTGGGCATGCATCAACATCGATGAGAGCGGCGTCCGGATCTCGTGCGACAGCGTCGCGAGGAACTCGTCCTTCGCCAGATTGGCTCGCTCGGCCTCGCCCCGTGCCCGCTCGGCCTCGTTGACGTGGTGCTTCAGCGCGTCGATGTCGATCAGCGACAGCGTGGCACCGTCGATCTTGTTATCGACCGTCTTGTAGGGCCGAATCTGCATGCGGTACCAGCATCCGTTCCTGTCCTGCACCTCGGACTCGTGCATCTGGTTGGTCTCGATGACCTCGGAGATGTGCTGGTCAAGGTCGTCCAGCCGGAGATTGGACTTGATGTCGTCCAGCGGCCGCCCGATATCCGAAGAGAGGACGTTCAGGATGTCCCGCGCCTTCGGCGTGAAGCGCCGGATCCGACGTTCCCCGTCAAGGATGAGGATCGGCACGTCGACGGTGGACAGGATGTTCATCAGATCGCTGTTGATCTCCCGGACCTCCTGATTCCGGGTGTTGAGCTCATCGTTGACGGTCGTCAGCTCCTCGTTGGTCGACTGGAGCTCTTCCTTGGCCGTCTCCAGCTCCTCGTTCATGGTCTGGAGCTCTTCGTTGCCCGAGACCAGCTCCTCGTTGGCCGCGTTGAGGTCGTCATTGGTTCGTTCTCGCTCGTCGATGAGCGAGTGCAGGTACTGCTGGGTCGCCTCCAGCTCGCGTTCAAGCCTGGGGACCAGGCGTCGCCCCGCGCCGACCATCGAGCGGCGGGAGGTCCTCTGCAGCTTCGACGCGGTTCTCCGTCCGGCGATCTCCTCGAACAGAACGGCAAACAGCTGCTCCTTGCCGTCGGGCGGTACTGCGAAGGGCACGACGACGACGTCACAGGTGGCGGAGGTCGCGCCGCCCACGAATTCGACCTCGACTCCCTTGGTCCTGACCGGCACCCGCTCCCGCTTCGCTTTCGCGACGGTCGTGCGCAGCGCGCTCAGCAACCCCCCCCGCGCCATCTTCAGGAGGTTGTGCTGGGGGTCCCCGGGCGGGGCCCGGAGATACCGCCCCGTGTCGCCCACGAACTGGAGGATTTGCATCCTCTCGTCGACCAGAACGCCAGGCGGCGCGTAGCGCGTCAGGAGCAGCCGATCGAGGTGCCTGGCGACGTCGACGGTACGCAGCGGAGGCGTCTTGCCAGGGGGGCCGTTCGGCTGGGAGGTGACTGGATGCACCTCGGTCCGGGGAGCGAAGTGGAGCGTGCTCACCGTCGCCGTCCGGACGAAGACCTTGTTGTTCTTGTCGATCGGGGAGAAGTATTGCCTGAAGCCAGGGAGGCCCTCCGCGCGGCCGAGGAAAAGGAACCCGCCCCGCCGCAAGGCGTAGTGCAAGGTCGGCAGGACCCGACGCTGGAGCGCCTGTCCGAAGTAGATCAGCACGTTCCGGCAGGACACGAGATCGAGCTTCGAGAACGGCGGGTCCCGGGCGAGATCGTGCCGGACGAAGACGCACAACTCCCGCACGTTCTTGTTGATGCGATACCCCGACTCGACCTTGGTGAAGAAGCGCCGGCGCCGCTCCTCGCTGACGTCGCGCATCACCGCGTCGGAGTAGGCGCCCTTGCGGGCGGTCTGGACGGCACGCTCGCTGAGGTCCGAGCCGAAGATCTGGATGGGATGCCCCCCCGTCGAGTCGTCCAGGAACTCGAGCAGAGCGATGGCGAGCGAGTAGACCTCTTCCCCGCTGGAACACCCGGCGACCCAGAAGCGGATGGGCTCCGCGGGCACCTTGGTCTTCAGGATCTCCGGAAAGACCGCGGACTTCAGGCTCTCGAAGACGTCTGGATCCCGGAAGAACGAGGTGACATGGATGAGAACCTCCTCGTACAGACACCCCGCTTCCTCGGGGTGGTCGCGGAGCAGCGCGAGATAGTCGCGCAGGCTCTCAATCCGCAGCAGGGCCATCCGGCGCGCGAGCCGCCGGTGGAGCGACGGAGCCTTGTATTCGCCGAAGTCGACGCCCAGCGCCGTCCGCACCAGGGCGAAGATCTCCTCGACGACCTTGTCGTCGCTGGCAGATGGCCGTGCGGACGCCCCCGAAACGTACGGATGGCGGCTCAGGCGATGGAGTTCGCGCGCGATTCCGGGGATTGGCAAGACGTAGTCGACGACGCCCGCCTTGACGGCGCTGCGCGGCATGCCATCGAACTTCGCCGACTTGGGATCCTGCGCGAAGGTGATCCCGTCTTCCCGCTTGATGGCCCGCAACCCTTCGGTGCCGTCCGAGGCGGTCCCGGAGAGCACGACACCAATTGCCTGCTTCCCCAGCTGCTCGGCGAGAGATGCGAGGAAGTAGTCCACGGGCAGGTGTAGCTTTCGCGCGTCTGTCGTCCGGGCCACGAGCGTCAGGATGCCGGACCGGAGTGCGACGTCGGAGTCCGGAGGGATGACGTAGACGTGGTCGGGAACCACGCGCTCGCCGTCCTTGGCCTGCCCGACCACCATCTTCGTCGCCCTGGCCAGGGTATCGGCCAGGAAACTGGGATGCGTCGGGTCGAGATGCTGGATGAGCACGAAGGCCATTCCCGTGTCGGCCGGCAGCTCGGTGAGGAGCTGCGTCAACGCTTCGAGCCCCCCGGCAGAGGCGCCCACGCCGACGATGGGAAACGGCACGTTCGGACCGACCGAGGTCGGCTGGGTCTCCGCTCGCGCCCGTCTCTTCGACATCACACCCTCCGAGCCACGCTCCAGCGCCGGCCGGGCGAGCCGTCGAGGGGACGTCCACTGCGATGGGCTGTGTCAGACGACCAGAGTCCAGCGACCGCGACGGCCCCTGAGGACGGGACCCGCGGGGCATCAGGCCCTCCATTGGCCGTGCAGTCAACCCGATCGACTGGAAATCAACGAAAATCCGGCCGGAAAGAATTCTCTATCGGAGACGGCCCCCTGGTGTGCGTCCGAGAACGTTCCACGGCGACGCTCGTCTCGTTCTCGTGGCGTCTGCTTCGGCCGCGAGGTCGCGACCTCGCATGAGGTCGAGCCTCGCTCCCCTCCCCGAACGGCCTCGGCGTGAATGGAGGGCGCCACAGGGGTCGCGCCCGCCTGAGCGTGCTGGAGCCGTCCGGTCCAACGACCCCTCTCTGGCTTGTTGTGCGGCCCCTTCGTGCCTACCTGAGCATTGGCTGCAGAACTCGAGGCTCGTCAGATGATTCAAGGTGGATTGCTGGGATTCTGGGGCATCGTGGTGCCGGCGATCGCTGCCTTGCTCGTCGTCGCGGTGCTCCGGATCAGTCGAGCTCGGCTGCGCCGGATCGAGTAGCGCCCCCGGCGTGAGGAGCGAGGACCACGACCCCTGCGGAGCGAACCGCCGAGGACGCGCCTTCCGCGACTCTCCTTCCACCGCATCGTGGCAGCGAGTTCGGCCGGCGTGCAGCGCGAGCCGGGGCGAAATGCGGGTCCTCCGTGGTCGCGTCAGCCTTCGCGGCCTCGGTCAGCGGCTCGAGTCCGGCTCACGTCCGTGCCCTTGGATTCGCTCGCGTGGCGGGGACGGAAGGTGCGCGTGCGGACAGAACGCCTCGCGCCACGCCTTTGGATGGCTACGTTGAGAAGAGGGCTCGCCTGTGCCAGGCCCTGGAGGTGTGAAGATGACGCTCGAGACATTCCTGCTGTGGGTTGCCATCGGCGCCGTCGCCGGGTACCTCGCTTCCCTCGTCACCGGGGGCGGCTTCGGAGTCGTTGGCGACATCGTCATCGGCGTGGTGGGGGCGTTCGTTGGAGGACTGCTCTTTCGCTCACTCGGCTGGCACGCGCCGTTTGCCGGAATCGCCGGGACGATCACGGTGGCGTTCGTGGGAGCAGTGCTCCTGCTCGTCCTGCTACGGGTGGTGCGCTCGGGCCGCCCTCGCCGCGCCTGAGACTGGGTGCACGCTGAAGGCACGACATTCCTCGTCGGGAGAGAACTGACCCGGCCCGCACGTATCGAGCGCCCCGCGCGTGTTGCCCAAGGAAGAACAACCCGGGGTTTTCGAGGGCCGAATGCGCGTAGAGCTCCGCGCTCCGCGTCGGGTGCGGGCAATGGGGGTGCCGCCGATTCCTCGCAGCGAGACTCGATCGAGCCCAGCCCCCATCGGTCGTAAGGTCCCCAGCGCGCGCAACGGGTATCCTGCTGCAATGCGCCACGCGGACCACGTCCTGCTGGTGCCCGGCTTCTTCGGGTTCGGGAGCTTCGGCCGGCCGGGCGGTCCGCGCATCGTCTACTTCGACCGGGTGATGAAGGCGCTGGTGTCCGCCAGGCGCGAGCTGCGCGGGAGGATCCACGTCCACGAGCCGCCGCCGACAGGGTCGCTGGAGACCCGCGTGCGGAGCCTGCAGGACGCCCTGTTGCAGCTCCTTGGCGGCGCGCTCCTCCGCGGCGAGTCGCGCCGCGGCCGCCCGCGGATCCACCTCATCGGCCACTCCACGGGCGGGCTCGACGCGCGCCTGCTCCTGAACCTCCGCTACCACTTCAAGGGTGAGGACCCCGCGCTGCGCGAGCGGCTCGCGGAGCACGTCGGCACGGTGGTGACGCTCTCGGCCCCCCACCACGGCACGCCCATCGCGGGCAGCCTGGTGCACGGGCTCTCCCACCTCTTGCTCGAAGGGATGTCGCTCGCGACAATCCTGGCCGCCGCGGGGCAGCTCCGCAGACGGTTGGGGCTCCCCGGCCTGAGCTTCCTGGTGAGCCTCTTCGAGGCCGTCGCGCCCAGGCGCAACGTGAACGCCCCCGCCATCGCGCTGCTCGCCGGCATGGACGAGGAGACGGCGCGGCAGATCGCCCGCTTCCGCGGGATGGTCATGTCCGACACGCGGCTCCTGCACGACCTCGCGCCGGAGCGAATGGCGCAGCTGAACGCGCGCCTCGGCGAGGGTGAGCTGGGGCGGCTCGTCCAGCTCGTGACCGTCGCGCCGCGACCGACGCTCTGGGCCGGGCTCCACGGGCTGGACCGCCGGGCGGCGTACGCGCTCTGCTACGCGGCCACCGCCAGCGAAGCGTTCCGGCCGGACCGCTTCCCCGTCGGACCGTGGATCGCCGCGCGCAAGCCCGGCACCGAGCGTGCGGCGGTGGAAGACGCGCCCCGGGCCAACGACGGGATCGTCCCGGCATCGTCGCAGACGCTCGCCGGCCGCGCGGCTCGGCTCGTCCTCGCCGACCACCTCGACGTCATCGGGCACTTCGAGTGGCGCTGGAACACGACGCTCTTCAAATCGGGCGCGGGGTTCGGCCGGCGCGAGTTTATGGCGCTCTGGCGGTTCGTCGCCGAGGCGCTTTGAATGACAACCCGGGCGGGAGGGAGGCGTACACTCCTGCCGGGCCGGGGAGGGGCAGAACGACGCTGCCAGGAGGCGCGCTTCAGGCGTGCTCGCCCCTCGGAGGGAAGAGCAGTGCACTCAGATTCAAGGAACCCTCGGCGCGGCTCGGCTGAGGACGCGGCCCGGCGAATCGAGTTTCATTGCGGCAAAGGCCCGCTTGGTCTGAATGTCCCCCGGGGTCGTCACTGACGAGCGAGGGGCGATGGCTCGGGGCTGGAAACGGGGCGTGGTCCTCCTGGGCTGCATGGCCGGACTCCAGTCCGGAGTCCGCGCGGGCGCAGCGCACTGGAACACGGTTCCGCTGCCACCGGCGCCGCCGAGGCCCAACCCGCCCTTCACCACCGAGGGGAAGACGGCGTATCCCGCCGAGTCGCGGAAGAACGGCCCGAGACTGGAGTCGGACTTCCGGAACAGGTCGGCGGCTTCCCGGGCCTCGGTCACCGCGTCGCCGGCCACGGCGGCTCCGGAGAATCCGAGCGAGAGTGACAACGCGAGCGAGATGGCAGCGGAACGGAGGGTTCGGCTGAAGAGTCTGGACATGGCAGGACACCTGTCGACGAAGGCGCGAACTGCCGCGACAGGAAAGGGGAGTGGGAGCTGCCAGGGACCGTCTGCGGAGGGTTCCGCCTCGCCCGGCGCGCGGGAGAAATTTGAACATAACCGCTTCGGGCTCGATGGCAATCGACCGGCGGTGGCGACTGGCTCGCTGCCGGGTGCCATGTGCGTCGTTCCACTCGTCCTCGATTCAGGAATCTCCTGACTCGAGATCTCATTTTCGTTGGTTGCTTGACTTTCCTCGACAAAGGGTCGCCCTGTGGTCGTGCAATCAACCCCAAGAAAGTGAATCCATGAATCGAAACAGTCTGACGCTCGCGCTGTGCCTCTGGGGCGCAGTCGCGCTGGCGAGCCCGCCAAATCCGGAGGATGTCGCCAAGCGGCTGGTCCAGAGCACCGGCATCGCCCAGGGAGACCTGGTGCGGGTTTCGGGAAGCACGAAGGACCTGCCGCTGCTCACCGCGATTGCGCTCGAGGTGCAGAAAGCCGGAGGCGCGAGCTTCTTCGACCTCACCAGCGATGAGTCGGTTCGCCGCATCTGCCACGAGGTTCCCGCCGAGCGCGACGCGGGGAACGCGTCCGCGACCCTGAAGCTCATCTCCGCGATGACCGCGGACATCTCGGTCTCACCCGGCACCAATCCCCAGCTGTGCAGCGACGTCGACCCCGCCCGGCTCGCAGCGCGCGGCAAGGCCTTCCAGGAGGCGAACGCGGCCTACACCAAGGGTGGAATCAAGGCCATCAACCTCGGGAACGGGA
>RPRB01000097.1 GCA_003818285.1 Myxococcaceae bacterium
GATCGATGGCGCGCCCCTGCGCGCTTCGATGAGCGTCCCCCTGGTGCGGGGGACTGAGCCCGATCACTGGCGCGCCCCTACGCGCTTCGATGAGCGTCCCCCTGGTGCGGGGGACTGAGCCCGATCACTGGCGCGCCCCTACGCGCTTCGATGAGCGTCCCCCTGGTGCGGGGGACTGAGCCCGATCGCTGGCGCGCCCCTGCGCGCTTCGATGAGCGTCCCCCTGGTGCGGAAGACTAGGCCGCGGTCAGGTCCCGCCGTCGCGAACCACCGGGTCGTCGCAGGCGACGGCCACGCCGGCATCGCCGGCCGGGCAGACCAGGCAGGTCGCCCCGGGCAGCCACTGCTCCTGGGCCGAGCCGTACATTCCGGGGTTCGCCACGAGCGCGCCCGAGGTTGACGGGTCCTGCACGAACCGCGGAGAGGGGCTCGACCACTGGGGGAGCACCAGGGCGTCGCCGTCGGCGGTCCAGGGCGTCTCCCCGTTCAGCACCCCGTCGCAGCCGAGGTCCCGCACCACCGCGAGGTTGCTGTCGCCGAAGGCGAGGCTGGTGGCCCGGCCGGGGCGGTCCACGTGGAACCAGCCCAGGAACGCGGAGGGCGCCTCGGTGGTTCCCCCGAAGAGGTTGCAGCCGCCGAGAAGGCCCAGCGCGGCAGCGACAGAGAGCCAGCGTCTCATCCTCCGGTCGCCTCCCGCGGCGTCCCCGATGGCAGGTGCGCGGTCCGCTCCTGCCGCATCCGATCACGCCAGAGCAGCCAGCTCGGCAGCGTGATCATCGCGGCGACTAGACAGGCCATCTCTCCGAGCACCGCGATCACCCCCAGCGAGCGTACCGCCTGGTTCACCGAACCGAGCAGCGCCAGGTACCCGAGGACGGTGGTGAGGCTGTTCAGCACCACTGCCCCACCAGTGGAGCGCATCGCCGGGATGACTCCGCCGCCGTTCAGGACCCGCTGCATGACGTTGACCGCGTAGTCCACGCCGATGCCGAAGGTGATGGGCAGCGCCACGAAGTTGAAGAAGTTGATCTTGATTCTCCCCAGATAGAGCAGGAGCGCCAGCCAGAGAAGGCCCACGAACAGCGACCCCACCACCTCGAGCGCGGCCCTTCCGCGCCCGAAGGCGAGGAACACGGTGAGGACCGTCAGCGAGAGCGAGACCGCCGCCGCCTTGGGGATGTCCTTGAGGACCGCGTCCAGGATGTCAGCAAAGATGACCGCGCGGCCGGACCCGCGGATGACGTCCCCATTGGGCAGCCTGGTCTCCCGGAAGCTGTCCGCCCAGCGCAGGAGGTAGTGCAGGTCGTTGTCGTCCTTGCCGTTGGTGGGGGTGATGAAGAGCAGACGGCCGCGCGTCCCGTCCACCTCCGAGAACGGGCGGGCCAGATCCTCCGGCAGGTCGGCGATGATGTATGGCTTGAGGTTCTCCGGCGGGATGAGCTCCCTCATCTCCTTCCAGTCCGCGTCGGAGATGCCCCCCTGGCGGCGAGCCTTGAGGATCTTCCGGCGGATCTCGAGGAGGAGAGGAATCTTCGCTTCCTGGTCGGGGGGAACGAAGTCCTGGAGCGCGTGGACGCCCTCGAACGGTTTCAGGTCCGGGGGGGCCGCATCCCTCTTGTCCTCGAGCGTCTTCTTGAGCTCGGGCACCTCGTCCGGCGTGTTGGCCAGGATCACCATGCCGCTCTCGGTGTTGTTGCCGAGGACGTCCGCGGCCCTGGCTGCGACCCGGTACAGCTCCTTGCCGCCGCCGAGGTCGTTCTGCATGTGCCGCATGTCGTAGTCGATGGGATCGGACCTGAGCCAGAGGACGAAGGCCACCGCCCCGGCCGCGGCGAGGACGAGCGAGAGCACCGTCATGGTCCGCGGTCCTCGCGAGACGAGAAAGACGAACGGCCGCTCGTAGGCCGCGGTCTTCTGTCGCCAGCGCTGGAACCAGTTCCGCCCGCTTCCGGTGCCCGTGATGGGCCACCGGCGGTCCTGCAGAACGAGCACCGCCGGGGCGAGGGTGTAGGTCGCCAGCCAGCAGAGCAGCATCCCGGAGGTGCCGATGAACGCGAAGTGCTTGAAGCCGTGGAACTGGGTGACCGCCAGGCTTCCGTACGCGGCCGCGGCGGCGAGGGCGGCGGTGAGCGTCCCCACCCAGGTGGCGAGGTGCGCCTGCTTGATGGCCGTCTCGAGGTCGGAACCACGCCGGCGCTCCTCGAGGAACCGGGCCACGTAGAGGATGCTGAAGTTGACCCCGTTCCCGGCGATGATCGACACCAGAAAGCCGGTGATGACGTTGAGGTGCCCGATGGCCAGCTTGGTGAGGCCGAAGGTAAGGGTTAGTCCGGAGAGGATCGCGAGCGCCATCGGGACGAGCACCCGGAACCGCCGGTAGTAGATGAAGATGATGCCCAGGATGAGCGCGACGCCGGTGGTGCCGACGCTCACCAGATCGTCCAGGATGGCGCCGTACTCGTAGAGCGCGGTGACCATGTCGCCGGCGTAGCCCATCGTCACTCCCTGGGCCTGGGCGTCGGGAAGAGTCTTCTCGACGACCGCCTTCACCCTGGCCAGCGCCTGGCGCGATCTCTCCAGCTCGCCGGTCGTGATGCCGGTGCGGACCAGCACCACCAGCGTCTTGCCGTCCTTGGACTGGAAGTACCCGTCCGGGTAGCGGTCCTTGGCCGCTTCGAGGGTCGCGGACTTGCCGCCGAGGAACTTCTCCTTGAGCTCGGCGAAGCTGGGGGCCTTCTGCTCCTCCTCGTCCTCGTCCTCGAGCCCGAGGGACAGCGCCTTGCCCACCGCCTTCTTGCGCTGGCTGTCCAGCTCCTGGTTCAGCTTCTGGAGATCCTCCACGCTGGCGAAGAGGCCCGAGCGGGGGAGGAGGTAGTCGCGGGCCACCTGCACGCCATCCTCGGCGCTCACCACCCACGGAGCGCCGATCGCACGGAGCGGGGGGAGGAGCTTCGCGCCGAGCGCCCGGAGCGTGTCGCGGTCGCCGCCCTCGAGGACGACGAAGATGCTCGAGCTACCGGCTGTCCGCTCGCTCAGCCGCTTGAGCTCGAGGACGGACGGCTGATCGTCCGGGAGGAGCTGATCGAAGCGGGTGCGCAGCTCGAGGCCCCGCGCGAGCCAGCCGCCGGTGATGACCAGGACGAGTCCGAGAGCGAGAACCCTCCAGGGCGCGTGCAGCTGCCAGGCCGCGAGCCGCAGGAGGATCCGCTCGATGACGCTCGTCTGCTGAGGCACTTCGGGCGCTCCCCTCTGGACGGGACCCCCCGGCCGGGGGAATGGCGTGCCGACGGGCCAGGGTGCGCCACATAACCCGTGAAACACCGGTTGACCAGCTTCAGGTCGGCCGGCCGCTTCCCGCGGAGACGGGTTCCGGCCGGCCGACTTCTGCGCTCAGCTCAAGGTCGAGCGGTCGGGACCATCCACCCGCGGGGCGTTCTGGACCCGGCGCAGCTTCTTCTTCTGCGCGAGCTCGCTGTCGTGCAGGCGCTTCACCCCGTCGCCGAGCGAGGACTCGATGTCCCGGATTCCGGTGACCAGGCGGACGAACCCGCCGACCTCCACCGAGGCGGCCTGGTCGCTGCCCCACATGGCGCGGTCGAGCGTGATGTGCCGCTCGATGTGCGTCGCGCCGATGGCCACCGCCGCCCAGGTGGGAGGTAGCCCGGTCTCGTGCCCGGAGTAGCCGATGGGCACCTCGGGCCAGCGCCTCTTCAGGGTGTGGATGACCTTGAGGTTCAGCTGGTGCACCGGGCAGGGATAGGTCGACTCGGAGTGGGCGATGAGCAGCCGGTCGGTCCCGACCGCGGCGACCCCGCTCTCCACCTCGTCCCAGGTGGACATGCCGGTGGAGAGGATGAGCGGCCGACCGGTGTCCTTCATCTTCCGGAGGAGCGCATGGTCGGTGAGCGAGGCCGAGGCCGCCTTGTACGCAGGCGGATCGAACTGCTCCATGAAGCCCACCGCCTCCTCGTCCCAGCAGCTGGCGAACCAGAGGATGCCCCGGTCACGGCAGTGCCGGTCGATGGCCGCGTACTCCTCCGCGCCGAACTCCAGCTTGTGCCGATAGTCGATGTAGGTCATCGGACCCCAGGGGGTCTCGCGCATGACGTTCCACTGGTCGCGGGGGACGCAGATCTCCGGCGTGCGCTTCTGGAACTTGACCGCGTCGGCGCCGGCCAGCACCGCGCCGTCGATGAGGCGGCGGGCGAGGTCGAGCGAGCCGTTGTGGTTGATGCCGATCTCCGCGACGATGAAGACGGGATGGCCATCTCCCACGAACTGGTCTCCGATGCGGACCGTGGCCTGGTTCATGGACGGCGACTCCTTCTGGGGGTGGGTGCAGCCGCTCGGTGGCCCAGGATCCACTCGGCGAAATCTCGAAACGCTCCGTGCCCGCCCGGCGCGGAGCACACGTGACTAACGACCCCCAGGACGCTCGGCAAGGCGTCTGCCGGGGCGGCGGTCAAGCCGTGGCTCGTGAGGACGGTGAGGACTTCCAGGTCATTCACGTCGTCTCCGATGAAGCCCACCTCGTCCAGGGTCAACCCCTGCTCGGAGCACAGCGCCTGCACCGCGCCCAGCTTGTCCTTGACCCCGAGGAGGACGTGGCGAAGGCCGAGCTTCTCGGCGCGCCGGACCACCGACGGCGAGCGCTCGCCGGTGACGATGCCGGTCTCCACTCCGGCATTGCGGAGCCGCTCCACGCCCATCCCGTCGCGGATGCTGAAGCGCTTCAGCTCCTCGCCCCGCTCCGAGTAGTACACCCCTGTATCGGTCAGCACGCCGTCGCTATCGGTGAGCACCAGGCGGAGCCGGGCCGCCCGGCGGTGGAGCTCCTCGGCCGAGAGCTTCGCCGGACGCATCCGCACCCTCCGGGCCGCGGCCTGTCGCCGGGGCGCGGCACGCTTCCGGCTCACCACGTGGTGAAGCCTCCGTCCACCACCAGGGCGGTGCCGGTCATGTACCGGGACGCATCGCTGGCGAGGAACACCACCGCGCCTCGGTAGTCGTCGGGGCGGGCCATCCGGCCCAGGGGGGTGCGGCGGGAGTACGCCTCGACGAACCACGCGTCCTGTCCCGCCTCCACTCCGCCGGGGCAGAGGGCGTTGACCCGCACCCCCGCGGCGCCCCAGTAGGCGGCCAGGAAGCGGGTGAAGGCCAGCACCGCGCCCTTGGTGGTGGGGTACGCCGCCGTCTTCCAGAAGGCCTGGGTCCCGTCCGGCTTCCGGTAGAGCGACTGGTCCGGAGCCACCAGCCCATAGGTGGAGGAGACGTTGATGATGCTCCCCTGCCCCGCCCTCGCCATCTCGCTGCCGAGCACCTGGGCACAGAGGAAGGTGCCGGTGACGTTCACCTCCAGCGACTGGCGGAAGAGGGCCACCGGGTAGGCCTCGAACCGCGACTGCTCGGCGGCCTTCGCCGGGTCCTCGAACTTGTCGTTGATCGCCGCGTTGTTCACCAGCACGTCGATGCGTCCGGCGGCGGCGAGCACCTGGTCCCGGAGCGCCTTCACCGACGCCTCGGAGGTGATATCCGCACCGAGCCCGAGCGCGCCGTTGCCGAACTCCTTTGCCACCCGGGCGCAGGCCGCGCCGTCGATGTCGGTGAGCACCACCCGCGCCCCGGCATCGGCGAGCGCGCGGCAGTGCTCCCGGCCGAGCAGGCCCAGGGCCCCGGTGACCACCGCCACCTTGCCCTCCAGCGGGCGGTCGGCCGACCTCGCGTCTGACGTTCCCATCGCGCCCACGTTGTTAAATCCCGGACCGGCCGCCCTGCAAGTGCCCGGAATGACTCAGACTCCTCCTCCGGGCCGGGTCGGGAACAGCCACCTCTACCACGGTTTCGGTCAAACGCCCGAAGACGAGCCCTCCTAGGCCCCGACCGGGGCGCGCGCGGCGCCTCGCTCCCGGGCACGCGCGGTGAGGAGGAGGATCCAGCCGATGGCAATCCACACCACCTCCTTGAAGCGCTTGAGGAGGACGAAGGCGGCCGCCCGGTTCACCGCGTCGGGGATGCCGGCCTGGCGGAGGAAGGCCATGTACCCCGCGTCCTGAACCCCGAGACCCGCGGGGATGAAGAACGCGGCGCTCCGGGCGAAGGAAACGACCGGCTCGAAGGCGAGCACCGCCGCGAAGGAGAGATCCATCCCGAGCAGCTTCAGCAACACCCACGTCTCCCCCGCCTCGGCGAACCAGCCGGCGAGGATCCACACGAAGGCCACCACGAGCCCGCGGGCGTGCGACTGGAGCACGGCTCGCACGTGCTGGTCGGTGTCCATGAACGCGACCTCGCGGGCGATCATCCAGCTCTGCACCCGGGCCACCGGAACGCGGCGAAGCAGGCGCCACAGCCGCTCCGCGACACGCCCGGAGAGGAGCACCGCGATCATTCCCGCCGATACGAGCGAGGAGAGCATGCCGAGGCCGAACAGCACCGCCCGGAGCCCCGAGCCCTCGGGGAGCGCGCTGCCCGCGACCACCGCGGCGGTGAGGAGGTAGACCCCCTGCGTCCCGATCTGCAGGGCCTTCTTCACCGCGAGGCTCGCCGAGCCCTCGGGGACGGCGACCCCGAAGCGCCGCGACAGGAACCAGACCTTGAGGCCCTCGGCGAGGATCGGACCGCCGGGGAAGCTCAGCTGCACCGCCTCGGTGGAGAGCCGGAGCCGCAGGAGGCGCCAGGTCGCCACCCGGGCCTCGAGGCCGCGGAGGATGGCCGCCCAGCCCGCCGTGTCGACGGTCACCGCCACTCCGTAGGGCACCACCGCCAGCAGCACGAGCGGCCCCACGTCGGCGAGCAGCCCAGCCACGTTGCGCAGATCCGCCACCCACAGCACGCGGACGAAGAGGGCCGCCGAGAGGACGACGACCAGGGCACGCAGGAGGCGCCTGCCCGGACCCGGCTTCGGAGGCACGAGCGCGGGGTCGATCGCCGGCAGCACGCGGGTCTTCGGCTCGCCCTCGGCGCTGGTGTCCGGCGAAGGACCGGCGTCGAGGCTCACGCCGCCCACCGCGTCACGCGGGAGAGCAGCCCGGGGGCGTCCACCTGGCGGGCGAAGAGCTCGAACGGCTCGCGGGGGATGCCGCGGTGCTCGAGGGCCGACAGCGAGGCATCCACCGGCGCATCGGTGCGCAGGGTGGCCAGGGTGCGGTAGAGGAGCGCCTCCTCGCGGTGCTCGGCCAGGGTCCGCGCCAGGGTGTCCCGCGAACGCACCGAGTCCGGCCAGGCCCGCGGATCCGCGGGAATCGCTTCCAGCCTTCGGAAGGCGGCCAGCACCGCCGCCGCGCCCTTCTCCCCGAAGCCGAGTAATCCCGGGATGCCGTCCGCGGTGTCGCCCACCAGGGCCAGCCAGTCGGGAATGCTCTCCGGGCCGATACCGCGGAGCGCGCGCAGCCCGGGCTCGTCGATGAGCTTCCCGCGCATCCGGTCCACCTGGACGACCCGGTCTCCGCGCAGGCACTGACCGAGGTCCTTGTCCGGGGTGAGGATGCGCACCTGCTCGACCTCGGGCGCGAACCGGGCGGCGCCGGTGGCCAGCGCGTCGTCGGCCTCGAACTCGCGCATGGACCAGACCGCGATTCCCAGCGCCCGCGTCGCCAGCTCGGCCACGTCGAACTGGGAGAGGAGCTCCTCGGGCACGCCCTCCTCGGTCTTGTAGCCCTCGAAGAGATCGTTCCGGAACGAGCGGATGGGGTTATCGAACGCCACTGCCAGGTGCGTGGGTCGCTCCGCGGGGTCGGAGAGCAGCGCGAGGAGCGAGGAGACCAGCCCCACCGTCGCCTTGAGAGCCGTGCCGTCGGGCGCGTGGTGTGCAGGCCGGCGGGAGAAGTGGGCCCGGAACAGCTCGTAGGTGCCGTCGACGAGGTGGAGCCGCATGGCCTGGGGCGACAGCGTACCCCCGCTGGGGACGAAGACGTTCTGGAACGAGCAAGGGCGGTGCTTCGAGCTGGACGCCCGCTGCCAGCGCTGGCGCGAGGTCCCGGGCATCGGGCCGCGCCCTGACCCCTCCGACGGCTGGAACCCGCTGACGGTGTAACCTCTCGCCGGTCCGTCACTCCCTGGGATGCGGGAGTTCCCACCCAGGGGACGGCCCGCCCCCGGGCGATGGACCGACTGGAACGGCTCTCCACCTTCGTGCGCATCGTGGAGGAAGGCTCGCTCAGCGCGGCGGCCCGGCGCTCGGGCCTCACCGTGCCTGCGGTGAGCAAGCAGCTCCAGGCGCTGGAGCGACAGCTGGGCGTTCAGCTCCTCCGCCGCACCACCCGGTCCCTCACCCTGACCGAGGCGGGAGCCGCCGTGTTCCACCGTGCACGACGGCTGCTCGCCGACTTCCAGGAGACGGTCGATCTGGTGAGCCACGCGGGTGAGGCCTCGGCGGCTCGGCTCTGCGTGGTGGGCGACCCCGGAGTGCTCCGCGCAGTGGCGGTCCCAGCGGTGGCAACCCTCCTCGGTGCCAGGCCCCTGCTCCGGGTCGAGCTCCGTCCGTGGACCGAGAGCGGCGGACGGCTGCCGGGCGAGGCGGACCTCGCCCTGGTCGGCGGGGTCGTCGAGGACGGCCCGCTCCGAGTGGCCCGGAGACTGTCCGAGGGACCGCGGGTCCTCTGCGCCGCGCCCACCTACCTGGTCGACCGCCCGCCGCTCGCCGAGCCCGGTGACCTCGCCAGGCACGCCTGTCTTCTCGGAGGCACACTGGCCCGCGGCGCAGGGTGGATGCTCCGGCGGGAGCAGACCGGTACCGGCGCCGCCGTGCTGGTGGACGGGCCGCTGCGGACAGCTTCGGACGAGGCGCTCCGGGAGGCAGCGCTGCGGGGCCTCGGCATCACGCTGCTCCCGGCCTGGCTGGTGGCGGACGACCTCGAGGAGGGACGGCTTCGACGGGTGCTTCCCGACGTCTCCGGTCCTCCCGCGCCCGCTCCACGTCCTCCACGCGCGCGACCGCGCCTCGGCCGAGAAGGTTGCGGCCGTCGTCGAGGCGCTCGCCGCGCGCTGCCGACGCGGAGCATGGCGCCCGGGGGCCGGGCGCCGCTCGGCCTGACTAGGGCCTGTCCTTCGAGATCGGCTCGTCGAAGTACTTCGGGGATGCGGCCAGCTGGGCGCTGAGCGCCTTCACCTGCTTCTGCAGCTCGGCGAGCTGCGCGTCGAGCGCCTTCCCCTTGTCGCCCTCGATGGTCTTGGCGGTCTTCATCGCCTCGGAGACCTGCGCGTCCATGGCCTTGGTCTTGGCCATCATGTCCGAGCGCTCCTTCATCGCCATTGACTTGGCCTGTTCCATGGTCGGCGGCGGCGTCGTCTTCTGGGCCAGGGCAACCCCGGCGCCCATCAGCAGGACCGTCGAGACAATTCGCATCGCGTTCTTCATCGGGACTCCCCTCCGGACGGCGTGTGGGTCGGGGACTCTAACGGCCCCCGCGGCCAGGGAGGTAGGCGATTGGCAAGACGGGCTCTCTTTCCGTCGAGGACAGAGCGCGGTGGCTCCGTGTCATCCGGGTGACACGCCGCAGCGCATCGACCGGCGGACAATCCGGAGAGCGGCTGGCGCCTGCCGCCCCGAGCACCGCCTGTGACAGCGGCGGCCTGGCCCACTCCGGGAGCACGGCCAGCCCCAACACCCGGAAGCGTTCGGGGGTCAACGGCCGCGGGGCGAGACCCACGGCGGTCTCGAGGGAGCGCCCAGGCACCGAGCACCGAGATTCCCAGGCCCTCGCGCACCATGGTGGCGAGAGACGCCACGTCGCGCACCTCGTGCCGGACGTCCAGCGGATGACCCCCTGCGCGCGCGGCGTCGAGCAGACGCTGCTCACATCCGCTGCAAGCTCGGCCAGGGTGAGCGCCTGGCGGGCGCCGACCGGATGGAGCCGCGGAAGGACCGCCCACCAAGTTCCTCGGCTCCGCCCCTCAGGGCTAGACGGCGCGGAGCGGGGTGCGGAGGAGCGGCTCGAGCACGGCGAGCTGCGCGTCGCGCACGGTCTCCCCCGGAGACGGCCTGCGCCGGAGGTAGGTGCCATCCGGCTGGAGGTCGTGGGCGCGGGAGTTGTCGGCGAGCGACGGCTCGATGACCTCACGGTGGATCCGCGCCCGCAGGGCCCGGTCCTCCACCGGGAACATCAGCTCCACCCGGCGATAGAGGTTCCGGGGCATCCAGTCCGCCGAGGCGAGGAACAGCTCCTCGTCCTCTCCCACCCCGAAGGCGAAGACCCGGGTGTGCTCGAGGAACCGGCCCACGATGCTGAACACCCGCACGTTCTCCGAGAGGCCCTCCAGCCCCGGCCGCAAGCAGCAGATGCCGCGGATGCAGAGATCAATCGGGACCCCGGCCTGGCTCGCCGCGTACAACGCGGCGATGACCGGCAGGTCCACCAGCGAGTTCATCTTCGCGTAGATGCGGGCCGGCTCGCCGGCGCGGGCGCGCTCGGTCTGCTCGGTGATCTTCCTCAGCACCGTCTCGGCGAGCGTGACCGGAGCCACCGCGAGCTTCCGGTAGTGGGCCACCTTGGCGAAGCCGGAGAGCGCGTTGAACACCTCGGAGACGTCCTCCCCCATCACCTGGTCCGTGGTGAACATCCCCAGGTCCGTGTAGAGCCTGGAGGTGGTGACGTTGTAGTTGCCCGTGGAGAGGTGCACGTAGCGGCGGATCTGCGCTTCCTCCTGGCGCACCACGAGGATGACCTTGGCGTGGGTCTTCAGCCCCACCGAGCCGTAGAAGACGTGCACGCCGGCGCGCTCCAGCTGGCGGGCCCAGACGATGTTGTTCTGCTCGTCGAAGCGCGCCTTGAGCTCGATGGCCACCGCGACCTGCTTCCCGTTCTCGGCGGCGGCGATGAGCGACTTGACGATCTCCGAGTTGGACCCGGTGCGGTACAGGGTCATCTTGATCGCCAGGACGGCCGGATCCTCGGCCGCGCGGCGGAGGAAGTGGAGCACCGGCTGGAACGAGTCGTACGGGTGGTGGAGGAGGATGTCTCCCTGCCGCACCACGGCGAAGGGCTCCGGTGCCTCGGCCAGCGCGTGGTTGAGGTTCTGGACGAAGGGCGTGTCGTGCAGGTCGGGGCGCGGCATCATCGCCACCGCCATCAGCGCCGAGGCCCCGAGCACCCCGGACTCCTCGTAGAGGTCGTCCTCCTCGATCTCCAGCTTGGAGAGGAGGAACTCGCGGATGCGCTGGGGCGTGTCCGGGTGCACCTCGAGCCGGACCACCGCACCGAACTTCCGGCGCCGGATCTCCCGGTCGATCGTGACCAGGAGGTCGTGTGCCTCCTCCTCCAGGATCTCGATGTCCATGTCCCGGGTGATCCGGAACGGGAACACCCCGAGGATCTGCATCCCGGGGAAGAGCTGATCGAGGTTGGCGGAGATCAGCGCCTCGAGGGGGAGGAACTCGCCGGGCCGAACGTCGTCCGATGGGTCGCTGAACCGCTCCAGGGGCACGAAGCGGGGGAGGATCTCCGGGACCTTCACGCGCGCGAAGCGGCGCTCGCCGCTCTCGGGATCCGCCGCCTCCACCGCCAGCGAGAGCGAGAGGTTGGAGATGAAGGGGAACGGGTGACCGGGGTCCACTGCCAGCGGGGTGAGCACCGGGAACACCGACTCGCGGAAGTACGCCTTCGCTCTCTCCTGCGCCGCCTTGCCCAGGGACTTCCAGTCGCGGATCCGGATCCCGTGCTCGGCGAGGCCCGGGAGCAGCTGCCGCTCGAGAAGGTCCGTCGCGTCCTTCAGCAGCTTTCGGACCACGTCACGGATGCGCGCCAGCTGCTGGCGGGGGGTGAGGCCGTCAGGGCTTCGCTCGGCCTCGGCCTGCTCCAGCTGCTCGTGCAGCCCCGAGACCCGGATCATGAAGAACTCGTCCAGGTTGGAGAAGGTGATGGCCAGGAACTTCAGGCGCTCCAGCAGCGGCCAGTGCGGATCCGCGGCCTCCTCGAGCACCCGCTGGTTGAAGGCCAGCCAGGAGAGCTCTCGGTTGAAGTAGAGCGAGGGCTCCTTCGAGATGGGCCGGGCTCCGGCGGCGGTGGGTTCGGGGCGGGTCATTGGCGCTCCGGTGTTTCACTCCACTCCCTGCCGGACAAGAGTGACAATCGCGCGGCGCGGCGCTTCCAGTAGGCTCGGAATTCACCATGCGGGGGGTCCTCCTTGCGATCTGCTTCGCTCTCGGTTGCGCGCACCAGTCGCCGCGCGCACCGCCCCTGACCGGCTGGCGTGAGCTCCGGTCCACGCACTTCACGCTCCGGACCAATCTCCCCGAGGACTCGGCGCGTTCCACGCTGGAGAAGCTGGAGACGCTGCGCTGGTGGCTCCAGGTGGCCTGGTCGACCGGTGGGGACTCGCCGGGCACGACGGACGCGATCGTGCTCGGGGATCCCACGGAGCTGCTCACCTTCACCCCCTCGCCGGGGGTCGCCACACTCTCGCAGGGAGGCCCCCTCCTCGTGACGGCCGGGCAGACCGAGGCGCTCCTCGGCGACCGCTCGCCCGGGGTGGACATCCTTGCTCACGAGGTCGCCCACGAGCTCATCCAGCACCGAATGCCCGGAGCGCCGCGCTGGTTTCACGAGGGCCTGGCCGGCTATCTCGAGACCATCTTCGCGGTCGATGATCGGCACGTTCGCTTCGGGATCCTGCGGGCGGATCAGCTGTACTGGCAGCCGTTGCACCTGAGGGGACAGACGCAGATAGACGCGACCGGGAACGCCGTTGCGCGCAAGGCCCTCTCACTCGACGAGACCGAGTCCCGGCGATGGGAGAGCGCCGCCCAGGACGAGCTGACCGAGCTGTACGCCTCTGCGCGACTCTGGGTTGGCGTGCTCCGTACGGAAGAGCCCACGCGGATGCGGGCGCTCGAGGCGGCGCTCGCGGGTGGAACCTCCTGGCGTCGCGCATGGGCGGATCTGCGGAGCGGGCTCGACCTGGCCCGGCTCCAGGAGAAGATGTTCTGGAGTACCCAGCAGTCGGTGAGCGGGCCCACCGAGGTGCGCGCCGTCACCCCGCTCCCCGTGTCTGCCACCCGACCCGTCAGCGAGCGGCTCCTCGCTCGCTGGGAAGTCCACCTCGTTCTTGCCGAGCTGTGGGCGATGGCGGCGCGGACGCCGGGAGGCGAGGGCTTTGCACCGCGGGTGCGGACGGAGCTCGAGGCCGCCGCCGCCGCTGCGCCCGCCGAGCCCCTCCCCCAGCTCCGGCTCATCGAGCTGGAGCGCGACCCGGACGCCCGCCGCGCGCGCGCCGAGGCGCTCGTGCAGCGCTTTCCCACGAGTGCCGAGGCGCGGGTCTTCCTGGCCCGCGTCCTGCGCGACAACGGCGGTCCGGTCGAGGGTCGCCGGGAGGCCGCGCTCGCCGCGATCGCTGCCGCTCCGGACGACGTCGACGCGCTGACCGCGCATGCCATCGAGGAGGTTCGGGCGGGGAATGCCGTCGGTGCGCTCAGGAGCGTTGCGCGCGCCGAGGCGCTCGAGCCCTGGAACCCGGCAGTCTTCGTGGCACGGGCGCTGGTGCTCGAGTCGATCGGCCTCTGCGAGGAGGCGGCCGACGCGGTGCAGCGCGCGCTCGACGTGCTGCCGGACAACCCCCCGCCGGGGGACGTCCAGGCGCTCGTGCGGGAGCGCGAGCGGATCGCCCGGACCTGTGCGCGCGCCGGCCCCTGACCCGGGCAGGTGTAGAGTGCAGGCGCCGATGCGCGCCCTGGCCGACACCGTCCACTCCCTGCCCACCGGCACGGCGCTGCTCGAGGACCCCATCGCCAACCGCGGGACCGCCTTCACCTCCGAGGAGCGGTTCCGGCTGCGCCTGGACGGCCTGCTCCCACCGGTGGTGGAGACGCTCGAGCAGCAGTGCGCCCGCGCCTACGAGGCCTATCGACGGAAGGCCGACGACCTCGAGCGGCACATCTATCTCCGGGCGCTCCAGGACAACAACGAGACCCTTTGCTACGCCGTGCTCCGCCAGCATCTCACCGAGATGGTCCCGGTGGTCTACACGCCGGTGGTGGCCCAGGCCTGCGCGCAGTTCTCGCAGATCTACCGCCGGCCGCGCGGGCTCTTCCTGCCCTACCCCATGGCCGACCGGCTCGAGCTGCTGCTCGAGAACCGGCCCCGGCGGGAGGTGGAGGCGATCGTCGTCACCGACGGCGAGCGGGTGCTCGGCATCGGCGATCAGGGGGCGGGCGGGATGGGCATCTCCATCGGCAAGCTCCAGCTCTACACGCTGTTCGGTGGCATCGAGCCCTCGCGCACCCTTCCGATCTGCCTCGACGTGGGCACGAACAACGCCGAGCACCTGGCGGAGCCCGACTACATCGGATGGCGCCACGAGCGCGTGGGAGGAGACGCCTACTTCGACTTCGTCGACCGGTTCGTGACCGCGGTGAAGCGGGTGCTCCCGGGCGTTCTGCTGCAATGGGAGGACTTCGCCCGTTCCCACGCGGCACCCCTGCTCGAGCGGTACCGCGATCAGCTCTGCACCTTCAACGACGACATCCAGGGCACCGCGTCGGTGGTCGTGGCCGCGCTCACCGGCGCGCTGGGCGTCACCGGAGGGCGCTTCCGCGATCAGCGCATCGTGATCGCCGGGGCGGGCAGCGCCGGAGTCGGGCTGGCCGCCTACCTCGTCCAGGTGATGCGCTCCGAGGGCGGCGGCGAGGGGGCGCAGCGGCAGATCTTCCTCGTGGATCGACAGGGTCTCATCCACGACCGGCTGCCCGATCTCACCCCCGGTCAGCGGGCCTATGCCCAGCCGTTCGAGGCGGTGGCGGCCTTTCGGCGGGACGAGTCCGGATGCATTCCCCTCGATGCGGTGCTCGAGACGTCCGTGGCCACGGTGCTGCTCGGGGTCTCGGCCCAGTGCGGGTTGTTCGACGAGAAGGCGGTCCGGACGATGGCCGCCAGGGTGGAGCGCCCGATCATCTTCCCGCTCTCCAACCCGCGCGAGCGCTGCGAGGCCACTCCGCACGACCTGCTCCGCTGGACCGACGGCCGGGCGCTCATCGCCACCGGCACCCCCTACGAGGCCGTGACCTATGCCGGAGTCACCCGGCGCGTCGCGCAGTGCAACAACGTCTACGTCTTTCCCGCGGTGGGCCTCGGGGTGCTGAGCGTGGGGGCGCGACGGGTCACGGACGGCATGATGCTCACCGCCGCCCGCGCCCTGGGAGCACGTTCCCCGGCCCGGAAGAATCCCTCCGAGCCGCTGCTCCCGCCGCTGGACGAACTGCTGGGCCTCACCCAGGAGATCGCCCTGGCGGTGGCCCGCGAGGCCCAGGAATCGGGGATGGCCCCGGCCAGCTCGGAGGACGCCGTCCGGGCGGCCATCGCCGCGCGCTTCTGGACGCCATCATACCGTCCGCTCCTCTAGAGCCCGTCCTCCGGTGATAGGAGGGGCCGGGCGGTATAGCGGGAGACAGGAGGCCCGGGACAGATGGCGCACGGCACGACGGGAGAGAAGGCTGGTACGGTCGTCGAGGGGGGGAAGTACCGCATCGAGACCGACTCGATGGGCGCGGTGCGAGTCCCGCACGAGCGCCTCTGGGGCGCCCAGACCCAGCGGTCGCTGCACCATTTCTCGATCGGAGAAGATCGGATGCCGCAGGCGGTGTACCGGGCCTACGGCATCGTGAAGAAGGCCGCCGCCCGGGTGAACGCCGAGCTGGGCCGGCTCCCGAAGGACAAGGCCGAGCTCATCGACCGCGCCGCGGACGAGGTCATCGCCGGGAAGCACACCCACGAGTTCCCGCTCTACGTCTGGCAGACCGGCTCGGGCACCCAGTCGAACATGAACGTGAACGAGGTGATCGCCAACCGGGCGATCCAGCTCGCCGGCGGCAACCTGGGGACGCAGTCGCCCGTTCACCCCAACGACCACGTGAACATGTCGCAGTCGTCGAACGACACCTTCCCGGCGGCGATGCACGTGGCGGTGGTGCTGGAGCTGGCGACGCACCTCATCCCGAGCATCGAGGCGCTGGTGAAGGTGCTCTGGGCCAAGGCGCGCGAGTGGGTCGACGTCGTCAAGATCGGCCGCACCCACCTCCAGGACGCGACCCCGCTCACCGTGGGTCAGGAGTGGAGCGGCTACGCCGTCCAGATGGAGGAGGCGCTGGCCGAGGTGAAGCGGGCGATGCAGCGCCTCTATCCTCTCGCCGCCGGGGGCACGGCGGTGGGCACCGGAATCACCGCGCCGGCCGACTTCGGCGAGCGCATCGCGAAGGAGATCGCCCGGCTGACCGGCCACCCCTTCGTCACCGCCCCGAACAAGTTCGCTGCCATCGGCTCACTCGACCCGATGGTCAGCGTGAGCGCCGCGCTCCGCGGTCTGGCGGTGCCGCTGATCAAGATCGCCAACGACGTTCGCTGGCTCGGCTGCGGGCCACGGGCGGGCCTCCACGAGCTGAACCTGCCGGCCAACGAGCCCGGCTCGTCGATCATGCCCGGCAAGGTGAACCCCACCCAGGAGGAGGCGGTGGTGATGGTGGGCATCCAGGTGATCGGCAACGACACCGCGGTGGCCTTCGCCGGCTCGCAGGGCAACTTCGAGCTCAACGCGATGCGACCGATCATCCTCAAGAACGTGCTTCACTCCTCCACCATTCTGGCCGACGTGTGCGACCGGTGGCGGGAGCACAGCCTGGAGCAGATCACCCTCGACCGGGCGCGCATCGACAGGTACGTGGGTGAGTCCTTGATGCTGGTGACCGCGCTGAGCCCGGTCATCGGCTACGACAAGGCGGCGCACATCGCCCACGAGGCACATCAGAAGGGGATGACCCTTCGGGAGGCCGCGCTGGCCTCGGGTCACGTCACCGCCGAGCAGTTCGACAAGGTGGTGGTGCCCAGGTCGATGGTGGGGAACCCGCGGAAGGACGTCGGGCTCGAGTAGCTCACCGGTCGGAGAGGACCACCGCGCCGACCTTCGCGATGTCCTCGTCCTCCTGTGACGAGCGCCGGCCGGAACGTGACCGGCGCGCGCCGTACTGCGACTATTCGTGCCGCCCGTTGTGCTTCGCCGCGTAGATGCGGCGGCTCTCGCGGTTCTGCTGGCGGTTGATGCTCCGCCGCTCCGCC
>RPRB01000098.1 GCA_003818285.1 Myxococcaceae bacterium
AGCGTGGGGGACAACGGGATCGGCATGGGCGCCCGGGCTGTGCGCCGCGCGTTCGAGCCGTTCGTCCGGGCGAGCACCGAACGGCCCGGTCATGGTCTCGGGTTGGCAATCGTGGACCGTTACGTGCGGGCGCTGGGCGGCTCGATCTCGCTGACGTCTCGGGCCGGAGTGGGCACATGGGTCGAGGTCCGGCTCCCACGTGCCGCGGCGGCCTCGAGCCCGGGCTCGGCGGTCACGGACCTCCCGCTCGGAAGCGACCCGAGCCGTGGCCTCCGGCGCATGGGGTAGTCTCCGGCCCCGGGCACCGGTGCTCCCGCAGCGCGCGGCGGCCCCGTGTGCTACCTGAGCGAACCGATGCGCGTGGTCGTCGCCATGAGCGGCGGGGTCGACTCCTCGGCCGCCGCCGCGCTGCTGGTGGAGCAGGGACACGAGGTCCTGGGCATCACCCTGCGCGTCTGGTCCTACGAGGGCGCCGCCCGGTGCGGAAGCTGCTGCAGCCCCGACGACATCGATGACGCCCGGGCCGTTGCCAGCACGCTCGGCATCCCCTTCTACGTCGCGGACGCCGAGGAGGTGTTCAAGCACCGGGTGGTCCAGCCCTTCGTCCGTTCCTATCTGGACGGGAAGACGCCCGTGCCCTGCGTCGCGTGCAACCGCGACGTGAAGTTCGACTTCCTCCTCGCCAAGGCCCGTGCACTCGGGGCCCGGCTCGCCACCGGGCACTACGCCCGCGTGGAGCGGACGCCGGACGGATTCCGCCTCCTCCGCGCGAGGGACCCTTCCAAGGACCAGAGCTACTTCCTCTTCACCCTGGGACAGGAGGTGCTCGCGGAGCTCGAGTTCCCGGTGGGAGGGCTCTCCAAGGCGGAGGTCCGGGCCATCGCCCAGCGCCACGGCCTGCCGACCAGCGAGAAGCCGGAGAGCATGGAGATCTGCTTCGTCCCCGACGGCGACTACGCCGGCTTCGTCGAGCGCGTGGCCGGCCCACAGCCCTCCGGAACGGTGGTGGACGGACGGGGCCAGGTGCTGGCGAGGCACGGGGGAGTGCACCGCTTCACCGTGGGCCAGCGGCGCGGGCTGGGTGTCGCTTCCGCGGAGGCACTCTACGTCCAGCGCATCGAGGCCGGGACCGGGGCGGTGGTGGTCGGTCCGGCGAGCGGGCTGGAGCGCTCGGAGTTCACCGTGCTGCAGCCGTCCTGGGTGCAGGGCACTCCCTCGGCGGACGAGCCGTTGCACGTCCGGATCCGGCACCGGCACGCCGGCACGCCGGCACGGGTGGTCGCCGCGGATCGCACGCGTCTCACCGTGCGGACCGAGGAGCCGGTGCGGGCGGTCACCCCTGGACAGGCCGCGGTGTTCTATCGCGGAGACGAGGTGCTCGGGGGCGGGTGGATCGGCTAGAAGCGAGCGGCACAATGGACCGCCGCGCCGCCTGGATCCTGGGCCTCGTCTTCGGAGGCCTCTTCCTCTGCCTCTTCGCCTTCATGGCCCTCGCCTGGATCGCCGTCCAGAGCGGCCGGGGCGGCAACGTCATGGCCCGTGCGGGCGGCGAGCGGGTCGGCGTGGTGGAGGTCACGGGCGTCATCACCGACTCGAAGACCACCCTGAAGGAGCTGCGGGAGTTCGAGGAGGATCCGCGGATCCGCGCAGTGGTGGTCCGGATCGACAGCCCCGGGGGCTCGGTCGGCCCTTCCCAGGAGATCCTCGAGGCCATGCAGCGGCTGCAGAAGAAGAAGCACGTGCTGGCCAGCATGGGCTCCATCGCCGCGTCCGGCGGCTTCTACGTCGCGATGGGCGGCGAGAAGGTCTACGCCAACCCGGGCACCCTGACCGGGAGCATCGGGGTCATCTCCCAGTTCCCCAACGTCTCGGGGCTGCTCAAATGGGCCGGGGTGGAGATGCGCACCATCACCGCCGGGAAGCTGAAGGACGCGGGAAACCCGTTCCGGGAGATGAGCGCCGAGGAGCGCTCGTACTTCCAGGCGATGCTGGAAGACGTGCACGCCCAGTTCATCGGCGCGGTGGTCGAGTCACGAAAGCTCCCCGAGGAGGAGGTCCGGAAGGTGGCCGACGGTCGGGTCTTCACCGGGCGGAAGGCGAAGGAGCTGAAGCTGGTCGACGAGCTCGGCGGACTTCTGGACGCGGTGCGCGAGGCCGGGAAGCTGGCCGGGATGCGGGGAGAGCCGCGCATCGAGTACCCGACGAAGGATCGCCCGCTGTTCCGGGCGATGTTCGGCGACGACGCACAGGCGCTGGTCCACGCGCTCTCCACGCGGCTGGGCGAGGTGCTCTCGGCGCCGGGGCCCAGGCTGCTGATGCCCTCGCCCGCTCCGGGGGAGCCCTGATGGACCACCTCTGGGCTCCCTGGCGGCGCGAGTTCATCGACGCGCCGAAGGAGGAGGGGTGCATCTTCTGCCGCTACCCGGCGGAGACGGGGCGCGAGGCGGACCGGAAGAACCTCATCGTCGCACGGACCGCGAAGAGCTTCGCCATCCTCAACCGGTATCCCTACAACAACGGCCACCTGATGGTGGTCCCCGGGCGGCACACCGGCGACTACGCGTCGCTCGATCGCGAGGAGCTGGACGATCTGCAGCACCTGCTCCAGGTCGCGGTGAAGGTGGTCGACGAGGTGTACCACCCCGCGGGGGCCAACCTCGGCATGAACATCGGGCGTGACGCCGGTGCAGGCATCGACGGCCACCTGCACTGGCACCTCGTCCCACGCTGGCGCGGTGACACCAACTTCATGCCGGTGCTGGCCGCGGCCAAGGTGATGATCGAGACGCTCGGCCAGACCTGGGACGCGTTGCAGCCGCGCTTCGAGGCGTCGCTCTCGGGCGCCTGAGGGCCAGTTGCGAATGGAAGGCGTCGGTCTCCTGGTCCCCGTGCTCGCCGCCACCGCGCTGGTGGCGGTGCTGGGATTGCTCGCCGCGCTCTCGCGCAAGCGGAGCACCGAGGACGCGAGCCGGGCCTATCTCGCGGGGGTGCGCTACGTGCTCTCCGACGAGCCGGACGCGGCCATCGCCGAGCTGTCGCGGGCCGCGCAGCTGAACACCGGTACCACCGAGACCTACTTCGCGCTCGCCGCGCTGATGCGCCGCAAGGGCGAGCTGGCCTGGGCGATCCGGCTCGGTCAGAACATGCTGCTCAAGCCCCAGCTGCAGCCCGAGGTGCGGCGGCGAGCCCGGCTGGAGCTGGCGCTCGACTACCGCCGGGCCGGGATGCAGGACCGGGCCCGCGAGACCTTCGAGGCGCTGGTCGCCGACCCGCCGGCGGGGCCCGACGCGCTGGCGGCGTTCCGGCGGCTGCTGGAGGAGAGCCGTGAGTGGGCGCGGGCGGTGGAGATCCAGGAGCTCCTCCTCGAGCAGGTGGGGAGCGGGGACGACGTCCTGGCGCATCTGCTCGCCGAGCAGTCCCTGGCGGCCCTGGCGTCGGACCCCGGCGAGGGGCGGGCCCTGGCCGAGCGGGCCACGTCGCTGTCCCCCGACGGCCCCCACGGGCTCCTCGCCCTCGGCCGCGCCCGACTCGCCTGCGGTGATGCGGAGGGTGCGCGGGAAGCCGCCCGGCAGGCGGTGGCGCGCGAGCCGGAGACCGCGGCCCGGGGCTACGCGCTGGCGCTCGACGCCGCAGCCCCGCCCGAGGCGTGCGCGCGGTGGCTCGGCGAGCTGGAGGAGCCGCTGGGAGAGCGTGCGCTGCCGGTGTCACTCACCCGGGCCGAGGCTCTGATCCAGGCCGGACAGCTGGAGGACGCGGCGGGGGTGCTGCAGGCCGCCGTGTCCCGGACGCCGCGCTCGGTGGAGGCTCGGCGCGCGCTCGGCGAGCTGCTCCTCGCCACCGGGCAGCTCGACTCGGTGCGCGATCAGTACCGCGAGGTGCTGCGCCGCCTCGGCGACCCGCTCCTCGCCTTCCGCTGCGGGAGCTGCCGCGCACGATTCCGCACCTTCGACTTCCGCTGCCCCGGCTGCGGCGCGTGGGACGCACTGTCGCGGGAGCGCGGCACGACCACCGGGGAATTTGACCCCCTCCGGAGCCGGGCGTAATCCTCTCGATGTCTTGATGCGCGACACCCACCGGATGCGGGAAAAGTACGACCTGTCGCTCGATAGCCGGCAGGTGGTCAGCCTGCTGATCGGCGGCATCGTCGTGCTCGGCGCGGTCTTCGTCCTCGGGGTACTGGTGGGCAAGAAGCTCGCGGGCACGCCACGAGCGGACCACGCGCCGGACCTCCTGACCGCGCTGGACCACAAGTCCGATGCGCTCGAGCGTGCCCGCGCCGCTCCGCCGCTCACCTTCCAGGAGGAGCTGACGAAGCCCGCTGCGCCCACGCCGACCGTGGTCCGCGCTCCGGCCCCCGTGGCGCCTGCCACGTCCGCGAGCTCCGCCTCGACCACGCACGCCTCGCCCTCGCCGGCCGCCTCGACGGCCGTGGCCCCGGTGAGCGCTCCCGCCGCATCGCCCGTCGCCTCCGCGGTGGCGAGCAAGCCCACCTTGCCCCGGCCTGCAGCCGTTCCTCCGCCCGCAACTGCCGAGGCGAAGAAGGCCGAGCCCGCACGCCCGGCCGCGGCCGAGTCGGTGGCGACCCGGTCCGCGCCCGCCGCGGCGCATCCCGCTCCGAAGGTGCCCGAGGCCACCAGCGCCACCGGGGCCTTCACTCTTCAGCTGGGGGCCAGCGCCAACCGGGACGACGCCGAGCGCCAGGCCTCCCGCTTGCGCGAGAAGGGCTACGCGCCATACATCGTGGCCGCGGAGGTCCCCGGGAAGGGGACCTGGTATCGGGTGCGGATGGGGAGCTTCCCCACCAAGGACGCCGCCACCCGGTACCTGCAGGACTTCAAACGGGAGACGCAGGCCGAGGCGTTCGTCGCGTCGACCAGGTGAGCAACGAGCCGATGAGCGTGACGCGACGGGTTGAGAAGCCCTGGGGCTACGAGCTGATCTGGGCGCACACCGACCGGTACGTGGGCAAGCTCCTGCACATCGCCCAGGGCCACAAGCTCTCGCTGCAGTACCACAACAAGAAGGACGAGACGATCCACGTCCAGAGCGGCCGGCTCCTCTTCGTGGTCGACGAGGGGAACGGTCTGGTGGAGCGCGAGCTGAAGCCGGGCGAGAGCTACCACGTGAAGCCGCTCACCAAGCACCGGATGGTGGCGATCACCGACTGCGACGTGCTGGAGGTCAGCACCCCCGAGCTGGACGACGTGGTTCGCCTCGAGGACTCCTACGGGCGGGCTGGGACGTCCACTCCCTGATCGCCCCCGGGCAGCGCCGCGGCGAGCCCCGCGGTCATTTCCCGGCGGTGGCCGCGTCGCTGCCCTTCGTCCAGCGGTCCACCTGCCCGTCGCCGTCGAGGTCCTCGCCGATGCGGTCGATGACCCCGTTCTCCCAGTACTCCCAGTAGTCGACCTTCCCGGAGCCCTTCACGTCCCGCTCCTTGCGGGAGAGCTTCTCGTTCGCGTCGTAGAAGCTCCAGGTGTCGACCCGCCCGTCGCCGTCGAGGTCCTTCTCCGAGCGGACCTTCTTGCCCTTCTCGAAGTAGAGCGTCGAGTCGACCTTCCCGTCGTAGTCGAGGTCCAGGGTCTCCCGCGTGACCTGCCCGGCCTCGTCGAAGTAGTCGACGATGTCCACCCGCCCATCGCCGTTGAGGTCGGCCTCCTTGCGGACCCGCCGCTCCACCGGGCGGCCCGAGGCGTCCTGGGTGGTGACGGAGTAGACCCAGACGTCCGGCTTGCCGGAGCGGTGCAGGTCGTAGGTCTGGACGTGCTCCTCCCCGGCCGGCTGGTGGATGGGGCTGCCCACCCCGCTCGTCGGACCGGTTGCCGCGGCGGGCGGGGGCTTGTGGGCGCACCCGGCAGCGAGCACGAGGGCGGCGGCCGACAGCACCCATCCCAGCAGTTTCATGGGCATGCATTGTCTCCGAAGCCCGGACCGGCGCACCAGGGGTACATCGCCGGGGACGTGGCCGCAGGGTGACCCTTCATGTACGTTCATCGCTGGCCATGCCCAGGAAGAAGCTGTCCACCACCATCTACATCACTCCCGAGCAGAACGCGCAGCTGAAGCTCCTGAACGAGAAGACCAAGGTCCCGGTGGCGGAGTACATCCGGCAGGGCATCGACCTCGTCCTCGAGAAGTACCGCTCCCATCTTCCAGGGCAGGCCACCTTCGAGGACCTCTGAGCACTTGGACGGAATGAACGGAAAGCACGCGGCGGTCCTGGGGGGCGCCGGATTCCTGGGGTCTCACCTCTGCGAGCGGCTGCTCCAGGACGGTGCGGCCTCGGTGGTGTCGGTGGATAGTCTGCTGACCGGATCGGAGGCGAACCTGCGGGAGCTCCGCAAGGACTCCCGCTTCCGCCACGTCACCCACGACATCTGCGAGCCGTTCGACCTGGACGGACCGCTGGACCACGTCTTCAATCTCGCCTCCCCCGCCTCGCCCATCGACTATGCGGAGCTCCCGCTGGAGACGCTGCGGGTGGGAGCACGGGGCACGGAGCACGGGCTCGAGCTGGCGAGGCGCAAGGGAGCGGTCTTCTTCCAGGCCTCGACCTCGGAGGTGTACGGCGACCCGCTCGAGCATCCCCAGCGGGAATCGTACTGGGGGAACGTGAACCCCATCGGCCCGCGCTCCGTCTACGACGAGGCGAAGCGCTACGGCGAGGCGCTGGTGGCCGCCTACCGCCGCACCCATGGCCTCTCGGTGCGGATCGTCCGCATCTTCAACACCTATGGTCCCCGGATGCGGCTGGAGGACGGGCGGGTGGTGCCGGCCTTCGTCGCCCAGGCGCTCGCCGGGAAGGACTTCACCGTCTTCGGCGACGGAAGGCAGACCCGCAGCTTCTGCTACGTCTCGGACCTGGTGGACGGGTTCGTTCGCCTGGCGCTCTCGGACGTGGAGGACCCGGTGAACCTCGGGAACCCGGAGGAGATGACCATCCTCCAGTTCGCCGAGGCGGTGCGAGCGGCGGCCGGTGGGGGAGGGCGGATCGTCCACCTGCCGCTGCCCAAGGACGACCCGCAGCGGCGCCGTCCGGACATCACGCTGGCGCGGCAGTTGCTGGGATGGGAGCCACGCACCAGCTTGAGCGATGGATTGAAGCAGACCATCGCCTACTTCCGCGGGGTACCGGGGGTCGCGGCTCGCCCAGGAGAGGCCAGGAGAGCGCACCGGTGAAGGTCCTGGTCACCGGCGGGGCCGGGTTCATCGGCAGCCACGTCACCGACGCCTTCCTCGATGCGGGTCACGAGGTGTGGGCGCTGGACGACCTGTCCAGCGGCCGCCGCGAGAACCTCCGGAGCGAGGTGCGCCTCGTGGTGGTGGACATCCGCTCACCGGACGCGGCGCGGCTGGTGGAAGCCGAGCGCTTCGAGGTGGTGTGTCACCTCGCCGCCCAGATGGACGTGCGGCGCTCGGTGGCCGATCCGCGCTTCGACGCCGACGTCAACATCGCCGGTTTTCTCAACCTCCTGGAGGCGGCGCGGAAATCGGGCGTGCGCAAGCTGGTCTTCAGCTCCACCGGGGGAGCCATCTACGGCGAGCAGGACGTGTACCCGGCGCCCGAATCGCACCCCACCCGGCCGGTGTCGCCGTACGGGGTCTCCAAGGCCTCGGGGGAGCTGTACCTCGGCTACTACCGCGCGCAGTACGGGCTCGCGTCCGTGGCGCTTCGCTACGCGAACGTCTACGGGCCCCGGCAGAACCCACACGGCGAGGCGGGGGTGGTGGCCATCTTCTCCGAGCGGCTCCTCCGGGGGGAGATCTGCATCGTCAACGGCACCGGGAAGCAGACCCGGGACTTCGTCTATGGCCCGGACGTGGCCCGGGCCAATCTCCTCGCCGCCACCGGGGAGATCGAGGGGCCGATCAACATCGGCACCGGCATCGAGACCGACGTGAACCGGCTGTACGCGCTGCTGGCCCGGGCGGCGGGCGTCGATCGGCCGGCGCAGCACGCCCCGGAGAAGCCCGGCGAGCAGATGCGCAGCTCGGTGGACCCGAGCCTCGCGGCGAAGGTCCTGGGCTGGCGTCCCGCGGTGGCGCTCGAGGAGGGGCTCCAGCGGACCGTCGGGTGGTTCCGCGACTGAGCCCGCGCGGTAGGCTGCCACCCGCGGGGCGGTGGCGCCCCGGCTCCCCGGGGTGTTAGGGAGCCGCCGCGACGTCAGAGACCCCAGAGATGCCGGCCGAGAACGCCCACCTTCGTAACTTCTGCATCATCGCCCACATCGATCACGGCAAGTCGACGCTGGCCGACCGCCTGCTCGACCGGACGGGCACGGTGAGCAAGCGCGAGGCGCAGGACCAGTTCCTGGACAACATGGAGCTGGAGCGCGAGCGGGGCATCACCATCAAGGCCCAGTCGGTCCGGATGCAGTACCGGGCGAAGGACGGGAAGGACTACGTCCTGAACCTCATCGACACCCCGGGTCACGTGGACTTCGCCTACGAGGTCAGCCGGTCGCTGGCGGCCTGCGAGGGCGCCCTCCTGGTGGTCGACGCCTCCCAGGGGGTGGAGGCCCAGACCCTGGCCAACGTCTACATGGCGCTGGACCAGAACCTCGAGGTCATCCCGGTGATCAACAAGATCGACCTCCCCTCGGCCGACGTGGCCCGCACCCGGGCGGAGATCGAGGACGTCATCGGCATCGACGCCTCCACCGCCGTGCCCACCTCGGCCAAGGAGGGGATCGGCATCGAGGAGATCCTCGAGGCGGTGGTCGCCCGCGTGCCGCCGCCGAAGGGTGACCCCGCGGCCCCGCTCAAGGCCCTCATCTTCGACAGCTGGTACGACAGCTACCGCGGGGTGGTGGTGCTGGTGCGGGTGCTCGAGGGGGCGCTGGAGCTGAAGCAGCAGATCCTCCTGCTGTCGAACGGGAAGAAGTTCGAGGTGCAGGAGCTCGGCGTCTACGCCCCGTTCAGCCGCCCCGTGCCGCGGCTCATCGCCGGCGAGGTCGGGGTGCTGGTCGCCAACGTCAAGGAGATCCACGACGCCAAGGTGGGCGACACCATCACCGAGGCCGCCCGCCCCACCGCCGAGCCGTTCCCCGGCTTCCAGGAAGTGAAGCCGATGGTGTTCAGCGGCGTCTTCCCCATCGACTCGGCGGACTACGAGAACCTCCGCGATGCGCTGGAGAAGCTCCAGCTCAACGACTCGGCCTTCACCTACGAGCCCGAGACCTCCACCGCGCTCGGGTTCGGGTTCCGCTGCGGCTACCTCGGGCTGCTCCACATGGAGATCGTCCAGGAGCGGCTGGAGCGCGAGTACGGGCTCAGCCTCATCACCACCGCGCCCTCGGTCGTCTACAAGGTCTTCTCGGTCAAGGGCGAGGAGATGCTGATCGACAACCCGGCCAAGCTCCCCGCCTCGCAGCACATCGAGCACATGGAGGAGCCGGTCCTCACCTGCCACATCCACGTGCCCGACGAGTACCTGGGCGCCATCCTCAAGCTCTGCCAGGACCGGCGCGGGGTGCAGAAGGACATCAAGTACCTGGGCAGCTCCGGCAAGCGGGTCCAGGTGACCTACGGAATGCCGCTGTCGGAGGTGGTGTTCGACTTCTTCGACAAGCTCAAGAGCGTCAGCCGGGGTTACGCCAGCCTCGACTACGAGCTCGCCGGATACCAGACCTCGGACCTGGTCAAGCTCGACGTGCTGATCAACGGAGACCCCGTCGACGCGCTCAGCGTCATCGTGCATCGGGACCGCGCCTACCAGCGCGGCCGGGACGTGTGTGCGCGGCTGAAGGAAGTCATCCCCAAGCAGATGTACGAGGTGGCGATCCAGGCGGCGATCGGCAGCCGGGTCATCGCCCGCGAGACCATCTCCGCGATGCGCAAGAACGTGCTCGCCAAGTGCTACGGTGGCGACATCAGCCGGAAGCGCAAGCTCCTCGAGAAGCAAAAGGAGGGCAAGAAGCGGATGAAGCAGGTGGGCTCGGTGGAGATCCCGCAGGAGGCCTTCCTGGCCGTTCTGAAGACGGAAGGCTAGGGCATGGCCACCAGCGTCCAGGAACGTCCGCCCCTCGAGACGGAGCTCGGATCCCGCCGCACCGCGGCCCACGCGGCGCGCCGCCGCCGCCTGCACTGGTTCGACCTCGCGACCAGCCTGTGGTCGCCGATCACGGTCCTGGCGCTGGCGCTCATTCCCTACCTGATCGTCATCGAATCCTTCCCCTCGACCGCGCCTCCGGCGCTGCCGGTGATGCAGGGGTTCGGGCTGTTGATGGTGGTCTGGTTCGTGGGCCTCCTGGTCTGGCGGGGCGTGGACCGCCAGGGCGCGACCCTGCGGAGGCTCCGGCACGAGGCGCGAGAGCTGACCGGCGAGCTCTCGCACGGGCTCGCCTCGGTGCACGACGCGGCGGTGCGGGAACGTCTGGTGGACCTCGCGGCCCGGGTGGATGCAGCCGCCGCCACGGGTGATGCGGCCGCGCTCGACCGGGAGATCCACGCCCTCACCGACCAGGCCGGCAAGCAGGTGGCGGCGTTCCGGAAGCAGAACGCGGTGGGCATCGGCATCGGCATCGCCAAGGCCCTGGCGGTGGCGCTCCTCATCCGGGCGATCTTCATCGAGCCGTTCCGCATCCCGAGCGGCTCGATGCTCCCCACGCTCCAGATCGGCGATCAGATCTTCGTGAACAAGTTCATCTACGGGGTCCACATCCCGTGGGCCAACGTGGTGCCCTTCGTCATCGTCCGTCCGCCGGCCCGGGGAGACGTCATCGTCTTCGAGAACCCCATCACCGGGCAGGACTACATCAAGCGGGTGGTGGGCATCCCGGGCGACGTCGTCGAGCTGCGGGACGACCGGGTGTACCTCAACGGCAACGTGGTGCCCGCCCAGCTGGAGCAGGGGCACGTCGAGGTGTGGGACCGGCCGGAGGACAGCCCCTGGCGGCTCGTGCACCCCGATCTGTGGAGGGAGACGCTCGGGGGCAAGGAGCACGAGATCCTGCTCGACACCGAGCTTCGTCGGGAGACGCCGCCCACCGGCCCCATCCGGGTACCGGCCGACTCGGTGTTCGTGATGGGTGACAACCGCGACAACAGCCTGGACAGCCGGTTCGGGCTGGGTGGGCCACGCCGGACGGTGGTCTTCGTGCCCCACGGGAACATCAAGGGGAAGGCGATGATCATCTGGCTGTCGCTCTCCCACGGGGGGCTGCTGTCGGACCTCTTCGGCGGCACCGGCATCCGGACCGAGCGCTTCTTCCGGCAGGTACGCTAGGGGGCTGAACGGACCCCCGCGCAGGCATTGACGCCGGGGGACAGGCAGCGTATCCGACGGGCTCGTGCGACGGCCCCGCGGCGCGGTGAACCTGGTCAGCCTGACCCTGACCGTCGCCTTTCTTTCCGGAGCCTACCTGGCCTGGCTCTACGTCCCCCTCTGGCTGGACAACCTCGACGTGCGCCAGGCGCTCTCGGCGGGGGTGGGGCAGCTGACGTCCGAGCTCGGCGCGGACCCGGCGCGGGTCAGTGCCGAGGTCGTTCGGAGCCTCGCGACCGTCGGAACTCACTGGGAGGAGCGCGATGGCCGCCAGGTGGAGGTGCCCGGCCTCGGCCTGGATGCCAGGGACGTGCAGCTCGAGCGCGACCCGGAGACCAAGGTCGTTCGGATCACCGTGGACTACACCCGGACCGTGAAGCTGGTGCCCCTGGAGCGCTACTGGAGCATCCCGTTCCACGCGACGCGGGAAGGGGTGGCGCGCTGATGAATCCCTTCTCTCCGCGAAATCTCTTATCCACCGAGGGAATGTCCCGGCACGACATCGAGCTGCTCTTCGGTCGCGCCCGGCTCCACGCCCGGGGGCTCCGGGCGGGCACCCCGCTGCGGTCGCTGGCCGGCCGCGTGGTCGCCAACCTCTTCTTCGAGAACAGCACCCGCACCCGGCTGTCCTTCGAGCGCGCAGCCAAGGCGCTCGGGGCGGACGTGCTGAACTTCAACGCCGCGACCTCGAGCGTGTCCAAGGGCGAGTCGCTGGTCGACACGGTGCGGAACGTCGAGGCGCTCGGAGCGAACATCATCGTCCTCCGCCACCCGGCCTCCGGAGCCGCGCACCTCGTCTCCGGGAAGGTGCGCTGCTCGGTGGTGAACGCGGGTGACGGCACCCATGCCCATCCCTCCCAGGCCCTGCTCGACGCCTACACCCTCCACGAGCGCTGGGGGACGCTGGAGGGGAAGACCGTGGCCATCGTCGGAGACGTGCTCCACAGCCGGGTGGCGCGCAGCAATCTCTACTGCCTCACCACGCTGGGTGCGCGGGTGGTGGTGGCTGGCCCTCCCACGCTGGTGCCGGTGGGGCTCGAGGGGCTCGGGGCGAAGGTGCTTCCCTCCATCGACGCGGCGCTGGAGGAGGCGGACGCGGTGATGATGCTCCGGGTCCAGCTCGAGCGACAGAAGGAGTCGATGTTCCCCACCCCCGCCGAGTACGCCCGCGCCTTCGGCCTGACCCTGGGGCGGGCCCGCGGGCTCAAGCCCGACGCGGTGGTGATGCACCCCGGGCCGGTGAACCGGGGCGTGGAGCTCGCGCCGGAGGTGGCCGACGGTCCGGCCAACGTCATCCTCGAGCAGGTGGCGAACGGGGTCGCGGTGCGGATGGCAATCTTGGAATCGTGCGGATGAGCAAACCGATCATCATCCGGGGCGGCCGGGTCATCGACCCGCGCAACCGCGTCGACGGAGTCCGCGACGTGCGGCTCGAGGACGGGAAGGTCGCCGCCGTGTCCGAGCGGCCGCTGCCTCTCGAGGGGGCCGAGGAGGTGCAGGGAGGAGGGCTCTGGGTCACCCCGGGCTTCATCGACCTCCACGTGCACCTGCGCGAGCCGGGCGAGGAAGGGAAGGAGACCATCCTCTCCGGGACGCGCGCGGCGGTGGCGGGCGGGTTCACCGCGGTGGCGGCGATGCCCAACACCCGGCCGGTCAACGACTCGGCGCTGGTGACCCGGCTCGTCCGCCAGCGGGCGGCCGAGGCGAACCTGGCGCGGGTCTACCCGGTGGGCGCGATCAGCAAGGGGCTCAACGGGGAGGAGATGGCGGAGCTCGGTGCGCTCCGGGATGCGGGCTGCGTGGCGGTGACCGACGACGGCCGCCCGGTCATGAGCGCGAGCCTGATGCGGAGGGTGCTGGTCTACACGGCGCCGCTCGGGCTCCCGGTGATGGTTCACGAGGAGGACCTCACCCTCTCCGCCGGCGGGGCGCTGACCGAGGGCCCGCGGGCGACGCGCCTGGGTCTGCTCCCGATCCCGCGCTCGGCCGAGGTGGTGATGGTGGCCCGAGACCTCGTCTTGCTGGAGGAGGTCGGAGGGCGGCTCCACGTCGCCCACCTGAGCTGTGCCGCCAGCGTGGCGCTGGTTCGCGAGGCCAAGCGACGGGGTCTGCGCGTCACGGCGGAGGCGGCGCCGCACCACTTCACCCTCACCGACGAAGCGGTCGAGGGCTGGAACACCCACGCCAAGATGAACCCGCCGCTGCGCCACCCGGAGGACGTGGCGGCCGTCCGGGAGGGGCTGGCCGACGGGACCATCGACGCCATCGCCACCGACCACGCCCCGCACGGGGTCATGGACAAGCAGGTGCCCTACGCCGAGGCGGCCAACGGAGTCATCGGGCTGGAGACGGCGCTTCCCCTCACCCTGGAGCTGGTCCGGGCGGGGGTCCTCGGCCCGGTGCGGGCGGTGGAGCTGCTCACCGCGGGGCCGGCGGCGACCTTCGGGCTCCCCGGCGGGCACCTTGCGCCCGGCGCCCCGGCGGACGTGACGTTAGTGGACCCGGGCGCCGAGTGGACGGTGGAGGCGGCGCGCTTCCAGTCCAAGAGCCGGAACACGCCGTACGAGGGCCGGAAGGTCGTCGGGCGGGTGGTGCGGACCGTGGTGGGCGGCCGGACGGTGTGGCCCCTCGAGGAGAGACGATGACGAAGCGAGCCATCCTGGCTCTGGCAGACGGGACGAGCTTCGAGGGCCAGGCGTTCGGCTCCACCGGGGAGACGGTGGGCGAGGTGGTCTTCAACACCTCGATGAGCGGCTACCAGGAGATCCTCACCGACCCGTCCTACGTGGGCCAGATCGTCACCATGGCCGCCCCCGAGATGGGCAACGTCGGGACCAATCCCGTCGATGACGAGAGCGCCCGGCCGCATGCCGTGGGGATGATCGTCCGCTCGGTGTCCGAGGCCGCGAGCAACTGGCGGGCCGCGGAGACGCTGGACGGCTACCTGAAGCGCCACGGGGTGGTGGGTCTGCACGGCATCGACACCCGGAAGCTGGTCCGCCACATCCGGACTCGCGGCGCCCAGATGGGCGTCATCTCCACCGAGGGCCACTCGGCGGCCGCGCTGGTCGAGCGAGCGCGCCGGGCCCCGGGAATGGAGGGGCAAGATCTCGTCTCGGGGATCAGCACCCGGAAGCCTTACGTCTTCACCGAACCGACCCCATCGGTCTTCACCCCGGGTCGGCCGCCCCCGCAGCTCCGGTTCGACGTGGTGGCGTACGACTACGGTCTGAAGAAGGCGATGATCCAGCTCCTGGTGGACGCGGGCTGTCGGGTGACGGTGGTTCCCGCGGCGACGCCCGTGGAGGAGGTGCTGGCGAAGCGGGCCCACGGCGTGTTCCTGACCAACGGCCCTGGAGACCCGGCGGCGGTGGCGGGCGCGGACCGCGCGGTCGCGGCGCTCCTGGGCAAGGTGCCGGTCTTCGGCATCTGCCTCGGGCACCAGATCCTCGCCCGGGCCATCGGCGGGACGACCTACAAGATGAAGTTCGGCCATCGAGGGGCGAACCAGCCGGTCAAGGACCTCCTGACCGGGAAGGTGGAGATCACCGCCCAGAACCACGGCTTCGCGGTGGACGAGGCCTCGGTGAAGGGGAAGGCGAACGTCACCCACCTCAACCTCAACGACCACACGGTGGAGGGGCTGGAGATCCCCGACGCCCGGGCCTTCAGTGTCCAGTATCATCCCGAGTCGAGCCCCGGCCCGCACGACGCGCGGCATCTCTTCGCCCGCTTCACGCAGGCGATGGCACGCTAAACTCGCCGGCTCCTGCCCCCGGGATTCGCCCATTGTCCTATCAACCGTACCTGGACCAGCTCATCGCGTTCGCCAGCACCGAGGAGCGGAAGCCCGATCTCCTCACCGCCAAGGCCGAGTACTTCCAGCGGACCGGTGAGGTCTTCGAGGACGACAAGCAGTTCGAGATGAGGATGGCGTCCTTCCTCGACTACTACCTCTTCGACCGGAAGCGTCCGGAGAGCGGGCAGACCCCGGCGGAGGAGATCCTCGCGTCGCGGTCGTCGGGAGCGGACGGGGCGGAGATCTCCGCCTTCCGCAGCTTCACCGCGACGGTGCACGGCTTGTTCGAGGTCCGGAAGGTCAAGCCGGGAGTCGTCCGGCTGCGCGAGCTGTTCGGGGGCAAGGAGTTCGACGTCACCGAGCGACGGCATACCGTGGGGCTGGAGAAGGGCGACATCCTCGAGGCGCGGCTGATCCCATTCGACGAGGTGCTGGTCTTCAGCTCGGCTTTCTGCTTCCACCCCCGCGAGGCGGTGAAGGCGATCAAGAAGGAAGTGAAGCGCCGGAAGAAGGTCATGCCCGACGCGCCGCCGGTGCAGCTCACCTGGGAGGCCTCGAAGCGCGCCCTCAAGGCGGAGCGCTACCGGCAGATCGCGGTCGATAAGGTCTACGACTTCGAATCGTCGCGTCTCTGACGGTTTCGACCGTCCGACCAGGCGAGCGCTTGCTGCCCGCCCGTCGCACTCCCTCGCGGAGTGGTGTGAGGGTTGCCTGGCTGGCAGCCGGCCGGAGATCCGCAGGCGGCCGGTGTTCCGGGGGCGAGGATGGCTGTCGACCCATCGGTGGTGGAGCCGAGCATGCTCGACGCGCTCTTTGCCGAACCGACTGCCGCCCGGTGTCTTGCCCGCGAGGACGGGCGCATCGTCCGGCACAATGCGGAGTGGTCACGCTACCTGGTTGCGCTCGACTCGACCTTCCTCCCGGTCGACTTTCCCCTTCGCGCCGCGACGCTCACCGAGCTGCGTGTCCCGAGCTGGACCCGCGGCGCGGGAGCAATTCGCATCCCCCCTCACCGGCCCCGCCCCGGGCCCGGTCCGCTGTGGGAAGGCACCCTGACCTGGGTCCGCGAGGCGGGGCTGGAGATGGTCCTGGTGAGCCTCCACGAGGTGTCGCGGGCCGGAGTCGATGTGCGGCTCGCCAGCGAGCGGACCCACCAGGCCTCGTCGCAGGAGAGCGAGCAGCGCTTCCGGACGCTCGCCGAGAACGCCCCGGACATCATCGCCCGCTTCGACCGGCGGTTCAGGCACCTCTACGTCAACGCGCGGGCGGAGGCGGCCTCGGGCCTCACCCGGGAGCAGCTTCTGGGCAGGTCCAACGCAGAGCTCGGTTTCCCGCCTCACCTGGTCGACCTCTGGCACTCGAGCTTCGAGAGGGTCTTCACCACCGGTCGGCCCGAGGTCCTGGAGTTCACCTACGGGACCGGCGGCGACGCGCGTCACTACGAGGCGAAGCTCGTCCCGGAGCTGGCCGAGGACGGTTCGGTCTCCTCGCTCCTTGCCATGACCAGGGACGTCACCGCGTGGAAGAAGGTCGAGCTCGAGCTCCGCGAGGCGGATCGCCTGAAGAGCGACTTCATTGCCGTGCTCTCCCACGAGCTCCGAAATCCTCTCGCCCCGATCCGGAACAGCCTGGTGCTGCTCGAGCGAACGGCTCCCGGGACCGACGCACACAGCCGTGCGCGTGAGGTGCTCGTCCGGCAGACCGAGCAGCTCGCGCGTCTGGTGGACGACCTGCTGGACATCGGTCGACTGACCCACGGGAAGATCGAGCTCCAGCCCACGCGTCTCGATGCGCGGGAGGTCGTGCGCGCCAGCTGCGACGCCGTCCGGCCGCTCTTCGAAGATCGGGGCGTGGTCCTCGATCTGGAACTGAGCTCCGAGTCGGCGTGGGTGGAGGTCGATCGGGAGCGCCTCGGTCAGATGGTCGG
>RPRB01000099.1 GCA_003818285.1 Myxococcaceae bacterium
GGCCTCCTGGGACTGACCGAGGCCTGCGAGGCTCCGGCTGCGCGCGCGGCCCTGAAGAAGCTGGAAAAGCGCTGAGAGGTCTCGGCGGCCCGGCGGCCTCTCCTACCGCGCGCGGTCTCCGCACGGTACCGCCTGCATGCTCGCGGCCGCGACCACGCGCGTCGCCGGACGTCCCAGCGCCACGACCGCGGCCGCGGCGAGGTAGAGCACGCTCGCGCCCAGCATCGCGAGCTGCACCGCCCGCATCGGGGCGCGGTCGGCGACGAAGAGCGAGGCGAACACCGCGACCCCGAGCGCCGTTCCGATCTGCCGGCTGGCGTTGAGCACGCCGCCGCCGATGCCGGCGAGGCCCGGCTCGACGCTGGCCAGGATCGCGGCGTTCATCGGGGGCGCGACCAGCGCCGCGCCGAACCCGAGCAGCGAGAGGAGTGGACCCAGGAACCAGAAGGACGTGCTCGGGTTCCCCAGGGAGAGACCGAACGCGCCGACCGCGAGCAGCAGGAGCCCGGTCAGGATCGTCGGCCGCGGTCCGTACCGGCCGGCGAGCTTCCCGCCCACGATGCTCGCCACGCCAAAGGTCACTGTGATCGCGCTGATGTGCAGCCCGGCCAGCGCCGCGGGCTCGCCCCGGACCCGCTGGAAGTAGAGGGAGAGCACCAGGAACCCACCGAAGAAGGCCGCCGCGTAGAGAAGCGCGCCCGCCGAGGTCGTCGCGAACGTCCGATGCCGGAACAGCCGCGGGGGAAGCATCGGCTCGGCCGCGGTGCTCTCCATGCGCGCGAAGAGCGCCAGCCCCAGGAGCCCGGCCAGCAGCGCACCGAGAATCGCCGGCGAGCCCCACCCTCGCTCGGCGCGCTCGACCAGGGCCCAGGTCACCCCGCCCAGGGACAGGGCCGCGACCAGCTGCGCCGGGAGATCCAGCGACCGGGACCTGCCCGCTGGCGTCGGCCGGATGAAGCGCGCGGTGAGGAAGAGCCCGAGGATCCCCAGCGGCAGGTTCACCAGGAAGATGCTCCGCCAGCCCAGGGTCGAGGTCAGCACGCCGCCCACCAGCGGACCGCTCCCGCCGGCGACCGCGGCGCGCTCCAGAATCCAATGGCGTGCGCCCGCTCGCGTGCGTCCGGGTACGCGCGTGCCAGCAGCGCCAGCGACGAGGGCATGAACAGCGCCGCGCCGAGCCCCTGGAGCACGCGGGCGCCGATGAGCAGCCCCGCCGTCGGCGCCACGCCGCACAGGAGCGACGCCACCGTGAAGAGGACCAGACCGCTGGCGAAGACCCGACGCGCGCCCAGCCGATCGCCCAGCCCACCGGCCAGGAGCAGGGTGCTGGCAAAGGCGAGCGTGTAGCCGTCGATCACCCAGGAGATTCCGGCGATTCCCGTCCCGAAGTCCCGCTGGATGCTCGGGACCGCCACGTTTCCCGCGGTCACGTCGAGGAGCGCCATCCCCAGCCCGAAGCTCGTCGCCACGAGCGTCCAGCGCGGCGACGCGGTGGACGGCACCCCTTGACGGACCGCGGTCGATGGAGGGCCCAGCTCGACGGTTTCCATGCTGCATGGATGCATGGCCCCCTCCCTGGGTAGCGCTGTATTCTTGCCGTGGTACCATGCAAAAATGCACGCCAATGACGGACTGGGAGGAGATCCGGACCTTTCTCGCGGTGATGCGCTCCGGGACGCTTGCCTCCGCCGGCCGCGTGCTCGGCGTGGATTACACGACGGTCGGGCGTCGCGTTCGCGCGCTGGAGGCAGAACTCGGGCTCACCCTCTTCGAGCGCGTGCGCGACCGCTACGTGCTGACCGAGGCGGCCGAGGGGCTCCGCGAGGCCGCCGAGCGCATGGAGGAAGGCGCCCTTGCCCTCGAGCGACTGGCCCTCGGGGCCGATCGGACGGTCTCCGGCCTGCTCCGGGTCACGACCACCGATGCCCTCGCCCGTGCCCTGGTGCTCCCGGCGCTGGAGACGCTCCACGAGCGACACCCCGACATTCGCGTGCACCTCCTCACCGGTGGCGCCCGCCTCGACATCGTCCGCCGCGAGGCGGACGTGGCCGTGCGCTACGTCCGGCCAGACGCCGGCGAGCTCGTCTCTCGCCGCCTGGCGCGAGTCGCGGCCACGTTCTACGCCTCACGCGAGTACCTCGCCCGCCGACCGGTCCCCTCGCGGCCCACCTCGCTGCGCGGACACGACGTCGTCGCTCCCGAGGAGGGCATGCGGAGCTGGTCCCGACCGCTCCCCGATGCCCGCCACGTCCTGCGCACCAACAACATGTCCACCCTGGTCCAGGCAGTGTCCCTGGGCATCGGCATCGGCGCCCTCCACTGCTGGATGGCCGACTCCCAGCCGGAGCTGGTGCGCCTCTGGCCCGACGAGCCGCTCGAGCACGACGATGTGTACCTGGTCCTCCACCACGACGTTCAGCGCACCGGCCGCGTCCGGGCCTTCGTCGAGGCCCTCGAGGAGTGCGCTTCCGAGGCCGCCCCGATGCTGGAGGCACGCCCCTCGGGCACCTCCAGGCGCCACCCGGACGGATGATTCGCGCCGGGCGACCTCAGGGCTGGGCGATGCCCGGCGTGCACGTTCCCAGGCACCGACCGTCGGTGCACTGATTCAGGCACATCGACCGGGTGACCTCGCAGTCGTTGCTCGCACCTGGGCATTGCCCATCGTTCGAGCAGCGGCAGCGACCCTCCGGAAGGATGCACGCCCCGGACGGGCACTCGGCGTCGGTGAGGCACCCGGCCTGGCTGCAGGCCCGTGCCATCACCACGCACGCCCCATCCCCCCCACCACGACAGTCCGCGTCCACTGCGCAGGCCACCGGATCTGCATTGATCGGACAGTCACTGGAGAGGACGCAGGTCCCCTCGTCGCGGCACGTGTTCGCGGCGCCGCAGTCAGCGTCGTACCGGCACAGGGCGCCACTCGCATGCACCGCGCAGGTCGTGTCGAAGGAGCGGCCCGCGGTATCGGTGCTCAGCTCCGAGCCATCCTTGACGCCGTCCTCGCACGAGGGTTGGCAGGTCCCACGCGCGCAGCTTCCCGAGAGGCAGTCGCCGTTCGTCGCACAAGCGCTCTTGAAGGGACAGGCGTCGGGACAGACCCCGCCACAATCGACGCCTGCCTCGCCTTCACCGTGCAGGCCATCGCTGCAGCTGGACTGCACACACCGGGCGACGACCTCCTGGCCGCTCTGCAGCACCTCGCACACCCCGGAGCTGCAAGCCCCATGGGCGATCTTCATCGTCGTTCCGCTGGGACCGAGGCTGAACCCTGCCGGCGCGTAGTCGGTGGTCTCGTCGCCCGCCCGCAGCGAGCACGGACGGGTGGCGTTCAGGACCAGGTGTGGCTTGCGGAGCAACGGCGCCAGGTCGGTTCGGTAGCTGCTCAGACACACCACCTCGTCGTGCTGGCCCTCGGTGATGGTGTCAGCCCGACCGTACGGGCTGTGGTACGTCATGATGTTGTCGTCGAGGGGCCAGTTCAGCAGCCCGACCCCCGCCACGTGCGTCACGCTCCCGTTCGCGTTCAGCTGGTAGCAAGCGTTGTGGTCGTACGCCGGCCCGCGATCGGTGTGCATGTCGCAGCAGGCGCTGATCCCTTCCTTCCAGATCACGCACGTGCCCTCGGCGCAGAACGAGCCCGAGCCGCAGTCCGAGTTCTGGGTGCATTCCCGCTTGATGCAGAATCCGCCCCCGCAGTAGGTCAGGTAGGCCGTGCCCCGGCTGCTCTTGACGGCCTGACAGTCGGAGTGCTTGGTGCAGGCCGCGCCGAGGTTGTTGGCGGTGCCCTGGAAGCAGGGGGTCGCATCCCACGGCGTATCGCAGACGTGATCCCCGTCGAGGGCGCAGTCCTTCTTGAGGTTCTGGCAGAACCCCTCGGTGGCTCCCGGTGCGATGAGGCAGTTGCCGGGATCGGCATCGGCCCCGTTGCACTGAGCATCGCTGGTACAGGCGTGGAGGCGATCGAAGAACGGGTCTGGAAACGGACGCTGGAACCAGCTGTCCCGTGACTCGGCGGTGTCGGGGGACAGGTTCGCCCGGACCGAGTTGCCGTCCTGGGGATGGGCGAGGCCGAGCCCGTGTCCGAACTCGTGGCCGAACGCGCTCGCCCCTCCCCGCAGGAGCAGGTAGCGGTACGTCTTGCCGTTCTTGGTGAGCTTCCCCGAGAAGTCGATACCGCCCGTGTCCGTGAGGTAGACGTTGATCTCTCCGTTCCGGTAGGCCTGAGGGAACTGGGCAAGAAGGTCCTGGACCGTGTTGTTCGATCCTTCCTCCCCGTAGGGAGGAGGGAGCTCGAGGAAGGTGCGGCAGCGGTCCGTCTCCGGATCGGAGACGAACACGGAGTCGGACGGAACGGTGACCAACCGGAACTGGTAATCGAGCTTGATTCCCCAGCGGCCATAGAACGCCGCCGCGGTGTCCATTGTGGCGGCGATGTCCTGATGCCACTCCCCGAGGGTGTTCGGTCGGTCGGTGAAGAAGGGGCAGTTCCCGAGAGCGTCGGTCGCGTCGGAGCGTACGATCCAGAAGACGACCGGAAAGACCAGCTGTCGGTCGTCGGAGAAGTAGAGGTTCTCGATCTCCTCGCGCCGCAGCCGGGCGAAGAACGGATCGAAGCACCACTCCGGGACGGGACCCTCGGTGCCGACGAAGTTCGAGGGGTAGCACGCTCCGATCTGGCCGCCGCTCGGGGGCTGCCCGGTGGCGATGCGACACACGTCGAGCCCGAGCGCCCAGCAGTCCGAGCTCTCGTTGCAGGTCCCGAAGCCGAGCCCGTAGTCGGAGACGAAACCGAGCTGGCTTCCCTGCTCCATCGCCGCCATGCCGGCTTGCAGCTTGAGGTCCGCAACGAAGGCCCGGTTCTTCCCGGCGTGGCAGTCCTCCTCGTCCGGACCGCACTCGCTGAAGCAGCCATCGAACTGGACCCCGGCGGCGATCAGCCGATCGATGGAGAGAGGGGAATCGATCAGCACCGTCTCGGCATGGCCACAGCTCACCTTCTCTCCTCGAACGATGTCCTCGAGCGGGAGCAGGATGATGGTGGTTCCAGCCGCGCGGAACGTGTCCCGCCCCGGGCCACCCCGCATCACCGTGACCCCGGCCTTGGCGATGAGCTCGTCGTCGCCGGGCCCCCCGGAGAGGTGGCTGCGAACCCGATGGCCAGAGATCCGATCCGGACCGGGGGTTCCCTCGACACAGGCGTCCCGGAACGGGGCGTCGAAGAGAAGCGTTCCCGCTTGCGTCGGGACCTGCACTGTCTTCGCCCCGGATTCGTCGGGGAAACGCATCAGCATGGTCCTTTCGCGGTTCTCGACCGAGCCGAGGGCCAGATCGACCGCGTGGTCACACGCGGCCACCTGGTGGAAGACGGCGGCGTTGCTGATCCGGAGGCCCGCCGCCGACTGGGCCGGCTCGAGCCCGGGGGCGAAGCGCAGCTCGTCCGGCGTCCGCGGCGAGGTCTGGTTGAAGAAGAGCGCAGCCCCTCCCGACCGCGAGGTGATCAGGACGTCCAGCTGACCGTCTCGATCGAAGTCCACGAGGACCTGGTCGTCGATCTCGGGGAGGGAGGGCCCGAGCCCGGCTCCCGCTCCGTCCACTGCGGTGAACCCGCCGGCACGGTCCTGGAGCAGGATCACGACCTGCCGCGGGCCGGTCTTGACCAGGAGATCGAGCAGCGTGTCTCCGTTGACGTCGCCGACCGCCACCGTCACCCCGCCGGTGAACCCGGGAAACGAAGGCCCCCCGGAAACCGGGACGTACTTCTGCGTGAGCTCGTCGAAGAGGAACAGCGGTTGCGCAGCACCACCGACGTACAGCAGGACCCGTCGAACGGGATCGCGGCTCACCATCACCCCGAGCTGCTCCGCCGGGCCGGTCAACGGAAGCGTGTCCGGGTCGAGGAGGGTGAACGCGGCAACGGCCCGGTTCAGATCGTTCCGGAACACCCAGGAGCTTCGTTCCTGGCCGGCGTTGACGACGATGAGGTCGAGGTCACCGTCCCCGTCCTGGTCGAGGAGGTGCGGGGTGAGCAGCGAGCCGTCGATCGGGAGCGCCGACGCCTCGCGGCGACAATCGAAGCGCGGTGCCCCACTGTCGCGGAGACAGTTGAACAGCACGCGGCAGGTTCCGCGGGAGCGTCCGGGTTCGGTCGTGCAGAGGACCAGGTCGAGGTCGCCGTCTCCGTCGAGGTCGCCGGACGCGACCCGCCGGCCGCTGCCACTGGTCGGGAGCGCGAGGGTCGCGGTGACGTCGGGGAGGACGGCCGCGGTGCCTCGCTGCTGGACCCGGATCGGTCCGTCCGCGAAGTCGCCCACCGAGACCAGGTCTCCGTCCCCGTCTCCGTCGACATCGGTGAGCAGCACCTGCTCGAGCTGCCCGGTCGGCCCGCGGGGGGTCTCCGGCTGGCTCGACTGACACGCGCCAAGCGCCCCGGAAAGCAGGGCGAGCACCGCCAGGACGGGGAAGCCTCGCCTCATCATGGGTCCCTCCCGGGTTCGGCCTGCGGCGCGGCTACCACCGTCCATGCAACCGGACAGCAGGAAGACGCCACGCCCGTCCACCACCCCACAGCGTGTGAGGGCACGCTTGCCTGCCTGCTAGATCGCCGCTTCACGGGGTGCCGAGCCCCGGCGGTTCGAGGTGCCGGTTCGAGGGGTTCGAGGTGCCAGACACGTCGTTACCGGACACGTCGTTACCGACACCTCGTTACCCGGTTCGAGGGGCAAGACACCTCAGCCGGCCCCTCGTCCCTGCGAAGACCCGGCCCGGCAGTGGCTCGACCTCGATAAGAGATGTGGTGGCACCCGCCCCGAGCGGATAAGGCGGCGCGATGCCCGTCCCCCTCCGCCGGAGGTTGCTGCCCCCGGCGCTCGTCCTCGTCCTCGCCGCGTTCGCTTGCGGCGAGAAGAGCGCGCCGCCCCCTCTCGATCCGTACGCGTACACCTCTCCTCCGGCGGGCGGTGCCCCGTCTGCGCTCACGCCGACGGTGTGGAACGATCCGGTCGGAGGCCAGGGGCATCTGCAGCAGGACCTCGAGCCCTACTGGGCGATGCCCGAGGCAAAGGGTTCCCCCGAGGGCAACTTCCCGACCTGGCGCACCATGACCGGCGCGCTCGCCACCAACCGGACGGCGCGGAAGCCGCGCATGCTGGGCCGCCAGACCTTCGGGTACGCCATCGAGTACCTGCTGACCGGCGACCCGGAGAAGCTCGCCCTCGCGCGCGCCGGCAACCGGTGGATTCTCGATCACGCCTGGGACGGGACCGTGGGCGGCTGGTTCGCCGACCTCGACGCCGACGGCAACCCGACGGGCTCCGGCGCGAAGCTCACGCAGGACGGCGCGTACACGGTCATGGGTCCGGCGGCGTACTTCTTCGTGACCCGCGACGCCGAGGCGGAGGCGAAGGTCGAGCAGACCCACCAGCTGTTCTTCGATCCCTCGACGTACTTCGACGGTGCCGGCCAGCGGATCCGGGATGGGATGAACGCGGCGCTGACGCAGGAAGCGTTCCTCAACGGCAACGGGAACGACATTGTGTCCCAGCTCGATCCGATCACCGCCTTCATGCTGCTCGTCCAGCCGATCCGCACCCAGCAGGCCGATCGCGACCGGATGCTGGCCGACCTGCGCACCCTGGCCGTGGCACTCCGCGACCGACACTTCTCGGACGGGCTCTTCTGGGGGAACGTGAACTCGCTCGGCTTCTACCGGAGCTTCCACAGCGACTACGGCCACATGCTGAAGGCGCACTGGGCCCTCACCCAGATCGACAAGCGGCTCGCGGATCGACCGTTCCGCGACTTCCTGGTGACCTGGACCGACGGAACGCTCACCCGCGCGCTCGACGCGGCCAGCGGTCGCTGGAAGAACCGCCCCACGTCCCCGACCAGCGACGACTTCGGCTCGGACTGGTGGGCCTTCGCCGAGGCCGATCAGCTGGCGGCGACACTGGCGCTCCACGATCCGAAGTGGATCCCGATGGTGGCGGACACCTCCACGCACTGGCGCAACGAGTACGTGGACACGAAGAACGCCATCCGGGAGGTCATTCCGAGCATCACCGGTGCGGGCGCCCCGGTGTTCAACTGGCCGTCGACCGACACCGCGAAGTGCAACGAGTGGAAGTCGAGCTTCCACTCCCACGAGCATGCGCTGGTGATGTTCCTCCTCGGCCACTACCTGGCCGGGACGCCGGCGCCGCTCTACTTCGCGTTCCCCGCTGGTGAGATCGAGGCCCGCGCCAGGGCGTCCACTCCGTACACCTTCCAGGGAAAGGTCGAGGGCTGGGAAGACCTCGGCGAGATCCCCGGGCCCGGGGGGCTGCACAAGGTGCGGGTCACCTTCTCCGAGCTCCGCTGAGCCGGCCCGGCCGGGCCTCGCCTCAGTGAACGAACTCGCGGATCGAACGCGCGAACAGCTCCGGCTGGTCCACGAAGGTCATGTGGCCGGAGTCCGGCAGGACGACGAGCTTCGACCCGAGAATCCTGGCGTGCATCTCGCGAGACATCGCCGGGTCGGACTGGTCGTGGTCGCCGACCACGATCAGCGTGGGCACCTTGATCTCGGGGAGGCGGTCCAGCCACTCGACCTCCTTGAGGTTGCCGTCGACCACGAACTCCCCGTGAGACCCCCACATCTCGCGGTAGAGCTCCCAGGAGTTCTTGGTGTTCCCCTCCAGCGGATCGTAGTTGCCGTCGGGCCGCGCGCCGTACAGCGCGGGGAAGTAGCCCACCCCCCACGCGAGCGTCGCGTACTCGTCCGTGTAGCGACCGCGCTCCCAGATCTCCCCCTTGCCGAACAGCCCCCCCTTCTCCAGCGCCTCGAGTCGCGCACGCCTGTCGGCGGGCATCGCCTGCTTCAGGCGAGCCAGGACCTCGTTGAGCGCTCGCGTGCTGGAGAACGTGCTCGCCAGGATGAGGTGACTCAGGTTCGCCTGGTACTTGAACGCATAGGCCTGCACGACCACCCCGCCGTACGAGTGGCCGAGCAGCGCGATCTTCCCGAGCTGCAGGGCAGTTCGCACCGCCTCGACGTCGTCGGCCATCTTCTCCACGGTGTACTGCTTCGTGTCCTCCAGCCGAGGTGAGCGCCCCGAGCCGCGCTCGTCGATGAAGATCAGGCGGTAGCTCGAGGCGAGCCGGTAGAGGTTCGGGAGCAGGTAGTCATGCGAGGCCCCCGGCCCCCCGTGCACCACCACCAGCGGTGGGCCGTTCCCGACCGATTTGACGTAGAGGAGGACGCCTCCGTTGTCGACGAGCGCCTCCTCGATGGGCATGACCGAGGGCCGGACTGAGCTGGCTGGGGCAGCACAGGCAGTCAGCGCGGCCCCCAGCCCGAGGATGCACAGCGTCGAGCGAGCAATCATGCGTCGACGGTAGCCGGGGGCAGCACGACGATCGAGGACCGATTGCGGCGTCGAACCGCGGCGCTACGTGGCAGGAGGCGAGGCCGGTCCTCGAGCCCGGCGCAGCCAGCGGGTGAGCCGGAATGCCCGGTATCGGATGCTGTCGAGGAGCGCGGACAGCTGTGCCCGCGCCGCCGCCTCGTACCGCGCGCGGAAGGACTCGGTCCGGAAGATCGTCGGACGGGCGAGGAGCGAGGCAAGGAACTCTCCCCGCCCGATCCGGAAGCTCAGCCTCGGGATCTTCTCGAACTCCTCCTCGATGGCGTACTCGTACTCCATGAACCGAAGTGGATCGGCTCCGAGAATGGAGAGGTCGATGTCGAGCATCAGCGCCTCCTCGGGTCCAGGCTCGCCCGCGGAGGCCTCGTGCGCCGTGGCCCGGACGAGCGCCGCCCCCGCATGCGCCGTCCTCCGATCGAGCCGAAGACGACTGCACTCCTCCAGCAGGAGCTTCGCGCTCGACTCCTCGTTGCCCCGCGCACCGGGGACGTAGATCGCATCGTGGAACCACAGCGCGAGCTCGACGACGTCCCTGGATGCTCCGCCGGTGTCGGTCAGGTCGAGCTGGTGCAGACACTCCGCGAGGTGCTGGTGGTCGTGGTAGCGGCGGGTCGGCTCACCCCAGGCCGTGGCGAGCGTCTGGAACGTGTCGCCCGCGGCCTTCGGGTCACCACCCAGTCGCTCGACCAGCGCGCCGAAGCGCGTGCGACCTCGTGAGTCATCCCAGCCGGCACGTTCCGCGTCAGGGTGCCAGATGCGGAACATGCGCTCCTCGGCGCATCCCATGGCGCGAACGATCTTCCCGTTGTCGATCCCGGGGAGATGGGCCTGCAGCGCCTCGAGCTCGGCTCCGGTCATCGCCTGACCCGGGATCTCGGTGAGGCCGGTTCGTGAGAGAAACATCCAGAACACGTCCTCGACCCACGGTCCCGAGGCGGTGGTCCGGATTCCCAGCGCCCTCAGCTCCGTCCAGGGGATGCGGTGCCCCGCCGGACCGAATCCGCGCTCGTCGAAGATCAGGCTCGTCATGGCCATCGCCTCCAGCGGAGACAAGGATGTCCACCATAGATTGGTGTTACAACCAATCTATGGGACGGCCGAGCCTGAAGGAGAAGCGACGAGCGGAAATCGTGAGCGCATTCGCACAGGTACTCGCCCAGCACGGCTATGAAGGGGCGACGATCGTGGCCGTGGCCACGCGGGCAGGCATCGCTCCGGGTCTGGTGCACCACTACTTCGCCGACAAGGCCGAGCTCCTGTCGAGCTTGCTGGATGAGCTCGTCTCCCGCTTCCGGGCGCGGGTGAGCACGAAGGAACGGACGGCAGATCCGCTCGTTGCCTACCTCGATGGTGCGGTGGGCCTCGACGGCACCGCGGACCTCGTCGCGGCCCGTTGCTGGGTCGGGCTGCTCGCAGAGGCGGTCCGCGATCTGGCGCTCTTCACGCATGTGCGCCGGCTCGTGGACAGCGAGATCGCGGCGATCATGAGGCGCTCGGGGGGGCGCCTCTCCGAGCAGGATGGCGGTGCAGTGCTGGCCTTCGTCATCGGCGCGCTGGTCCTGGGAGCCTTTGCTCCGCGGAAGACGGCGGGTTTCGCCTCCCCCGCGCTGCGTCGGCTGGTCCAGGCGCTTCTCGCACGGGCGGAAGCGGGGCCTGCGTGAACCCCGGTGTTGGGGGCCGTCCGATCCAGTCGTGGCGGCAGGACCGGTGGTGGGACGCGCGACAGCCGCGCGGATCTCCGCACCCTCCGGGGCCTGCGCGTCTCTCCACCGGGACGAGCTGCACCGCCGTTCGCTGCAACGTGCGACATGTCGATCGTGATTTGAACGTCGACGCCCACACTTCCCCCGTTCGTCTCGCTCCGTCGCCAGACGTGGTCGTTTCGACCACCCGATGTGCTCGCCGCGCCTGACGGTACAATTCCAGGGATGAGTACTCCGCTTCGGTCCGGCGATCTCAAGGATGCCCGCCTCGTCGACGTGTTCGACGCCTGCTGTCGCGGAGGACAGGCCACCGTGGTCCGCGTATTCCTCGGCCCACCCGGCGCCGTCGACATGCAAGGCGCGGCCTTCTTCGAGGGCGGCGAGATCACCGACGCGCATCTGGAGGACTCGGAAGGTCTCGAGGCGCTGCGGCGGATGCTGGGCCACCTCCAGGGCCGCTACGAGGTGGAGGTCGGCCCGCGAAGCGTTCGCCGCACCATCGATCAGCCCTGGCCTTCTCTCGCCGCCACGCTCGGGATCATGCCCGGGAGAGGCGGGCAGCCCGCGCTCCACGCCGTCGACTCCGTCCGCACGCCTCCGCCCGCCCCTCAGGTGTCCGCACCACGAGCGGTGCCAGCCCTGTCAGGTCAGACCACCGAGCGGCCCGTGACCACCCGCTCCGTGTCCGCGATTCACCCGCCGGCCGCACCGCGGGGGACGGCGACCGCCGCTGCGACGGCCCGGCGTCCCGACACCGCCGAGTTCCCGGTGAATGCGCCCGGGACGTCCGGGCCACGGGCGACCCATCCCTCCGGCCGTCGGACGCCGCCGCCGCCGCCGCCCCAGACCGGACCCCACGCGACCGGCGAGAGCTCGGCGCGCTACACCGCTCCCTTTTCCAGCATCCGACACGAGCGCAAGCGCAGCCAGGCGATGCGCACGGGCCTTCTGGTGCTGCTCGCGATCGTGGTCGGAGGCGGTCTCGCCGCGGCCGCGAGCCGGCTCGGGCTGATGCAGCGGCTCCGCGCATCCGACGCGGCGCCTGCCGGGGCCGCGGCGACGCCTGCCACGGCTCCGGGGCAATCCCGTGGCGCTCAGGTGATCGCCGGCGTCACGGAGACCGAGGTCACCCTCGGCATGGCGTCCCCCCTCACCGGCGCCTCGAAGGAGCTCGGCCGTCAGATGAGGATCGGCGTCGATCTCGCGTTCGAGCAGGCCAACGCGGCCGGTGGAGTGAATGGCCGGAAGGTGAAGCTGCTGGCGCTGGACGACGGCTACGAGCCCACCCGCACCCAGGAAGTGATGCGCGAGCTGGCGGAGCAGCGCGCGGTGTTCGGCTTCGTGGGGAACGTCGGGACCCCGACCGCGGCAGTGGCGGTGCCCTACGCGCTCGAGCGGAAGATGCTGTTCTTCGGGCCCTTCACCGGCGCGTCGCTCCTGCGCAAGGAGCCGCCCGACCGCTACGTCTTCAACTACCGGGCGAGTTACGTCGAGGAGACCGCGGCGACCGTGCGTTACCTCGTCGAGACCCGCCGGATCCGGCCCGAGCACATCGCCGTCTTCGCGCAGGACGACAGCTTCGGCGAGGCCGGGTTCCAGGGCGTGGCCAAGGCGATGCGGCACTACAAGCGGGCCCCGGGGTCCATCCTGCGGGTGAGCTACAAGCGCAACACCGCGGACGTCGTCGACGCGGTGGAGCGCATCCTCGACGAGAAGAGGAACGTCGAGGCGGTGGTGATGGTCGCCACTTACCGGCCGGCAGCCCGCTTCATCGAGAAGGTCCGCGACCAGCGCCCGGGGATGATCTTCAGCAACGTCTCCTTCGTGGGAAGCCAGGCGCTCGCCGAGGAGCTGGTCCAGCTCGGCCCCCGCTATCCCCAGGGCGTCATCGTGACCCAGGTCGTCCCGCTTCCCACCGGCCAGAGCACGGTCGGGATCCGCTACCGGGAGGCGCTCGGAAAGTACTCTCCGGGAGAGAAGCCGGATTTCGTGTCGCTCGAGGGCTACGTGACCGGCAACCTCCTGGTCGAGGGGCTGCGGCGCGCGGGGAGGAATCTCTCCACCGAGGATCTGGTGAACGCGCTGGAGACGATCCGCGGCCTCGACGTGGGCCTCGGAGTGCCGCTGAGCTTCGGGATGTCCGAGCACCAGGCGTCCCACAAGGTCTGGGGCACGGTGCTCGACGCCGCGGGCGTCTTCCAGTCGCTCGACCTCGACTGACGGCGCGCCGGCGGCGCCTCAGCGAGGACCGAACGGGGTTCCGGCATCGAAGCGGACCTTCGCCGGGAGCTCGAAGAGCTGCTTCGCGCCCGAGGCTTCCACCCAGGGCCAGGTGTAGCCGTCGAAGAACGCGGGCTTCCGGGTGAGATAGAGGGAGGTGGGCAGCGTTCGTTCGGCGAAGCCTGGATCCCACTTCACCGAATTGGTCAGGTAGTCGTAGTTGCCATGACGGACGGTGGTCGCCGCCACCCGCGCATCCACGGGGTAGGGAGGCCAGTCATCCCAGCCCAGCTTGAAGATGGAGGCGGTGGTGAGCGCGCCCGACTCGTACACCCAGCCCCCCATCCGTCCCGGGACTCCGAGCACGTTTCCGATGAAGCTGTGCCAGTAAGAATAGTAGGTCGCTCCGGCGGCGCGGTGAGGACCGTGGCGATTCGAGGAATCGTCGAAGCTCTTCCGGAACCCGCGCAGATGGTTGCGGAACACCGTGTGGTAGATGGCGTTGCCGTGCGTCTTGTCCGAGTCCCAGTTGAAGCCGTCGTTTCCCTCGAACAGGACGTGATGCGAGCCGACCATGTGTGAGGCGTTCAGGCCCACCTCGATCCACGTGGTGTTGCTGTTGATGTAGCCGTCGTCGACGTAGTTGTAACCGAACACCGAACCGGCGCCGGCCGAGCGGGCCACCATCACCTTGTTCGCCTTCACGATGATCGAGTTCTCCACCAGCGACTCCGAGCTGCCGTGGGAGAGGCTGATCGCGTAGCCCGCGCCGCCAGGCTGGGCCCAGGCCGCATCGTGGACGTAGGAGTCGCGGATCTCGACACGGAAGGAGCGGTCGATCGCGACTCCCTCGTCGTGCCACACGGTGTTCTCGATCCGGCTCGCCCAGCAATTGGCGGCCCACTGGAACCGGAGGTTGCCCTGGTCCCCCCCGATGAGCGTCAGGTCCTCGATCCCAGCGTTCTCGGTGAACGGCTGGGTGAAGCCGGCGATCTGGGCGGTGTTCGAGGCGCGGTAGGTGATGTGAATGGGCGTGGTGAAGACGACGGTGTTCCCGTGCAGGCGCTCGATCTGCTTGATCTCGGCGGTTGGCCGGTCCTCCCTCGAGAACCAGCTCAGCGCCTCCGGGAAGGGATCGTCCGTCACCTCCTGCCGGGGGATGTGACGCTGCCAGACCACCCGGAAGTCGGGCGAGGCCCAGATCTGACCGCGACCGGCCGGATCCTTCTGCCAGACGGCGCCCGACAGCTCATCGAGGACCACGAACTGCCCGGCCTTGAACGCCGCCGCGCTGCGCACCACGACCTCCCTGGCTCCCTTGACCGCATCGGCAGCGAGATCGGCGGTCGAGGTCTGGCCCGGCTTGCTCATTCGCGACGGGCCGATGACGACGAGCGGCGCTGGGTTCGGCCCGGTGGCTTCCTGGCCGGGCTTCGCTCCGTCCGTCTTCTGGAGCGTGGTCCGCACCGGTCCGGCGCCACGCAGCGTGATGCCCTTGTGGACGAGAAGGAAGCGTCCACCGTCGATGGTGAATTTGCCCGGAGAGAGCAGCACCACCTCACCCGGAGGGCAGGCGTCGATCGCTTCCTGGATCGCGGCGGTGGCGTCCCTGGCTCCGTTGCCGTGAGCCGAGGCATTGACCGTCCTGCAGACCTTGCTCCTCACCGGGATGCCCCCGTTCACTCCCGGCCGCCAGACGGTGCGCCGGTCGTCTCCGAGGGCGCTCAGTGCCTTCACCGTGACGGTCGACCTGGCGCGCTCGCCGGCGTCCGGACCGAGCGCGGCGGTCACGTGGTAGGTTCCCTCGGTCCCTGGCGCGGTGTACTTCCCACCGGAGTCGACCGTGCCTCCGGCCCCGCCCTCCTGGACCGACCAGGTGACGGGCGGCTGCCCGCTGCGCACAGGCTTCCCGCCCACGATCGGGGTGAACACGAAGCTGCCGCCCGGCTCGAGCCCGACCGAAGGCATGTCGATCGCGATCCGGGGTGGCGCGGCCCCCGCATCCGGGCCGCCCGAGCCGACTTGCGCCGCTGCGGCCGCGCCGGAGCGAGCACCGAGCACGAACAGCGCGGGCAAGAGAGGAAGGAGGAAGACGGTCACGAGCCAGCGGGCGACACGACGGGCCATGGGGGTTCCACGCCGCTCGAGGCGGGTGCGACTCGCCTCTTACCGCGCCAGGGAATCGCTCGCATCATCCGCCGGTCGGGCACCCGCTCCGGCACGCGAAGCTCGATCGGAAGTATGGCTCGGACGACCGGTCGGTGAACGAGCGAGACGTGGTAGGTCGGAGCAAGCGACCTGGAACTGATCTGGGCGACTCGCGGCCAGGGACGTGCTCCTGGCCTATGAGCGCAATGGCGGTCCCCTCTCGGCGGAGCACGGATCTCCGCTGCGGCCGTCGTGCCGGGCTACTACGGCACGAACACCGTGAAGTGGCTGTGGCGCCTGCACCTCGCCGAGGAGCGGCCAGAGGGACTCTTCACCAGGAGCCGGGCGAGCGAGAGCTTAGCGTCCGAGCCGTCGAGGCCGGAGGAACCGCCCAGCCGGTCGACGGCGCGCGGAACGCGATCCATCGCGTCCGCACCCGGGTGGAGTGAGGCGCGTCCTTCAGTTTCGCGCCGGATAGATTCCGCCGAGACAGATGACGTAGTTCACGCCGGCCGGCTCGAGTCCGCGCATGTCGGGCAGGGCGAAGGTCGTGGTTCCGTTGCCGCCGTAGGTCGTACCCAGCAGCGAGAACAGTGCCGTGTTCTGCGCGATCGAGAGCACCTGGCCGTGAGCAAAAACGGTTCCCCTCGGCGGGAAGGTCCCCGCGAAGAGGAACACCTGTCCGATGTACCCGTCCGAGAAGCAGCCTGTTCCCGACGGGGTGTCGCTGATCCCCCCGTCGCCAAATCTGGTGATGAACGCGGTGACGCCCGGATCGACGGTGCCCGGCGGACCCTGTTCTCCCGGTGGCCCCGGTGGTCCCGCGACGCCGGCGGGGCCCGGCGGACCTTCCGGACCCGGATCTCCCTTCGGACCTTGATCCCCGGTGGAGGAGCAGCCGAGGACCAGCGCCGCGAGAATCGAGAGCGAGAGGAGTGCGCGCATGCGCGAAGCCTACCCGCTTTCCGTGGACTCCTTGAAAATCCTCTTTCAGCGGCGTCCGCCGACCTCGTCCAGGTGGTCGAGGAGGTCGCGCGGATCGTCGTAGACGCGGTACGCGCCCGCGCGCTCGAGCTCCTCCCGGCCGTAGCCGCCGGAGAGCAGCCCGATCCCCAGCGCCCGTGCCCTCTGGGCGGCGAGCATGTCCCAGACGGCGTCGCCCACCACGGTCGCGTCCTCGACGCTCACCCCGAGCCGCTCCGCCGCGGCGACGAAGAGGTCGGGGTCGGGCTTGCCGTGTCTCACCTGGTCCCGGGTGACGACCGGGACGCGATCGGTGTCGACCTGCAGCTTGGTCAGGAGCGGGCCGGCGCTCTCGAGCAGGCCGCTGGTGGCGACCGCCCAGGGAATCTCCGCCTCGGTGAGGGCATCGAGGAGCGCCCGGGCGCCGGGGAGAGGGCGGACCTGGTCGACGCGGCTCTGGA
>RPRB01000100.1 GCA_003818285.1 Myxococcaceae bacterium
GGGCGGTCCTCAGCTCCGGCCCACCGTCGACCGGACCCGCGGGTCCAGCACCAGGTAGCTCAGGTCGACCACCAGGTTGATGAGCACGAACGCCACCGCCGCCAGCAACAGGTAGCTGGAGATCACCGGCACGTCGACGAACTGGACGGCCTGAAGGAACAGCAGCCCCATCCCCGGCCACTGGAAGACCGTCTCGGTGACCACCGAGAAGGCGAGGAGGTTGCCCAGCTGGAGCGCCGCCACCGTCACCACCGGGAGCAGCGCGTTCCGCAGCCCGTGCCGGAAGTGGATGGCCCGCTCGGGCAGGCCTCGCGCACGGGAGAAGCGCACGTGGTCCGAGTGGAGCACGTCCAGCAGCTCGCCGCGGACCAGCCGGAGCAGGAGCGCCAGCGAGAAGAGGGCGAGCGTGATGGAGGGCAGCAGGAGCGAACGCAGGCCGCTCCCGGTGAGCAGCCCCGTGGTCCACGGGCCGATGGACACCACCTCCCCCCGGCCGGAGGAGGGGAGCCACTGGAGCTGGACGGCGAAGAGGAAGATCAGGAGCAGCCCGGTGAGGAACGTGGGCACCGAGAGTCCGGCGAGCGATGCGCCGAGGATGACCTTGCTCAGGAGGGAGCCGCGCCGGATCGCCGTGTAGATGCCCAGCGGCACGCCCAGCACCAGCGTGAGAAGCATCGCCATCCCCGACAGCTCGACGCTCGCCGGAAGGCGTTCCGCCAGGAGCTCACCCACCGGGACGCCCAGCCGGTAGGAGACGCCGAGCTGCCCGCGCAGCACCCGGCCCAGGTACCTGCCGTACTGGACGACGAATGGCTGGTCCAGCCCCAGCTCCCGCCGCATCGCCTCCCGCTCCTCGATGGTGGCGTTCTGCCCCAGCATGTTGTTCACCGGGTCGCCGAGCTTGGTCGAGACCGCGAAGGCGAGCAGGCCCACCACCAGCATCACGCCCAGTCCCTGGAGCAGGCGGGTGAGGAGTCCGGCGATCACTGGCGCATCTTCACGAACCGGAGCTGCACCCGATCGCGTGCGTCCGGCGTCACCTCCACGCCGTCACGGACGCCCCAGATGATCAGCTGCTCGTGGAGCGGGAGGTGCCCGAAGTCCTCCTTGTGGATCCTCAGCACCTCGGACATCAGCGCCCGGCGCTTCTCCTGGTTCATCTCGACGCGGATCTGGTCTACCAGCTCCTCGACCTTGGGATTGCTGTAGCGCCCGGCGTTCCAGGCCCCGGCGCCCTCGCCCTTCATGGTCATGGTCGGAACGAAGGTGGCCATCGCGTCGGCGGTCTCGGGACTGAAGCCCAGGAGGAAGAGACTGGTGTTGTTGTTCGACTTCCGGAGGATCTTGTCGAAGTGCTTCGACTTGGTCTGGGAGTTGAGGGTGGCCTTGACCCCCACCCGGGCGAGCATCGGCACCAGCGACTGGCAGATGGCCTCGTCGTTGATGTACCGGTCGTTGGGACAGTCGAACGTTACCGGGAAACCGTCCGGGTACCCGGCCTCGGCGAGCAGCTTGCGGGACGCGGCCGGGTCGTAGGGGTACCGCTCGCGCAGCTTCGCGTCGTAGCCCTCGGTGCCCTCGGGGATGGTCAACCCGGTGGGGGCGGCCATGCCGCGCATGACCTTGGCGCGGATCGCCTCGACGTCGATGGCCTGGTACAGCGCGCGCCGGACGCGGACGTCCTTGAACGGGTTCTTCTTCGACCCCGGCATGTCCAGGGACTCGTCGCGCCACTGGTCCATCCCCAGGTACACCACACGGAGCTCGGGCTTCTTGATCACCCGGAAGCCCTTCTGGCCCTCCACCCGCGCCACGTCCTGCGGCGCGACGGGGTAGGCAAGTTCGAGCTCCCCGGAGATCAGCGCCGCGAGTCGGGTGGCGGCGTTGGCGATGGGACGGAACTCGGCCCGGGTGATGGCGTACTTCTTGTTCGGGAGATCCCACCACTTCGGATAGGGGACCAGCACCGTCCGCGTGTCGGGCAGCCGTTCCACCACCTGAAAGGGTCCGGTGCCGTTCTCGTGCCGCGTGGCGTAGGTCTCCTCCTTGAGCCCCGCGACCGGTTCGGTGGTCGCGTGCTGCTCGCACCACTTCTTGGAGACGATGAAGTGCTCGGTGAGGTTCCGGAGGAGGATCGGGTCGGGACCGACCGTCACGTACTCGATCGTGTAGTCGTCGATCTTCCGCACGCTCTTGATGGTCGCGACGTGCGAGGCCATCACCGAGTTCTTCGAGCGCTGCCGGTTGTAGGAGAAGACCACGTCGTCGGCGGTGAACGGAGTCCCGTCGTGGAAGGTGACCTCGCGGCGCAGCTGGAACCGCCAGGTGACCGGATCGACGTTCTTCCAGCTCACCGCCAGCGCCGGCTCGGGCTCGAGCTTCTCGTTGAAGCGGACCAGCCCCTCGTGGACGTTGTTCTTGAACGAGTTGGAGAGCGCCTCGTCCGCCGAGTGTGGATCCAGGGTGAGGAGATCTCCGGTCGAGGCGTAGCGGAAGGTCTGGGCCGCGGCTGACCCCACCGCGAGCAGCGCTCCGAGCAGAACGAGTCCAGCCAGTCGACGCATCGCAGGCTCCTCCCCGGCGTGAATTTTCAACTCGGTGGCGAGGGTAGCCCAGGAGGCGAGCGGGGAGGATCGATTCTACGGGGAGGGCAGCGGGGTCCGTCGCACGAAGACGTAGGGGCCGGACTCATCGCCCCACTTCTGTGTCCCGCCCGGGTCGAAGCCCCGTTCCCGGGAGCGGAAACCCACCGTGTCCAGCACCACCTCGCTGGTGACGTAGGTGGCGCCCTTCAGCGTGGTCGGGCAGCCTCGGCCGCTGGTGGTCCCGCGAAACACCGGCCCGTCGGCCCGCAGCGTGACCGTGCAGCCCACGCGCTCCACCAGCTCCTCGCGGGCGAAGCGCGGAGGGACCGCCAACCCGCAGGCGCCCACCGAGGAACCGGGGACCGCGAGCTCGAACACCCGCGCCACCGCCCCCGACTCCGCCGGCTGGCCGGGCTCGATGACGTAGACCCGCTGGCGCTCCGGCTGGTCCGGCGCATCCATCCGGGCCTGCTCGACGTAGAGGACGCGCGGTCCGAGCGCGGGCACGTCGGCAGGACAGGCCGCGACCTGGATGGGGGAGAAGCCGGGCGAGCTGCGGGCCTGATCCGCGGAGTCGAATCGGCCGGCGAGGAGGCGGTGGACCCGGTCCGCTGCGCCGGCCGGAGCCGGCTGGGTCGGGGCGACGGTCGAGGCGCCAGGCGTCGCGCACCCGAGCGCGAGCAAGCCGACCAGCGACGCTGTCCGGACGACCGTGGGCGCGGTCACCGCTTGCCGGACGCCAGACCCTTCTCGTGCGGGTAGGTCTTCAGCAGATCCAGCCCGAACTCGGGCTCGCTCGGACCGGTGCCGCCGATGCGGTGGACCTGCCGCTGGATCTTGTCCTGGAGGAGAATCAGCCCGTCGAGCACCTGCTCGGGCCGTGGCGGACACCCGGGGATGTACACGTCCACAGGGATGATCCGGTCGATGCCCTGGAGCACCGCGTAGTTGTCGTAGAAGCCGCCGGACGAGGCGCACACCCCGAAGCTGACCACCCACTTCGGCTCGGCCATCTGCTCGTAGACGCGCTTGAGGATCGGCGCCTGCTTGAGGTTGATGGTCCCCACCACCAGCAGCATGTCCGCCTGCCGGGGGGAGAAGCGGGGGAACTCGGCGCCGAACCGCGCGATGTCGTACCGGGCCGCGGCCACGGCCATGTACTCCCTGCCGCAGCACGCGGTGGCGAAGGGGTAGGTGAAGAGCGAGTACTTGCGCGCCCAGCCCAGTCCCTTGCTCACCATCCGCTCGAGAAAGCCCATCGCGTCGTCGCGACGGGTGGTGATGACTGGGGCGATGTCAGCGTCGGCCATGGTCCTCTCTTAACTCTCCCAGTCCAGCGCGCCCTTCTTCCAGACGTAGGCCAGCCCGATGACCAGGGTGACCGCGAAGACGGCCATCTCCCCGTAGCCGAACCAGCCCAGCGCCTTGAAGTTCACCGCCCAGGGGTAGAGGAACACCGTCTCGATGTCGAAGACGATGAAGAGCAAGGCGACCACGTAGAACTTCACCGCGAAGCGCTGGCGCGCGCTGCCGGGCGACGGCTCGCTCCCTGCCTCGAAGATGGTCGACTTGACGGCCGACGGGCGCTTCGGGCCGAGGAGGGCCGACATGACGCTCACGATCGCGCCGAGGCCGCCGGCGAGCACGAGCACCGCGAGGAGGGGCAGGTAGGGGGCGAGTGCGTCGGGAGTCATTCGGGCGGGCGCATCCAACGACGGGCTACGCAGGGTGTCAACGACGGGACGCGGCCCGGGCCACGAGCCGCGCGAAGTGCGACGGGTCCAGCGACACCATCCCCAGCCGGCGGTCCGGCGTCACCCGTGGGCCGTGGTAGTCGCTCCCGGCGGTCGGGACCAGCCCGAGCGCGTCCGCCTGGCGGAGGAAGGCTTCCCGCTGGCTCGGAACGTGGTCGGGGTGGAAGATCTCCAGCCCGTCGAGCCCGGCCTTCGCCAGCCGCTCCAGGGTGTGAGGCAGGACCTTGCTCGAGCCCGGGTGGGCGAGGGTGGCCGTTCCGCCAGCCCGGTGGAGCATCGAGATGGCGTCCTCGGCGCTCACCCGGAAGCGGTCGACGTAGCCGGGCTTGCCGTCCCCCAGGAACCGGTCGAACGCCTCCCGGATGGAGGTGACGTACCCGCGCTCCACGAGCGCCCGGGCCAGGTGCGGGCGGCCGAGGTGCGCGCCCGCCGCGATGCGCTCCACCTCCTGCAGCGTGACCGGGAACCCCAGCTGGTTCATCTGCGCGACCATCCGGCCCATCCGCTCGGCCCGCTCCTCCCCGAGCCGGTCGGAGAAGCCGGCCAGCCCCGGCTCGGTGGGGTTCACGAAGTGTCCGAGGATGTGGACCTCCCGGCCCGCCGCCTCGCTGGAGACCTCGATGCCGGGCACCAGCCGGATGCCCAGGGCCTCGGCGGCCGCCTGGGCCCGTCCAAGGGCCTTCACCGTGTCGTGGTCGGTCACCGCCAGCGTCGTGACCCCGGCGGCCCGAGCCCGGGCCAACAGCTCCTCCGGCGAGTGCTCGCCGTCGCTGGCCGTGGTGTGGGAGTGGAGGTCGATCATGCCCGGAGCGAACGTCGCGTTGAAATGTGGACCGGCGAGCCCTATAATTACCCAACCGCTCGAATTCTCAAGCGGATTCGCCTATGCAGCACCCCCTTCAGATCTCCCGGCGCATCGAGTACGGGCTCCGGGCGATGGTGTGCCTGGCCGCCCAGCCGGAGGGCAAGGTGATGCCCTTCCGGGAGATCGCCCGGCGGATGAACGTCCCGCAGGACTTCCTGGCGAAGATCCTCAAGCAGCTCGTCACCCGGCAGCTCGCGAAGAGCACCCGCGGGGCGCGGGGGGGATACCGGCTGGCCCGGCCGGCGCGGGACATCACCTTCCTCGAGGTCATCGAGGCGGTCGAGGGGCCGGTGGTGGTGAACCTCTGCCAGGACGGCCACGACGCCTGCCGGCTGTCCCGAGGCTGCACCCTCTACGGGGTATGGAAGCGCGGCCAGGAGCGGATGCTCGACGTGTACCGGACCGCCACCCTCGACCAGCTGGCGATGGCCGAGCTCAAGCCGGAGCAGTCGCTTCCGTCTGCGGCCGCGGTGGCCGGAGCTTAGAGGGCCCCAGATGAGCCGGGACCCGATGCAGGCGCTGGAGCGCGACCTCCAGGCCGAGCGCGCCTCTGCCCTGGCGCGGATCAACGACCTGTTCCTGAAGGCGATGGAGGCGTGGGAAGCGCTCGAGGCCGGTCAGCTTCCGCCGCTCCCCACGTCGGAGGCCGAGCGGGAGCGGCGGCTCGAGCTGAGAGACCTCACCGCCGAGCGGGTGTGGATGCTGCTGGTCCAGCGCGAGTCGGTGGGGCTGCGCGACCACCGCGAGCTGCTGCAGCGCCTGCCGCAGGAGATCCGGAAGCGCATCGGGCCGCGGCGGCTGGCGGCCCGGACGCCCTGAGCCGTCCGCGGTCCCTCAAACCGCGGCGGCGCCACACGGTTGACGCGGCGGCCGAGCCGGGCGGCCCTGAGGACACGATCCTCGAACAGAGTCGGGGTGGCGCGCGCCTCCTTCCACGGCGGTTTCGCGAAACGCGTCCCAGGAACAAGAGCGGACGGTCTCCGCGGGGCCAGGTCCCGAGACTCGCTGGGGCGTCCGAAACTGTCGGACGGCCGCGGTCTCATCCGGCGGCCAGGATCACCGGCAGCTCCCCGAGGATGAACCGCTTCACCCCGGGCGCTCCCCCGAGCTCGAGCTCCACGGCCGACCCGCGCGGCTGAGCTCGCAAGGCCACCCGGAAGAACGGGCAGCACAGCCGCTCGAGCCGCGCCCACTCCGCGAGGCTCGCCCAGTCCATCGCCGACTCGTCAACCGTGAAGACATACCCGTCCCGGATCTCGCCCCGTCCCCGGATGGCTTGTAGCAGGCGTCCGGACAGCTCTCCGTGCCGCTGCCGCTGCTCCCGGTCCAGGGCATGCAGCGCACAGGCGAACTGCCCCTCCGGCTCGGTCCTCCGAGTCCGGGACACCACGACTCCCAGGACCAGCACCGCCGCGGAGAGGACTGCACCCAACGATCGAAACATCAGAGGCCTCCTTGAAATGAGGCCCCGATCCATGCAACTTCGAGTCAGCTCGAAGTCAAGGGGACCCCTCATGCGAATCGGAGAGATGTCACGGCGCTCGGGAGTCCCCGCGAGCGCGCTCCGCTACTGGGAGCAGATCGGCCTCTTCCCGCGGGTGACCCGGGTCTCCGGTCGCCGCGAGTACGGTGATGAGGCGTTCCAGCGGGTCGGGCTGCTCCTCCTCGCTCGCGCCTGCGGGTTCACCCTGGATGAGACCAGGCGCTTGTTCGCGCCTGCGCTCGACGGCAGGCGGCCCTCGCCGCGGTGGGAGATGCTGGCCGAGATCAAGCTCGCGGAGATCGCGCGGGTGGAGCGTCTCCTCACGAGGATGCGCACGGCGCTGGAGACGGTACGCTCCTGCCGGTGTGTCGACCTCGACGCCTGTGGCGCCCTCGCGCTCCGGGAGCTTCCCGCGCCGCCGTCGCCGGAGCACGCCCGTTCTCCGCGACCTCGCCCCCGCCGCGCCGGGCGGAGGGGCGCCGGAGCCGTCAGCGCGCGGTCATCGCGTCCCTGAAGACCTTCCCGTCCTTCATCACGAACACGACCCTCTCCAGCGCCTTGACGTCCTTCAGCGGGTCGCCGCTCACCGCGACGACGTCCGCGTAGGCGCCCGCGGCGACGACTCCCAGCTGGCCCTTCATCCCCAGCATCTCCGCCGCCCGGGACGTCGCCGACTGGATGGCCTGCATGGGCGTCATCCCGTACTGGATCATGTACGGGAACTCCTTCGCGATCGGGTCCTTCCAGGAGAAGCCTCCCACGTCGCTCCCGAAGGCGATCTTCACCCCCGCCTTCACCGCGCGGCGGAAGGAGGGGCCGTGGACCTCGGCCCGCTTCCGATCCCGCTTCCCGACTGGCGTTCCCTCCGGCTCCCAGTAGCCATAGTACGCGGCCATCGTCGGGCAGAGCCACGTTCCCTGCTTCACCATCTGCGCCACGGCGGCGTCGTCGAGCTCGAGGCCGTGCTCGATGGAGTCGCACCCACCGTCCAGCGCGCGCTTCAGCCCCGGGTTGCCGTACGCGTGACAGGCCACCTTCTTCCCCCAGCCGTGCGCCTCGTCCACGATGGCCTTCAGCTCCTCGACAGTGAGCGTCGGCTGTGACTGGAGGTTGCCGGCCGCGTCCACCCACGAGCGGTGGGTCATGTAGACCTTGATCCAGTCGGCCCCGTGCTCCAGCTGCTCCCGGGTGGCCTTGCGCGCCTCGACCGGCCCGTCGACGAGCTGCGCCCCCTTCGGGACGGCGACCTCCGGCGCGTACCCCTCGAGGTTGTACCCGCCGGTGGTGGAGATGGCCCGGGTGGAGACGAACATCCGCGGCCCGGGGATGTGACCCTCGTCGATGGCCCGCTTGATGCCCACATCGCCGTAACCGGCGCCCTCGGTCTCCACGTCCCGGATGGTGGTGAAGCCCTGCTCCAGCGCGCGGCGGGCGGCGACCGTGGCCCGCGCGGCGCGGGAGGCCAGCGGGTACTTCAGCAGCTGGACGTCGTAGCCGCCCTCCGCCGGATCCTCGCCCTGGAGGAAGACGTGGGTGTGCCCGTCGATCATCCCCGGGAGCACGGTCACGCTGGACAGGTCGATGACCCGTGCCCCGGCCGGCGCCGCTCCCGCGCCCACGCTCTCGATGCGGTTGCCCCGGATGACGATGACCTGATTCGACTTCGGAGACCCGGAGACCCCGTCGATCAGCGTTCCGGCCCGGATGACCGTCACCGGCTCGGCTGGAGCGGGTGCGGCGCCGATCGCCGCCCGACAGAGGAGCCCTGCCACGACCACCGCCCAGCCACGTCCGTGCATGCGCCCTCCACCCCGGGAGCCGTGCTCGCGTCGGCCCGGCGGCGTCCGACGGACGCCTGACGGGTTCATCCCCGCGCCCGACACCCCGGCAGCTCCCCGCCTCCCTGGAAACGGCGATGCTTTCGCATCCGCCGACCCGGAGCAAAGGCATTCGTGATAGTCGGCGCCGCCATGCCCAAGCCCTCCCAGCGCCGCGGCCTGCGCGCGGCCTACGCCAAGTCCCGCAGCGTCGATCCCCGGCCCATCACCGGGCGCCAGAAACCGGCGGACCTCCTGGCCCACGCCTTCGGGGCCTACGTGGGGCGCCAGGAGCGCACCGCCTTCGAGCTGATGCAGCGGAGCGTGGCCGAGGACTGCAGCATCTTTCTCACGCTCTCCGGAGCGATGACCCCGGCGGGGCTACACCAGAGCTGCCTCATCCCGCTCATCGAGCGCGGCATCGTCAGCGCGCTCACCACCACCGGCGCGAACCTGTACCACGACGCCCACCGGATCATCGGTCACGCCATTCGCGAGGTGAACCCGAACGCCGGCGACCTCCAGATGCGACTGGCTCGCATCATCCGCATCTACGACCTGGGCTTCTGGGAGGAGGCGCTCCTCGACACCGACCGGCTCTTCAGCGCCATCATCCGCCGGCCCGAGTTCCAGAGGAGCATGACCACCCCCGAGTTCCACTACCTGCTCGGCAAGGCGGTCCACGACATCGAGCGCTCGCTGGGGGTGAAGAAGCCCTCGCTGCTCTCCACTGCCTACAAGCACGCGGTGCCCATCTGGGTGGGCGCGGTGCAGGACGGGAGCATCTTCCTCAACGTGGTGAAGCTGAAGCGGCTCCTGGGCGACGAGTTCCACTTCGCGATCGACATCAACGACGACGTCTACTCCATGGCCGCCGTGCAGCACTTCTGCCGGCACCACGGGAGCAAGAAGCTGGCGATCTGGATCCTCGGCGGCGGCGTGCCCAAGAACTACACGCTGCAGGGCGAGCCGCTCCTGGACCAGATCCTCTCCGTGCCCACCACCGGCTTCGACATCGACCTCCAGTTCTGCGTCGACCCGGTGGACAACGGCGCGCTCTCCAGCTGCCCGGCGGGGGAGGGACACACCTGGGGGAAGGTGTCGGTGGAAGCGGTCGAGTCCGGGTCGGTCTACGTGCACACCGACGTGACCGCTGTGTTCCCCTGGCTGACCCACGCGCTCTTCTCGGAGGGGGCGAGGCGGGCGCCGATGCGCCTCATGGACCGGATGACCGACGCGGTCGCCTTCCTCGACCGGGACGTGGCCCGCCGGCGGAAGAAGCTGATGGCCACCATCGACTGGAGCCCGGACACCGATCCCCCGACGAAGGGTGAGCACGAGATGGTGGTGCGCTGAGCATGGTCGCCGGCGCGCGACTGCGCGCTTCGAGGGGCGTCCCGGTGGTGCGGAGGGCTGAGCCGGGGGCACGATCGGATGTCCTGACGCGAGCAGTCGGGTTGCGACTGAAACGTTCACGCTGAACGCACGCACCCTCCGGCGTTACCCTGCATTCACGTCGTTCCCCGGAGGTCGTCGATGGCCGAGCAGCCGCATTTCGTCGAGATCACCGCCGAGTCCGTCGGCGGGTTGCACGTCCGCGTGGCCCACGGGCCGAGCGGGGCCAGCTTCGTGAGCGACGCGCCGAAGGACAACGGCGGCGACGCCTCGGGCTTCTCGCCCACGGACCTCGTGGCCACCGGTCTCCTCGACTGCATGATGACCACGATGGCGATCGTCGCGAAACGGGAAGGAATCCCCTGGGGGAGAACCCGGGGCCGGGTGGAGAAACACATGCACCCCTCGCCCCGGCGCGTCGGGACCCTGGTCGTCGATCTGTGGATGCCCACGGAGCTCCCGGCGGACAGGCGGGAGCTGATGGAGCGGATCGCCAACACCTGCCCGGTACAGCGGACGCTCCACCCCGACGTGAAGGTCGAGACCCGCTTCCACTACTAGCCGCGGCCGTCGCGTGCCCTGGACACCCGAGGGTTCGAGGACGGATCACGTCGGGGAGGGTCGGTCCAGCTTCGCCCGGAGCCGGGCCCCGGCGACGTGGACGAACGCCTCCCGGAGGAGCTTCCCGATCAGCTCCCAGTCCGGCCTGCGATCGAGCACCACCCCGATCCAGCCCGCGCTGCCGACGTAGGGCGGTCGGAAGAATCGTGTCGAGTCGGCGGCCACGAGCGTGTCTTGGAGGTCGGGGGGCATCGGGAGCCAGACCGAGAGGTGCTCGGAACCGTGGTGGTGATTGTCCAGCATGGCGAAGACCCTGCCCTTGCCGGCGAACCACGTCGGCTCCCCGTGGGAGACCCGCTCGTTCGCCTCGGGGAGCGCCAGGCACAGCGTGCGCAGGCGGGCGACGGCCGCCGCATCTCGCGTGGACACCGGGCGCACCGGATGCCCGGGGCTCACGTTCCGGTCGAGGACCGGCCCGGCTCGGCCTTCTCCACCAGCCGCAGCTGCCCGGTGGCCGCCAGGGCCGGGGCGTCCACCTCGCGCTCGAGGTAGGTGTATCCGGACAGCCCGTCCTCGTAGGCCCGCAGCAGCTGCCGCGACTGGTCGAGGGTCATGGTCCCCTTGCGCAGCGCTTCCTCCGCGAAGCGCCGCACCCGGGCCACCAGGTCGTCCTTGCTGTAGCTGACGTAGTTCAGGACCTCGGTGACCGAGTCCCCCGAGACCACGTGGTCGATGAGGTAGCCGCCGCTGGGCCCGAGCGACACCTGCACCGCGTTGGTGTCCCCGAAGAGGTTGTGCAGATCCCCGAGGATCTCCTGGTAGGCGCCGACCAGGAAGATGCCGATGAAGTAGTCGTCCTGGTTGATCGGGTGCAGCTCGAGCACGTCCTTCACGTCCCGCCGGTCGATGAAGTGTTCGATCTTCCCGTCCGAGTCGCAGGTGATGTCCGCCAGCACCGCCCGCCGCGCGGGGCGCTCGGTGAGCCGGTGGATGGGCACGATCGGGAAGAGCTGGTCGATGGCCCAGCTGTCGGGCAGCGACTGGAAGACGCTGAAGTTGCAGAAGTAGGTGTCCGCCAGGTGCCGCTCGAGCGTCTCCAGCTCCTCGGGCATCTCGTCCAGCTCGCGCGCGGTGCGGAGAATCTTCTGGCACAGCGTCCAGAATAGGTTCTCCGCCGCCACCCGGTCTGCCAGGGTGAGGTGCCCCAGGGAGAAGAGGGTGAGGCACTCCTCCTTGTACTCGGTGGCGTCGTGGTAGGCCTCGAGCACGTTCTTCCGCGTCAGCTCGCGGTACGTCGCCCAGAGCTTCCGCACCACCGGCGAGGCGTCCTCGGGAAGGGTGTCCGGCACGTTGTGGGCGTCGAACTCGCTCACCCCGAGGACCTCGGTCACCAGCACCGCATGGTGGGCGACCACTGCCCGGCCCGATTCCGAGACCAGCGTGGGGTGCTCCACCTTGGCCTCGTTGCAGGCCTCGAGTACGCTGAACACCACGTCGTTCGCGTACTCCTGGGTGGTGTAGTTCATCGACGAGGTGAAGTTGGTCTGGCTGCCGTCGTAGTCGACGCCCAGGCCTCCGCCCACGTCCAGGTACTTGAGGGGCGCGCCCGCCTGCGCCACCTCGACGTAGAAGCGGCTCGCCTCGCGCAGCGCGTTCTTGAAGTTGCGGATGTTGGAGACCTGGCTGCCGAGGTGGAAGTGGAGGAGCTCGAAGCAGTCCAAGAGCCCCACCTTCCGCATGAATTCCATCGAGTCCAGCAGCTCGCTCGAGGACAGGCCGAACTTGCTCCGGTCGCCTCCCGAGGCCTCCCACTTGCCGGCGCCACGGGTGCTGAGCTTCACCCGGATGCCGATGCGGGGGCGGATCCCCACCCGGCGCGCCACCTCAGCAATGAGCGGGATCTCGCTCGGCTTCTCCACCACCAGCACCACGCTGCGGCCCAGGCGGGAGGCGTAGAGGGCGGTCTCGATGTACTCCTCGTCCTTGTACCCGTTGCAGACGATCAGCGCCTCGGGACTGTCGAGCAGCGCCATCACCGCCAGCAGCTCGGGCTTGCTCCCGGCCTCGAGCCCGTAGTCGTACGGCCGTCCGGCCTCGACGATGGTCTCGACCACGTAGCGGTGCTGGTTCACCTTGATCGGGTACACGCCCTTGTAGGCGCCCCGGTAGCCGTGCTCGGCGATGGCCCGGCGGAAGGATTCGTTGAGGTGCACCACCCGGCTGCGGAGGACGTCGGTGAAGCGGATGAGGAGCGGCAGCGAGATGCCGCGCCGGCGAACCTCCTCCACCAGCTCCTTGAGGTCCAGGGAATGGCCGTTGCCGTCGGCGTGGACGGTGACGTTGCCCTTGTCGTTGATGCCGAAGTACCCCGCGCCCCAGCTGCGGACACCGTATGTCTCGAAGGCGTCCGCCAGGGACCAGGGTTGCGGGGGTAAGGTGGGCATCGTGAGGTCAGGACCTCCAGGGGTCTCCCGGTCGCCCGGGAGCAGCGCACAATAGAAGAACACGGGGGCCCGTCAACACCGGACCCGTGGCACTGCAACGACATCCCTTTGACGCCGGACCGGAGCTGATTCTCCGGCCGGACCTCTCAGATCTCGCGAATTGCCTCGAGCACCTGGTCCACGTGCCCGTCGACCTTCACCTTGGGCCACACCCGGGCCACCTTGCCCGACCCGTCGATGAGAAACGTGGAGCGGATGATTCCCATGAACTTCCGCCCGTACAGCGACTTCTCGGCCCAGGCCCCATACCGCTCGGAAACCGAGTGGTCGGTGTCGGCGAGCAGCGGAAAGGGCAGCTTGTACTTGCCGGCGAACTTCGCGTGGCTCGGGCCGGAGTCCGGGCTCACCCCGAGCACCACCGCGCCGGCCTTCTGGAGCGCCGAGTGCTCGTCGCGGAAGGAGCACGCCTCCCGCGTGCATCCCGGCGTGTCGTCCTTCGGGTAGAAGTAGAGGACCACCTTCTTGCCCTTGAAGTCGGAGAGCTTCACCGTCTTCCCGGACTGGTCCTCGAGGCTGAACGCGGGGGCCTTGTCGCCGACGTCGGGCATCGCCATGGGCGCTCACTTAACCCGCGCCGGCCGGGGAGCAACCGGTTTCGAGGGCCCCCGCTCCTGGACCTGGTCCACCGCCTCCCGGAGCTTGGCCAGCTGAACCAGCGCCTCCGGGTCCTGCAGCAGCCGGTGGACCGAGGCGGACTTGAGGAGCGCCACCGTGTCCCCCCGCTCCAGGGCCTCCTTCACCTCCGGGTCGGACACCACTGCCCGGAAGCGGGCATTCTTCTCCAGAGCCCCCACCGCGGGATTGCCGGCGATCTGCTGGTAAAGCTCCGGGGAACGGAACACCTTCTGGGCCGTGGCGAGGTCCGCCGCCCGCGAGAAGAACGGGGCGGAGAAGAGGTTCCACCGCCGGGCGATGGCGAAGGCGGTCGAGTCCTTGGGCGAGAGCCCCAGACCCTTGCCGGCCACCTGCACGTTCGCCTCCACGAAGGCCAGCGCGGACAGCGCCACCCAGGCCACCGCGGCCACCTTCCCTCCGCCGAGAAGCGCACCGAGCGCGCGGTCCGTGCCCCGCTCCTCGGGATCTCTGCCGCCCAGCGCGCCCTGCAGCAGGCGGGTTGCCAGGAGCCGCACCACCACGGCGACGGTGATGAAGGTGGCGAAGGCCGCGGCCACCGAGCCGAGCGACTCCGAGGTGTGGAAGAACCTTCCGAATGCCGGCCCGAGCAGCGCGCCCCCGGGGCGGGCGGCGAGCGCGGCCAGGACCAGCGCTCCCCAGCTGGCCAGCTGGCGGGAGGCTCCGGCCCGGGCTCCGAACACCGCTCCGAGGGCCACCAGCGCGAGCACCACCAGGTCCAGCGTCATGTGATCTTGAAGGCCTTGCCCCGGGACTCCTCGTAGAGACGTTCCTGAACCAGGGTCAGCTTCTCCTTGTAGAGCGCGTTGTCCTTCTCGTAGGTGAGCGCCATCTTCAGGCCCCGCTCGGCAGCCGCAAGGTTTCCACGCTCGAGGTCGGCCAACGCGGTCTGGAACAGCTGCCGGGCCTTGGGGTTGAGGCCGATCTGCTGCTCCGCCTGCTGCTTGACCTGGGCCTTCGTCTCCTGCTCCGCCAGCTCGTCGAAGCGGAGCTTCCGCGCACGGTCCGGCCCGGTCACGTCGGCGAGGTACTTGGGCCGCCGGACGTCGTCGCGCAGCACGTAGTAGGCCTCGGTCACGCGCTTGTAGACCTCGTGGACGCGTGCCTTGAACGCCTCGTCGGCGAGGTGGAAGAAGCGATCCGGGTGGTACGCGCGGCTCTCCCGGTAGAAGGCGCGCTTCACCTCGCCGGCGCTGGCGGTGGTGGGCACGCCAAGCAGCTCGAAGTAGTCGAGCGTGTCCAGTCGCTCGGCCTTCCAGGCGAGCCGTGCCTCGGGGTCCTGCGGAACCGCGGCGGCGGTGGCCGGCGGCGCGACCGGTGGAACCACCGGGGCGACGCGCACGTCGAGCGGCGGCAGAGGCCTGGTCTCGGCGGGAGGCAGTGGCGGCATGACCGGGATGCCGAGGCTGGTCTCGGTCATCGGGTCGTGGGTGGGGCGGGGAGGGAGTCGCCGGCCAGCCGGGGCCTGCGAGGGTCCGGGTACCGGCGTCAGCGGGGCAATCACCGGGGCGATGCTCACGCCCAGCGAGGGCAGCGGCGGGGTCGCCGGAGGAGACGTGCCCGGGGGGCGGAAGACCCGCGCTGGAACCACGCCCGGCTGGGGCGGCGGGGCAGCCGCCCGCGCCTGCTCGGTGAGGAACTCCCCGGTGGGCGAGCCGAGCGGGGCGCGCAAGCCCTGTGCCGGGGCGGCGGCGGACTCACGGCTTGCGGTCCGTGGCACCGGGAAGGCGGGCTGCTCCCGGGTGGGAAGGCGCGGGGACGCGGGTGGTGTCGGGCGCCCCGGGGCTCCGGGGCCGACGCCGGGGACGGAGGGAACCCCCGCCGGGGACGCCGGGGAGGTCGGCCGTGCCGCCGGGCCTGGACGCGGGGAGACCGGAACGCCCGGCGAAACCGCGGGCCGCGCGGCCGGCCCGGGAGCCGGCGTGGGGACGCGCGCCGGAGAACCTGTGGGCGCGGGCGGGGAAGCCGCCGGGCCCGGGCGAGGTGGCGCCGCGCTTCCGCCTGCCGGACTCCCCGGGGCGGCAGTGGGCGCCCGCGCAGCGGGCCGGGGCGGGGCGCCGGGTGCAGGCGTGCCCCGTGCGCCCGGGCTCGGGGGAGCGCGGGGCGGTTCCGGCGGGCGGGGCGGGGTGGGGAACGGGGCGTCGAGGATGGGCACCCCCGAGGCGCTGGTCCGGAAGGAGCCGGTGGTCTCGAACCCGGCGTCCGCCACCTCGGCTGGATCCACCGGCGCGAGCGGCTGGGTCGTCGTCTGCCGCGGCGGCTGCTCACCCGGGGGAACCGGGGCCGGAGGGCCCGGCTTGTCGGGTGGCTCGCTCACGGCGCTCGCTCAGCCCTCCAGGGAGGTCGGCAGCTCGGGCAGGACGTCGCGCGAGGTGCCGGGTGGGACGGCGTGAACCATGCCACGGGCCAGGCGGGTCTGGCGGTTCAGCTGGATGGAACGCTGGATGTCCGACTCGCTGAGGCCCGACGACAGGGAGATGGTGGTGGAGGTCTTCTGGCCGGTCTCGACGTCCGCCGCGGAGACGTTGACGATGCCGTCGGTGTTGATCTCGAAGGTGACCTCGATCTTCACCTCGCCGCGATACCCCACCCGGAATCCGGCGAACTCGAACTCCCCCAGCATCTCGCACTCGTCGGCCCGGTTGGATTCGCCCTGGTACACGCGGATCTTCACCCGCTCCTGACCGTCGCGGCTGGTGGTGAAGGTCTTGCTCCGGTCGATGGGCACCGGGGTGTTCTTCTCGATGATTCGCTCGGTGAAGCCGCCCACCGTCCCGATGCGGAGCGTGAGCGGGGTGACGTCGACCAGGAAGGTCTCGGTCCGGGCGTCCATCAGGGCGTGCGCCTGCAGCGCGGCGCCCATCGCCACCACCTGATCCGGGTTGATCCCCTCCAGCGGCTCCTTCTGGAAGTAGTGACGGACCGAGTTCTGGACGATGGGCAGGCGCGTCGGCCCTCCGACGAGGATGACCGCGTCCACGTCCGCCGCGGTGAGCCGGGCGCTCTGGAGCGCCTCGTCGCACACCTTGAAGGTGCGCTGCACGAGGTCCATCACCATCCGGTTGAACTGGTCCTGGTTGAGGGTGGCCCGGAGGTCCATCACCTGCCCCGAGGCGTCCTGGCAGATGTTCTGGCAGAGGATGTCCGCGGTGCCCTTCTGCCCCACGTCGATCTTCGCCTGCTCCGAAGCCTCCTTCAGCATCTGGAGGCA
>RPRB01000101.1 GCA_003818285.1 Myxococcaceae bacterium
GACGGGAACTTCTCCCGCAGCGCGCTGAACACGTTCGGCGGCACCAGCTCGGAGACGTCCCCGCCCAGCGAGGCGACTTCGCGGACCAGCTGCGACGAGATGTAGAAGCTGTCCTGGCCGGTCATCATGAAGACGGTGTCGAAGTCCGGGTCGAGCTTCCGGTTCATGTTCGCCAGCTGGAACTCGTACTCGAAGTCGGACACCGCGCGGAGGCCGCGGAGGATGGTGTGCACGCCCTTCTTCCGCGTGTAGTGGACGAGCAGGCCCTGGAAAGAGTCCACCTCCACCCGCGGATCCGGCATCGCCTCGCGGATGAGCGCCTTCCGCTCCTCCACGCCGAACATCGACTGCTTCCGCGGGTTGTTCAGCACGGCCACGATCAGCCGGTCGAACATGGTGAGCCCGCGGTGGATGATGCTCAGGTGCCCGTTGGTCAGCGGGTCGAACGAGCCGGGGTAGATGGCGGTGGCCACGTGGCCCAGGAGCATCATCGGACCGTCGGCGGACCGTCAAGGAACCGTTGCCGACCGGTAGAGGCTGACCACCGTGTCGCCGAACCGCCGGGACTCCACCCGCTGCAGGCCGGCCACCATGTCCGGCGCGACCTCCCGGCGTCCGTGCTCGACCACCAGCGTCCCGCCCTCGTCCAGGAGCCGCCCCTCCCCCACTGTCCGCACCACCTCCACCACCGCCTCCTCCGCGTACGGCGGGTCGGCGAACACGAGAGCGAACCGCCGCCCCTCCGACGCCAGTCGGGGGACCGCCCGCGCCACGGGCATCCGGAGGAGCTCGATCGCGCTCTCCATTCCCAGGGCCCGGGCGTTCTCCTGGACCAGCCGCGCGGACTCCGCGCCCCGATCCACCAGCACCGCCCGGTGCATCCCCCGCGAGAGCGCCTCGAACGCCAGCGCTCCCGTGCCGGCGTAGAGGTCGAGGACCTCCCCGCCCGCGAAGAACTGACCGAGCAGGTTGAAGAGCGACTCGCGAACCCGGTCCGCGGTGGGCCGCAGACCGGAGCTCTTCGGCCCGGCCAGAGGACGCCCCCGATGCGTGCCGGCGACGATGCGCACGGCCGAGGCCGCTATCCGGCCCCCGGGCCGGCCAGTGCCTGACTCTCGATCTGCAGCGTGCTGTGGTCGATGCCGAACCGCTCCACCAGCGCGCGCTTCGCCGCCACCAGGATGGTGTCGTTCTCGCAGGCGCTCGGCTCGTCCACCACCAGATGGGCCGAGAGCGCCACCATCCCGCTCCCCACCGTCCAGATGTGGAGGTCGTGCACCGCGGTGACCCTGGGGATGCAGGCGAGTGCCTTCTCCACCCCCTCCACGTCCACGTGCGGGGGCACGGTCTCCAGCAGCACGTCCACCGCCTCGCGGAGCAACCGCCAGCCGCCCACCACCACCACCGCCGAGATGCCCATCGAGATGACCGGGTCCACCCACTTCCAGCCGGTGAAGGCCATCACCGCCGCGCCGAGCAGCACCCCCACGCTGGAGAGCGCGTCGCCCACCACGTGCAGGAACGCGCTCCGGGTGTTCAGCGAGTGACCGGAGTGCAGGACCCCCATCGCCAGGAGATTCGCTCCGAGGCCGATGGTGGCCACCACGGCCATGGGCCCCAGATCCACCGCGGTGGGGCGCTTCAGCCGCTCGACGGCCTCGATCACGATGAACACCGTGATGCCCAGGAGCAGCACCCCGTTCACCAGCGCGCTGAGGATCTCCAGCCGCACGTAGCCGTAGGTGCGCTTTCGGTTGGCCGGGCGGCCCGCGAACCAGGCCGCGAGCAGCGCCAGCCCCAGCGCCGACACGTCGGTCCACATGTGTCCGGCATCCGAAAGCAGGGCCAGCGAGCCGGTGAGCCAGCCCCCGACCGCCTCCACCACGGCGATGAGACAGGTGAGGACCAGTGCCGCCGTCATCCGCCGGGTGTCGCGCGCCCGGGCCAGGTCCCCGGCGCGCAGGCCCGGGCTGTCACACGGCTGGGCGTGGTCCGCGTGCCGCGGGTCGGAGAAGGCAGGGGGATGCGAATGGACGTGGGTCACGTGGGAGTGCTCGAGGCTCCTGGTTACACTACGGCCCGGTGAGTCGCGACGCCATGCCCTGGCCCGCCCCGGGTGCGCCCGCGCCCAGGCGCCCGTCCGCACGCGTTCGCCCGCCGCGCGGGCCGAGGACCTTCCTCGTCGCGCGACCGGATGGCGCGGAGGTTCAGGTCGAGGTGGAGGGAAGTGGCCGCTCGACCGTCGTGCTCTGCGACGGCCTCGCCTGCGACGGCTTCGCCTGGAAGTACCTCCTTCCGGTGCTCTCGGAGCGACACCGTGTCGTCCACTGGCACTACCGGGGGCACGGTCGGTCGCCGCTGCCGCCCCCGGGCGTGGTCCCCTCCATCCCCCAGTTCGCCGACGACCTCGCCGCCGTCCTCGACGCGCTCAGGGTCAGGAGCGCGGTGATCGTCGGGCACAGCATGGGCGTGCAGCTCGCGCTCGAGTTCCACCGGCTGCACCCGGACCGGACGCGTGGGCTGGTGCTCGTCTCCGGTAGCCCCGGGCACCCGCTGGACACGTTCCACGACACCACCCTCCTCCGCCGCGCGTTGCCTTCCCTCCGCCGGGGCGCCGAGCGGTTCCCGCGGGTCGCCTCGGTGCTCACCCGGGTCGGCGTCCGGAGCGGCCTGGCGATGGAGATCGCCATGTCCACCGAGGTGAACGCGAGCTTGCTCCGCCGCGCGGACCTCCAGCCGTACTTCGAGCACATCGAGCGGATGGATCCTCGTTACTTCCTCCGGGCGATGCAGGCCGCCGCGGAGCACGGCGCCGAGGACCACCTCGGGGCCGTCGACGTGCCCACGCTGGTCGTCGCCGGAGATCGCGACCGCTTCACCCCGACCTGGCTCTCGCGGCGCATGGCGCTGGAGATCCCGTCTGCCGAGCTGTTCCTGGTCCGGGGTGGGAGCCACACCGCCCTTCTGGAGCGACCGGAGGAAGTGAACCGCGCTGTGCTCGATTTCCTCCACCGGATGGCACCGACAAGGCGCAGGCCGCACCCTTGACCCTCCGCGCCACGGGGCGTCACGCTCTGAGCATCTGCCGAGGCTCGCTGCACCCTTGAGCGACGACACCACCACCCTCCATCCCATCCCCACCACGCAGCCACAGCCGGTCGCGGCGTGGCTGGTGGTCACCGCGGCCTCCACGCCCGGCACGGTCGGGCGGAGCTTCAAGATCAGCGGCGAGGAATCCATCGTCGGCCGGAGCCCCGAGGCCCAGGTCCGCCTGATGGAGGAGGGCGTCTCCCGCAAGCACGCCCGCATCATCCGGACCACCGAGGGCAAGTTCGAGCTCACCGACCTCGGGTCCACCAACGGCACCTACCTCAACGGAACCCGCCTCGGTGGCCCGGGGCGCCTCGACGAGGGCGATCGGGTCCAGCTCGGGGGCCAGTGCAGCCTCCGCTTCACCTTCAAGGAGACCTCGGACGGGGACGAGAACCTGCGCGAGGCGCTCGCCGCCGCCCAGGTGGCCACCTTCAGCCTCGACCTGCGCAGCAGCGTCATCAGCTGGAACGAGACGGTGGAGCGGGTGGTGGGGGCGCCGGCGGGCACGCTCTCGCGGACCGCCCTGCCGATGATGGACTTCGTCCACGCCGACGACCGGGAGCGGGTCCGGGGCGCCGTGGACGCGGCGGTGCAGGGGCGCCGGCAGTTCGACGCCGAGTTCCGCTTCATGCGCCCCGGCGCCGAGGGCTCGCTGTGGGTGGCGGCCAAGGGCAACGTGATGCGCGACGCGGACGACACGCCGCTCCGCATCGTCGGGACGCTGATGGACGTCAGCGCCCGCAAGCAGACGGAGCAGGAGCTGCGGCGCGAGGCGCTGCTCTTCGGAAGCCTGAACGACGGCGTCATCTTCCTCGACCTGCAGGGCAACGTGGTCGACTGGAACACCTCCGCCGAGCGGCTCTTCGGCTACTCCAAGGGCGAGGTCCTGGGCCGCCCCTGGTCGGACGTGCTCAAGCTGTCGGAGGCGAACCTCCAGGCCACCGTCCTCGCGGCGCTGAGGCGCTACGGCCGCTGGAGCCGCGAGGTGATCGCCCTCCGGAAGGACGGGTCCGAGACCTTTTGCGAGGTGACGGTGGTCCCGCTCCGCGACGCAGAGGGACGCCACATCGCCACCATCGCCGTGCACCGGGACATCGGCGAGCGCCGGGCGATGCAGGCCCAGCTGCTCGTGGCCAGCCGCCTCGCCTCGGTGGGCACCCTCGCCGCGGGCGTGGCGCACGAGATCAACAACCCGCTCGCCTTCGTCAACGCCAACGTCCTCTACCTCGCCGACGAGCTGGAGCGCTTCCGGAGCACGCTCGGGCCGGCCACGGACGAGATTCTCCAGCTGGTCGCCGAGACCCGCCAGGGCGTGGAGCGCATCGGCCTCATCGTCCGCGACCTCAAGGCCTTCAGCCGCGTCGACTCCGAGGACGTGTCGGCCGTGGTGGACGTGCGCAAGGTGCTCGCCTTCGCCGAGAAGATGGCCGGCAAGGAGATGCGCCAGCGAGCGCGCGTGCTCCGCGACATCCAGCAGGTGCCGATGGTGAAGGCCAACGAGTCGCGGCTCGGGCAGGTGTTCCTCAACCTCCTGCTCAACGCCGCGCAGGCCATCCCCGACGGCGCCGCGGCCGAGAACGAGATCCGCATCCGCACCCGGACCGACGGCCTGGGACGCGCGGTGGTGGAGGTCTCCGACACCGGGCGGGGCATCCCCGAGGAGCTGCGGGCCCGCGTCTTCGACCCCTTCTTCACCACCAAGCCGGTGGGCGAGGGCACGGGCCTCGGGCTGTCGATCTGCCTGGGCATCGTCCGGTCTCTCGGCGGGGAGATCCTCCTCGAGTCCGAGGTTGGCAAGGGCAGCACCTTCCGGGTGGCGCTCCCGCCCCACCAGCCGGAGCGGACGACCGCGGTGTTCCCCGGCCCCGAGGCACCTCCGCCGCAGCGAGTGAAGCTCCTGGTGGTCGACGACGAGCCCTACATCTGCACCGCGATCCAACGCCTGCTGCGGCGGGAGCACCGGGTCACCGCGCTGACCACCGTGCGCGAGGCGCTGGCCCTGCTCGAGACCGGCGAGCGGTTCGACGTCATCCTCTCCGACCTCATGATGCCGGAGCAGAACGGCGAGGACTTCTACAAGGAGCTCCACCGCGTCGCCCCCGACCAGGCGGAGCGGATGATCTTCATGACCGGCGGCGCGTTCACGCCCCGGAGCGAGGAGTTCCTCCGCAGCTCTCCGGTGCCCCAGGTCGCCAAGCCGATCAGCCTGGAGATGCTCCAGGGGGCCATCCGGCGGGTGGTCGAGGCGACCTCCGGGAGCTGAAACGCTCCCTGAGTTGCGAACCCGCGCGGGCGCACGCTATGAGCACGCCGCGCCGCGGCGGCGCCCGGCCAGTCCCTTCATGATCCCCCGCGAGAACATCCGGAACGTGGCCATCGTGGCCCACGTCGACCACGGCAAGACCACGCTGGTCGACCACATGCTGCGCCAGGCGGGCGTGTTCCGTTCCAACGAGGCCCTGACCGACCGGGTCATGGACTCGAACGACCTGGAGCGCGAGAAGGGCATCACCATCCTCGCCAAGAACACCGCGGTGCAGTACCGCGGGCATCAGATCAACATCATCGACACCCCGGGCCACGCCGACTTCGGGGGCGAGGTCGAGCGCGGGCTCCGGCTGGTGGACGGGGTGCTCCTCCTGGTGGACGCCGCCGAGGGGCCGCTGCCGCAGACAAGGTTCGTGCTCTCCAAGGCCCTGTCGATGGGGCTCAAGACGGTGCTGGTGATCAACAAGATCGACCGGCAGGACGCCCGCCCCCGCGAGGTGCTGGACCAGGTCTACTCGCTGTACATCGACCTCGGCGCGGACGAGTCGCAGATCGACTTCCCGGTGCTCTACGCGGTGGCCCGCCAGGGGCAGGCCTCGACCTCGCTCGCCCAGCCCGGGACGGACCTGCGGCCGCTGTTCGAGTCGATCCTCTCCCACATCCAGCCTCCGCCGGCGCCCGCCGAGGGGGAGGACCGCCTGAAGCTCCTGGTCGCCAACCTGGACTACGACGACTACGTGGGCCGTCTGGTCATCGGGCGGGTGCACTCGGGCCGCATCACCTCGGGGTCGACGCTGGCGGTGTTGCGCGAGGGCAACAAGATCGAGCCGGGCAAGGTGCTGAAGCTCTACGGCTTCTCCGGCCTCAAGCGGGTGGAGATCGAGGACGCGGGGCCGGGCGAGCTGGTCAGCGTCGCCGGCATCGAGGGCGTGAGCATCGGGGACACCCTGGCCGACCCGGAGTCTCCGGTCGCCCTGCCCCGCATCAAGGTGGACGAGCCCACCATGATGATGGTCTTCCGGGTCAACGACGGCCCGCTGGCCGGGCGCGAGGGCAAGTACGTCACCTCCCGGAACCTCCGGGAGCGGCTGTACCGCGAGGCTTACCGGAATGTCTCCATCCGGGTGGAGGACACCGAGACCCCGGATGCCTTCCGGGTGGTCGGACGCGGAGAGCTCCAGCTGGCGGTCATCATCGAGACCATGCGCCGGGAGGGCTACGAGCTGACCGCGAGCAACCCCGAGCCTCTCACCCGCGAGGTGGACGGGCAGATCCACGAGCCGATGGAGCTGATGGTCTGCGACGTGCCCGAGGCCTCGGTGGGTGCGGTGACCGAGCGGCTCGGCCCGCGCAAGGGCCGCATGACCGACATGAGCGCGCTCGGCAGCGGTCGGACCCGGCTCACCTTCCGCATCCCGGCGCGGGGGCTGGTCGGCTTCCGGAGCGAGTTCCTCACCATCACCCGCGGCGAGGGCATCATGTCCTCGCAGTTCGACGGCTACGAGCCGTGGTTCGGGTACATCCCCAAGCGGAGCAACGGGGCCATCGTCTCCGACCGCCAGGGCGACACCGTGCCCTACGCGCTGTTCTCCATCCAGGAGCGCGGCACGCTCTTCGTCGGCGCCGGAATCCAGGTCTACGAGGGGATGATCATCGGCGAGAACGCCCACCCCTCCGATCTCAACGTCAACGCCTGCCGGGAGAAGAAGCTCACCAACATCCGGGCCGCGGGGCGCGACGAGAACGTCATCCTCACCACGCCGCGGGAGATGTCGCTGGAGCGAGCGCTGGAGTGGATCGCTCCCGACGAGCTGGTGGAGGTCACCCCGAAGTCGGTGCGGATGCGCAAGCGCGTGCTCGCCACCGGTGAGCGCTACAGGGCCGACCGTGAGCGGAAGCGCGACCAGCTCGCCGCGGGCGAGTGAGCAGCCGCCCCCTCGCCTCCTCCTCGCCCGGGCTGGCCGGCCAACCGTCCGGGCCGTGCCCACCTTCGCTGCATCGAAGGTGGAGAGGAGGCGGCGGGGTTGAGCGCACACGCACAGGAGATTCGGGAAGGCATGGCGGTGTTCGACGGCAGCGGCCGGCCAATCGGCTACGTGGAGAGCCTCAGCGGCGGGCACTTCTTCCTCACCCGCGAGCCGCTCCTGCCGCTGGTGAAGGAGCGCATCGTGGTCGATGCCTCGGCCTCCGTGGCCTCGGTGGACGCCAATGGCGTGCACCTCCGGCACGATCGCCAGGAGCTCCTCGCCCATCACATGCGGCCTCGCGGTGCCCAGAGCTCGCGCCAGGTGTCCCCGGGCGAGGACACGTCGTCGATCCAGCGCGGAGACGAGGACCACCGCCCGCTCGACGCCGACGATCTGAGGGAGGAGCGGAAGGCGTCCAAGGGCCGCGCACCGGTCTGACCCCGATGCCTCCGTGGGTGTAACGCTCCGCTTCCCGACAGGGGGGCTGAACGCGCTGGAATGGACGCCCGCCGCGGCGGAGGCGGCGCTCCCGCGGCCCAGCGTCCGGAAATGTTGCGGCAAGCCAGTTCGCGAAACCGCCGCGCGACGGGGAGAGCCGCTGCGGCTCGCGCTCCGTTCCACGCGCGCGGATTCGGGGTTGGCAATCGGCCGGCTCATCTGCCAGGAGGGTCCATGCCCCACGTTGCTGGATTGCTCGCCCTGTCGCTCGCCGCGGGCGGGGCGACCTGGACCGAGGCCGATCCCTCCTCGAATGGCATCGACCCGGCACCGCTCCGGGCCGTGGAGGATCAGGTTCGCTCCGGCAGCCTGGTGAAGCTCACCGGGCTCCTCGTCGCCCGACGGGGAAGCCTGGTCTTCGAGCGCTACTTCGGCGAAGCGAATGCGGACACGCTGCTCGACACCCGTTCGGCGACCAAGACCCTCACCGGCTACCTGGTCGGCGCGGCCATCGACCGCAAGCGCCTGCCGGCAGGCGTCGCGACCCGGGTGACGCCGGTCTTCAAGGATCGCCGCCCGTTCGCCAACCCGGATCCGCGGAAGGAGCGCATCACGGTCGAGGACCTCCTCACCATGAGCTCGCTCCTCGAGTGCGACGACTGGAACCAGTACAGCCGGGGGAACGAGGAGCGGATGTACCTGGTCGAGGACTGGCCGCGATTCTTCCTCGACCTCCCCATCCAGGGCTTCCCCTCGTTCAACCCGCGGCCGGAGGAGAGCAGGTACGGCCGGAGCTTCCGCTACTGCACCGCCGGAGTGGCCACGCTGGGCTTCCTCCTCGAGCGCGCGGTGCGCGAGCCGCTCGACCGCTTCGCGGACCACGTGCTCTTCGCGCCGCTCGGCATCGACCGGCTGCAATGGGTGCGCTCACCGCAGAAGACGGTCCAGACCGGGGGCGGGCTCCGCCTCCGGGGTCGCGACCTCCTCGCCCTCGCGCAGCTGGCGCTGAACGGCGGTCAGTGGCGAGGGACCCGCGTCCTCGATGCCGCGTGGATCGCCGAGTCCACCCGCCCCCACGCGGAGATCGAGCCCGGAACCCAGTACGGCTACCTGTGGTGGCTGAAGGACCTCCCCTGGCGCGACCGGAAGGTCCACGTGGTCTACATGTCCGGGAACGGAGGGAACAAGGTCGGCTTCGTACCCGAGCTCGACCTGGCCTTCGCCATCACCAGCAACAACTACGGAGCCAGGGGCATGCACGAGCAGACCGAGCGGGTGCTCGTGCAGTCCGTCCTCGCCTCCGTCCAGCCGTGAGCTCGCCTACTCCGAGCCCGCGGGCTTGAAGATCCAGGGGAAGTTCACCTTGACGATGCCGTTGCCGGCCGGCTCGGGGAACTTCCAGCGACGGATCTTCGCCAGCATGCACTTCTCCGTCTCGGCGCTGTTCAGCGTGGTTTCGGAGACCTGCCCGTCCACGACCGCGCCGCTGCCGTCGATGGTGAAGAGCACGGTCACCTTGCCCGCCAGTGATTGGTTCCGGTTCAGCTGCACCTCGTAGCAGTACTTGATCTCGCTCTGGTGCTCCTGGATGACCCGGGCGATCACCTCCCGCGCGAGCCCGCCCACCACCGTCGTCTGCCCGGGAACGATGCGGACCGAATCCTTCTTCTTGCCGCCGAGATCCACCTTCCCGTAGCCGCCCGCACCCTGTCCCATCCCCACCGTTCCGGCGCCCCCGATGCCGAGGCCCTCCCCGCCTCCGCCGAGGCCCATTCCCCGGGCGCCCATTCCACCGTAACCCTGCTGGGTGCCGGTCTCGGAGGTACCGACCCGCAGCCCTCCGATCGCCTTGTTCATCCCGGTGCCCGCGGTGCCGGGCCCGAGCACGTCGGAGATCGCCTGGCCCTTCAGCGCGCCGAGCAGGCCGCTCCGGAAGGCGCGGGTGCGGTTGGCCTCCCGGGCCTTGGGGTCCACCGCCGGACTCCCCTTCTTCGAGGCCTCGGCCTCCTTCTGGGCCGCATCGGTCTTGCCGACCTTCCCCGCGTCCTCAGGCGCGGCCTTGCCCTCCTCGGCCCCGGCGTCCTCCTTCTTCTCGCCGGCCTTCGGCCTCGGCGGAGGCGGCGGCGGACGCCGGACCAGGGAGACCCAGTGCTGGCTGTCGGCCAGCGAGCCCCACGAGCCGCGCTTCACCGGGGGCGCGCTCTGGATCGCGAAGATGAGGGTGCCGAAGAGCGCCACGCTCCCCAGCAGCATGGTGGTGAAGCGCAGCGTCTCCCAGCCGCCGGGCAGGACTCCCGCGCGGCGTGCCGGCCTCACCCAGCGGAGGAGGAGCGAAAGCCGCCCGAATCGGACCCGCACCGACTCTCGCAGCCGCGGCAGCAGGACCTCCGATCCCGCCGGACCGAGCTTGAGGCGCCCCTCGTCCCGGATGTCCGCGATGGCCACCGGATGCGCGCCGTCGAAGACGGTCCACTCCGCCCCCTCGGGAACGGTGACCCGGAGCTGTCCCTTCTCCACCCGCGCCAGCTCGAAGGCCTTCCCCAGCCCGTGGTGGAAGACCTGGAAGGTGGAGACCTCCTCGTCCTCGCCCACCGTGAGCGGCTGAGCATTCGAGAGGTGCTCCACCCCGAGCAGCTGGTCACCCCAGACCAGCGCCGCCTGCAGCACCTTGTGCTTCTCGTTGGGCGCGAGCGCCGCAGGCAACGGGCCGAGGAGCAGCTTCCAGGCGCTCGCCTCGGCGCGGGGCACCGCCGCGTGCCGCACCGGAAGAACCCGGGGCACCGCCACCCGTTCCATCGCCAGGGCCGCGCCGCCGTGCATCCGGGGTGCAGGCCCGGAAGGCATCGGGCTCCGGGGGACGAACGGCTCGTGCCGCGGGAGCGTCGGATGCGCGGGCACACCCGAGGCGACGGCCGGCGCGGCGCCGAAGTACACGGTGAGCCGCGAGCGGCCCAGCCGGATGACGTCCTCGTGGCGGAGCGCGCGCGGGGCCTGCAGCGGCGTGTCACCGACCTGCGTGCCAGCCTCGCTGGCGAGGTCGATCGCCAGCACCGTGTCCCGGTGGCGCTTCAACAGGAGATGCACGCTGGACACTGCCGGATCGTGCACCCGCAGGCCCGCCGCCGGTCCCGAACCGAGGACGAGCATCTCCTCGGTCAGCGGGACGTCCCGGACGGCTCCCTCGGCGGTCGTGAGCCGGAGTGTCACCGGCGCGCTGTCGCTCATCGTGGCAACCCGTCGGTGGAGGCGCGGAGCTCGCGCTCGAAGCTGGAACGCAGCCGGACCAGGCTCTCGAAGCGGCTCCGGTTGCGCTCGAGGATGTAGTTCCCCTCGGGCCGGACGATGTTGCCCTCCAGGGTCTGGTCGGCGAAGTCGATCCGCGTCTCCCTGCGGATCACCGTGCGGTCCGCCTCGCGAACGACCTTCTCCTCGGCGCGCGCCGTCGCCGCTCCGAGGACGAGCAGGGCTGCCATCGACCATCGCCGCATTGCCGCCTCCAACCTCCGCCTCCCCACTCGTTTCCGGACCGGGGCTGTAAGAATCACCGGGTCCCCCCTCCTCCCGCGCCCTGCTCCCTCGGACCGCCGCCGGTCCCCCGGGACGAAGCAGGTTCCGGGCCAGCTGGCGGAGCGGCCGGCGCCCGGGCCAGCGACTCGAGCACCGACAGGCGCCCGTCGATGCGCCCCCGCTCGGCCGCCGAGGTGTCCGGCAGCTCACGGCAGCGGCGGAGCAGCGTCCCCGCTTCCGCGGCGGCCTTCCGATCCTGCGCCAGCGCCCATCCCGCGCCGCAGATGGCCTCGGGGCGGTTCGGGGCGCGGGCGAGCACGGCGCGGTACGCCGCGGCGGCCGCCGTCGCCTTCGCGGGATCCTCCGTCACCTGCGCCGCGAGCGCCTGCGCCAGGCGGAGCCGCGAGTCCACCACCCACGGCTCGAGCTCGCTCGCCCGTCGGTAGGCGCGCTCCGCCCCGGCGTAGTCGCGCCATCCGAGCGCCAGGGCGCCGAGGTTGGCCCACGCATCCGCCGAGCCCGGATCCAGCGCGGCGGCGCGATCGAACTCCGCGCGGGCACGGCCCACCTCTCCCAGCCGGTAGGCCACCAGCCCCAGAGTCACGTGGGTCGAGGCGCGTTCTTCGTCGAGCCGGAGCGCCGAGAGCGCGAGGAGCTCGGCCTCCCGGTTCTGGCCCCGGGCCGAGGAGACCAGCGCCAGCGCCTCGTAGGCGCTCGGGTCCCGGCGCAGGCTGAGGGCGCGGCGCGCTGCCTTTTCGGCGTCGGCCAGATTTCCCGCGGCGCGCTCGGTCATCGACAGCTGGACCCAGAGGCCGGGCTCGGAGGCCAGCGCCGGCCGGCGGGAGGCTGCCTCGAGGATCTGGACCGCACGCTCTGCCCGTCCGGTCTGGCGCTCGAGCCGGGCGAGGTTGACCAGCGAGGGGACGTGCTCCGCGTCTAGCTTCAGCGCCGCCTCGTAGGCCGAGCGCGCGCGATCCGCCGCCCCGAGCCGCTCCTCGGTCAGGGCGAGGTTGAACTGCGCGTCGGCGTCGTCCGGGTTCCGGCGGAGCTCGACGCGGAAGGCGTCCGCTGCCTGCTGCCACTTCCCGGCCCGGAACGCCTCCACGCCTTCGGCGAGCGGTCCCTCGGCTCCGCGCGCGGCTCGTGCGCCCGGGGCGCCTGCGGAGGTGGGCTCCGGCGCCTTGCCCTCGGGGGGTGGCGTCGCAGCAGGCGTGCTCGAAGGCGCGGCGGTGGACGGGCCCTCCGGCCCCGCAGCGCGCGACCCCGCGCAGCCGGCGAGCATCGCTCCGCCGAGGAGTGCCGGGAGGAGCCAGCGGCTCATCGCGCCGCCCCCTTCCCCAGCGCCACCGACGCGGAGCTCTGCGGCGCGGCGAGCGGCGCGGGTGGATCCGGCGGGCGGAGCGCCACCCGGGTCTGCGGCGGGTAGGTGCCGGGCTGCAGCGTGTTCACGTCGTCCTGCGCCCGCAGCGTCCAGTCGGTGTAGATGCCGAGCTCGTAGGCCTTGGCCAGCCCCTTCTGCAACGTCTCCAGGGCGCGCTGCTCCAGGGGCGCGGCGAGCTGCTCCAGCTCGTCGCGGTACTGAGCCCGGTCCTCCTCGGCGAGCTCCTTCGGGGTGGGCGCCTGGCGGATCTTCGTCGCGAAGTCGGCGTAGGCCTCGCCGATCCGGGTGAGCGCGGCGATGCCGTTCCGCGCATCGCCGGTCGACACCACGGCGACGTAGGCCTGCTCCAGCCCCTTGAGCGAGGCGCGCTTCCGGGCCAGGTCCGCCTGGACGGTCTGGGTGCGTGCGAAGTCGATGCGGCGGTACTGCTCGAAGAGCGGCTCGGCGTCGTCGAGCAAGAGCTGGGCGTAGGTCGACACCACCGCCGGGTCCTTCCGCGCCTCGGGGCCGAGCCCCGCCCAGAGCTGGCGCACCCGCTGCTGCACGGCGTTCACCCGCGCCGCCTGCCTCGCCTTGCGCCATGCCTGCAGCTGCAGCCCCAGCGCCTCGAAGCGCCGTGGCGCCGCCCCGGACGGGACGAGCGTCTCCGCCTTCTCGTACGCCTGCGCCGCCGCCGACAGCCGTCCCGCGGACTCCTGCAGCCGGCCGAGCGACAGCGCCACGTCCGAGGCGTCCTTCCGGTCCGGGAAGCGCTTGAGGTACGCCTGGTAGGCGTTGATGGCGCGCTCGGTCCGCCCCACCGCGGCCCAGTACAGCCCCGCCTCGCCCTGCGCCGGGGCCACCCAGTCGGAGGCCTCGTCGAGCAGTGCCCGCTCGATGCGGGGACCGTCCTTCCCCGCCCGGGCGCGATCGTACGCGGCGACGAAGGCCTCGCTCGCCTCGGCCGCCTGGCGGAAGTCACCGAGCTGCGCGGAGAGGTCGGCCAGGCCGTGCGCCAGCTTCAGGCGCAGCGGCGTCGCGGGATAGTGCGCGAGCGCGCGGTGGCCGACCTCCACCGCTCGCTGGAGCTGGCCCTGCTCCTCGAGCAACGCCATGGCGTAGGTCAGCGCCTGCGGCGCGTGCTCCGAGCGCGGGTAGTCGTCCGCGAAGCGGAGGAACTCCTGGGCGGCGCGCACGTCCTGGTGCTGCTGCTTGTGGACCACCTCGCTCACCCAGGCATACCGGCTGGCCTCGGCGACCTTCGTCACCCGCTTGGCGAAGTCCGTGCCCGGGCGGGCCAGCGCGCCGTTCCGGGCGTACTCCTGGGCCCTGGCGTTGAGGGCCAGCCAGTCGCCCTTCGTCTCCAGCACGTGGAGGGTCAGGTCCGCGGCCTGCCGCGCCCGCTCCGAGTCCGGGGCCAGCGCGATGAGCTTTCCGAACCGGTCGAGAGCCGCGGGGGTCTGACCCCGCTCGAAGAAGACCACCGCCGCCTGGTAGCGGATGTCGAGGGCGTCCTTCGCCTCCGGAAAGCGCTCGGCGTAGCGGTCGCAGGCGGCCACCAGCCGCTGCTCGGCCTCGCTCAGGGCCGACGCGGTCGTCCCGGCGGTGGGAGCGCGGGTGCGCAGCCCGCCCTTCCCCTGCTTCTCGTCCACGCGGGTGGGGGCTGCCTGGACGCGCCCGTGCTCGGCGTCCACCAGCCGGTCCCAGGCGAGGACCGCGTTGTACGCGGCGGTTGCCCGGTAACGCTCGTCGCCCACCTCGCGGGCCGTGGGCCGGGCGGGGATGCGGAAGTCCACCACCCGCTCGTACTGCTCGGCGGCCGCCCGCCAGTCGCCCAGACCCCAGGCAACCTCCGCGGAGTAGAAGCTCATGTTGAAGGCGTAGTCCGAGGTCCACTCCGGGTCGGCGTCCCGCGCGAACGCGGAGAGGTAGGCGCGGTACACGTCCGCCGCGAGGCGGTAGGTGCGGGGCGAGCCGGTCCGCTGCGCTTCCTGGTGGTAGGCGGTGACCAGCGTCCGGAGCGCCTCCTCGGCGGCGTCGAATCCGGCCCGGAGCGCCTGGGGCGAGCCGGCGTTGGCCGTCCACCAGCGCGTGCCGGGGTGAACCATCTCCGCCAGGCGCTGCGCCTCGGTGCGGACGCGCTCGCGGTCGTGGAGCCCGTCGTAGGCCCGCACCACCGCCTGTTGCCAGGTCGCCGCCTCCGCCGCGAGCGGCTCGGCCTGGAGCACGGCCTTGTAGACCTTGAGCGCGCCCTGCAGCTCGCCGGCATCGGCCAGCGCGTTGGCCAGGCGGGTGACGAGCTTCCGGCGCTCGGTCCCTTCGGTGTTCCGCTGGAAGTAGGCGAGCCCGTCGTCGGGCCGGTCCAGCCGCACGTACACCCGGGTCAGGTCGACCAGGGCCTCGGTGCGGAGGTCGAGCAGCGTCTTCGTCCCGCCGGCGCTCCCGTCCACCACCCGCGCCAGCTTCTCGCGCGCCGCCTCGAAGTCGCCGACGTTGAAGTCGCACCAGGCCAGCTTGTACGTGGCGTAGCTGCGCACCCGCGCCGAGCCGATGCGCGAGGCATGCTGGTAGGCGTCCTGCGCCGCGGCCAGGTTGCCCTTCTCGAAGGCGTGGTTTCCGAGCTCGAGCCAGGCATCGGGAGCGAACCTCGACTTCGGGAAGTCGCGGATGAGCGCGCGGTACTGCGCCACGGCCTCATCGCCGCGGCCCACGTCCTCGAGGTCGTAGGCGAGCGAGAAGAGCACCTCGTCGCGCCGCTCGTACTTGGGGAATCCCTTGAGCAGGCGGGAGTAGGCGTCCATGGCACGGGTCCGAACCGCGTCACTGCGGCGGTGGTCGGCCCGGTCGCCGCCGCTGGCGGCCTCGGTCTCCGCGCGCCGGAGGGCCTTGCTCTTCTCCCAGTACGCCTCACCGAGCTGGAACAGGAGGTCCGGCTTGCGGGGGGAATCGTCCGGGAAGCGCTGCACCAGCGTCTCCAGCTGGGCGATGAGCTCCTCGCGCTTGGCCTCGGTGAGTTGCTCGCGCTGGGCGTCCGACAGGTCGAGCCGGAAGACGGCCGGGCCAGTGCGCTCGGGCGGCGCGGCGCGCTCCGCGGCGGCATGCGCGGTGGTGTCCCACCCCGCCGCCCACACCATCAGCCCCACCGCCGCTGCCCGCCACGCCACCGCCGTCACCCTCTCCTCCGTCCCACCCTGGCCTCGTGACCCGGGTCTCACGGACCCAAACGCGAACAAGCTAGGACCGCGGTCCCGACCCGAGAAGGCCGCTCGCCAGGTCGGAACGTGCGTCAGCGGACGCTCGGCGTGCCCTTCGGGGCGGGGCAGCCGTCCTTCAGCGTCGCCCGTTCGAAGCCGATCTCGTCAGACCACCATTCTCCGTCCACACGCCACCGTTCGTCGGCGGGCCCGCCGGTGGGCAGCGGAGGCAGGGGCCGTGAGGCGAGGAGCTTGCGCTGGTCCACGTCGGCATCGAGCAGCTCCTTCTCCCCGCGGGTCATCTCGAAGCGCAGCACGTCGGCCTGCTCGAGGAGGTCCCGGAGCGATGCCGAGACGTCCGCGAGGCGCGCGTGGATGGCCTGCGCCGTGGCCTGCTCGACCTCGGTGCGGACCCGGTCGAGCTGCTCCAGCGCGGGGCCGCCGGAGCCCGCCGAGAGAAGGCGCGTCCGCTCGGCGTCGAGCGTCCGGAGCAGACGGAGACCGGCCGC